>CAKQHO010000072.1 GCA_934234185.1 uncultured Psychrobacillus sp. | reverse complement strand
AGTGGACTTATTTTTAAAAAATAAATGACAAAAGGCATCGAGAGTCAGTCTCTCGATGCCTTTTGTCGACAATCTGAGACAAAATCGACAGCTTCGATTTTGTCTTTTATCTGTAAATAATTTAAGAGTTTACATTCAATGTTCCTGCATTTTCCTTTCTACTTTTCAACCAGTTCAATCCACCGAAGATGGTAACGATTACTATTCCGATAATGTCCGTATAGAACTCAGGGATAATCATTAACAAGGCTCCGATGCCAATGATGAGACGAGAAATTACATTTAAGCCAGTAGCAAAGTAACCTTCAATCGCAGAGCTTAATGCTACTATTCCAATGACGGCCGTAATCGTAATAACTGCTATATCTGTAAAGGATGCCATTGGGAACTCCTTCGCATTCATTGTAACATCTGTTATATCAATCATTAGCATAGCTGGATTATATACAAATAAGTATGGAATTAAGAAACCGGCTGCTGATAATTTAAGAGCCGTAAATCCTGTTCGCATAGGATCTCCACCTGCAATTCCTGCTCCTGCAAACGCAGCTAATGCTACTGGAGGAGTGATATTTGCAAAAATTCCAAAGTAGAATACAAACATATGAGCAACTAGTATTGGTATATCAAAGGCTGCCAATGCTGGAGCTGCCATTGTAGCGGTAATAATATAAGCTGGAATGGAAGGTAGACCCATCCCTAATATCATCGATGCGATCATTGTGAAGAATAGAGTTAAAAATAGCGACCCTGCTCCCAAACTAGCAATTGAAGAAGTCATTACATTACCAAAGCTTGTTAGGCTTACTACCCCAATAATAATTCCTACCACTGCACATGCAATCATTACCGATAAGGATTGTCTAGCACCACTATCTAATGCTCCTAAAATATCCTTGAAGGACATTCTAGTATTTTTCCTAATTGCAGCCACCACAACTGTTGCTACTATTGTATAGAAGGCGGAATAGCCAATAGGCACTCCCATATATAAAAGCACTATTAAATATACAATAGGAAGCAATAAATGTCCTCTCTCCATAAGGACTTCCTTTACTTTTGGAAGATCAGGTTTTGGAATGCCCTTTAGATTTTCTTTTCCCGCTCTAAAATGTACCTGCATGATAACAGCAAGGAAGTAAAGAACTGCTGGAATCAATGCGGCTAATGCAATAGTGCCGTAAGCAACACCGGTTGTTTCTGCCATAATGAAGGCGCTCGCTCCCATGATTGGAGGAAGTATTTGTCCCCCTATTGAGGAGCTTGCCTCTACTGCTCCCGCAAAATTTTTCGAGTATCCCACTCTTTTCATTAAAGGAATGGTAAAAGCCCCAGTACCTACTACATTGGCTACCGCTGCACCATTAATACTTCCCATAAATCCACTTGAAATTACCGCTACTTTTGCTGGCCCCCCCTGTTTATGACCAGCTAATGCTAATGCTAAATCATTAAACAGCTGCCCCATTCCTGACTTTGCAAGGAAAGCTCCAAAGAGAATAAACAAAAAGATAAAGGATACAGAGGCGCCGATTGCCGTTGAATATAGCCCCTCTGTCTTTAAATACATTTGTCCAAAGATATCTCCCATATCATATTGTCTAGTCATCATCTTTCTTGGAAGCCAGCTAAAATGGCTGATAAAGGGATATACTAGAAATATTAGTGCCAAGATCGGTAAAATCCAGCCTGTTACTCGCCTTGCGGCCTCTAGAATCAGGATAACAGTCATAATCGCAAACACGATATCGAGTGTATTTGGAATTCCACCACGAGTAGTTACAATCTCGGTATACTCTACTATTAAATAACCTGCGGAAGCTAAAGCTAGAACAAATAATAACCAATCATATACGGCTACCTTAGATCTATTTTGACTATTATATGTAGGATAGATTAAAAATACTAAAGCCATCCCAACTGCTACATGAATTGCTCTTTGTTGAAGTGTTGGCATAGGGTTAAAAGTTATATATAAATGAAATAGAGAATAGAAAATCGCAATTGCTGCCACGACGAATGCAACTCGTTTGCCCGAAAATTTTCTAACCTTAGACTCGGTATCAAACTTTTCCAATATTTTTGTTTGCTGCTCCTCTGTTATCACCTCGGCATCTGCAATAATATTCCTCTCTTGCTCTTTTTTCGTCATCAATTTTTCACCTCTTAGAAAGACCAGTTTGGTCGTTTTTTTATTTGAATGGTTACCGTTTCATAGTCATCCACTACCTCATATAAAGGAATTATTTCATTCGCCAAGTATAATGTCGTTTTTACATTTTGAGAAACAGTTAACCGTAGCTCTTTCATACTTTGATTCACCTTCATATGAACAAAGCCATCTTCTGATGGGATAATTTCTCCATTCGAAGGAACACCTGCTCCGAATGTTTTAAATCTTGTCTCTTTTAAAAGTAATTCATCTCCAGCTATTTCGTAAGTTTCAAACCATTCTTCTTTTTCCACTGAATGGATCCATCCAATTTCAAAGGTTTTTTCACCTACATAGATGCTTTCTCCTCCGTATGAGACTTCTATGGTATCCTCTATAATTAAAAGATAAAGGAGCATAAGAAATACTATGCTCCCTAAAACCAATAAGACCTTATTGTTCATCGTAGAATTTTTTTGCTCCCGGGTGAATCGGTGCTACCATCCCCTCTTGCGCGTCTTCTATGTTAAGTTCAGCTGCTGCTTGGTGAGAGTTTGCTAGTGCATCTAAACTGTCAAAGAATTCTTTTGTTAGTTTGTATACATCGTCCTCACTTAGCTTTCCACTTACAACCAGGGCATTCATAATAGCTGCAGTAGGTATTGCCTCTTTGTTTCCATACGTATCTGCAGGAATATCCATGGCAACGAAATAAGGTTGATCTTTTGCTATTTCTTTAATTTTATCTGGATTTACTGAAACTAAGGATATTTCTAGGCTTGAGGCTAATTCCATTACAGATGAATTCGGTAAGCCACTTGTTAAGAAAGCTGCATCAATATTTCCGGATTTTAAGCCATCAGCTGCTTCTGCATAGCCGAGGTAATCTACTTTTATATCATCATACGTAATTCCATGTCCATTTAATAAATTCCGTGCATTTACCTCTACTCCGGAATTTTGATCCCCTACTGCAACTCTCTTCCCCACCAAATCTTCAACTGTTTTTATACCAGAGTTAGCTGTGGTTACAATTTGCACAAAGTTAGGATATAAAGTAGCGATCTGCTGTACATCCACCTTTTCTTTAAAGTTTCCTGTCCCTTCCACAGCCTCTGTTAGTACATCACTCATAACAAAAGCCATTTCGACTTTTCCTTCTTTAATAAGGTTTAGATTTTCTACAGATGCTCCAGTAGCTTGAGGCTTAGAATTTACATCAAAAGCAGTGGAATATTCATTAGCTAGTGTCGTTCCAATAATGTTATAAGGACCTGAAGAGCCTCCCGTTGCAATTGTTACTATATTGGTGTCCAACCCATCTGATGTTGATTCACCATCAGAATCCCCACAAGCAGCAAGCGTACCCATCATAAGTAAAGCGCTTACAAATACTGCACCATATTTCTTGGTTTTCATTTTATATCCCCTTTCTTTTTCTTTTACTTTTTTATTGTAAGATAAGAAATTACTTGAATCAACATAATAAAACGAATACTTAGAAAATAAATAATTTGAGCGTTCTGCATATATAACATCAATATGTGAGTTATTTAATGTAGGAGAAAAATATATATTGTTTTTATATTCGAATGAAGGCAAGGAGGGAATATGTATGGTAAAAAGGCTACTTTTTTGAGAGGTTTGTTATTACTAGGCGGTTGTGCTAATTGTCACTACCCATTGAAACTTCTGAATTTAAGTCAAGAGTATTACCGATAGGATGTAAAGGAGTGAATAATAATAACTTATTTAGGTTTCAACTTCGAAAAAGACATCTCTACTGATCTCTATTACTCAAGCTACAAGAGAATATCCACATTTTCAGCCTGATAAGCTTTCTGTACCCATTTGACATCGAGAGGGCAAAGCGTTGAAACTGAAAACCATAGAAATGGGGAGCGGAGAAAGCCCCCAGCCATTTCCCATTGCCCCCTACTTTCTTATATAAAAAAAGAAGCCTTATCAGCTTCTTTTTTTAGAATCATCTACATACCTTCCATGAGAAGGTTTTGCAATTCTTTCAAATTCTGTTACAAGTAAATGAAGGTTACTGGTCAATACATCTCCACTCATTGGCAGTCCATGACCTGTTATCGCTATTTTAGGCTTAAGGTTTTCTAATAAAATTACAGAATTTTTAGCAGCAACCCAATCTGTAGTTAAGTATCTTGGTGGTCCACTAATCTCTTGCTCTTGAGTCAGTACCTTGTAAAGATACTCTTGCTTCACTGTTACAAAAGCGTCACCTGCAATAAGAACTCCATCAGAAGCACGGAAAAGAGATACATGGCCTGGAGAATGACCAGGTGTGTGATACCATTTAAAGCCAGGCATATGTGGTACAGTTCCACTTGCCGGTAGCTCTCTTACATATTCTCCAAGATTAATGGGCTCTCGTGGAAACATTCCAGACATTTTTGAAACCATGCCTCCCTCTACCGAAGGATCTGCCTCTGGATAACTTTTCTTTCCAGTTAAAAATGGCAATTCTAGTGGATGTGCATACACTGGAATTTTCCATTTTTCCACTAGCTCTATAATGCCACCTACATGATCGAAGTGGCCATGTGTCAGTATTATTGCTTCTGGTCTTTTATTTTCACCAAAGTGTTCTTCTATCGTTTCTAAAATTTTCTCCGCTGATTTTGGCATACCCGCGTCCACTAAGACAAAGCTTTCTTCGTCACCAACTAAGCAAATATTAACAATTTGTATAGTATGAGAATATACATCTGGCATTAACTGTATCCCTGAACCGCTAGCAACAGAAGTTGTAGGGATATACTTATAATCATCTCCATAAGACATTGACTTTCCCATTCTTCATCCCTCTTTTCATGTACTCACAGCTAGGTTCTCACTTCTATTATAAAATTATACGTCTCTATTTAACGTGTTGCCTGTTTCAACGGTAATATAAAATTATGAAGCTTTATTTTATGAAGCTTTGATAACTCCTCTATAGAAGATGTATTGGTTTGTTTCATTGCTTCCATTGTTATAATAGCTGCTGCTCTTGCATCCTCTAAGGCGTCATGATGTTTTAATGGAATACCTAAATGGCTCGATACGGTGGAGAGCTTATGATTATATAATTCTGGCCATACTTTTTTAGAAATTCTGTATGAACAAGCATATAAAAAGTCAGGATGTTTTTCATGACATTTCGTAATAGACTCTCTCAGAACTCCGATATCAAAACTAGCATTATGAGCAATAAGCGTTTGATTCTCCATATATCCCTTAAAATCTGGCCAAAATTCCTCAAAGGTAGGCGAATCCCTTACCATATCTTCTGTTATTCCATGTATACGTGTATTAAAATAATGAAACTCACTTAACGGATTAATCAATGTATGAATTTCTTCTTGTATATCCCCATTTTTGACTACTACTAATCCTACTGAGCATACGCTTGACCTTGAGCTATTTGCCGTTTCAAAATCCAATGCTACAAAATCCATTCTCATTCCCCCCTTTCCATATCTTATCCTTTTATTCTATAAACACAAAGCCCCTCTATCAGAGGGGCTAATATATTATTTTAAATCCATTCGCTTCATAGGATTAGTTTCTTCTAGTTTTTTTGCTCTTTCATATTTTACTTCTTCTCCGTCTTCTTCTTTCGTAGCTCTTTCTACTTCTGGATCACTGAAAGCAGCTGGCCCTAAATTGGGATCTGCCCCAGGAGAGTGTGTGCCATATGCTCTTTCTTCTAATGGCAAACTTTCATCAAGATATGGTCTCTTATTCCTCTTTAATGTGTCCTCTTCCATAGAATGACCAATATGGTTTGTTTCTTTAGCTAGTATAGGGTCTGTTTGAAAGCTCTCTCCTCTTTCAAAACGATCCTGTGGCTCATCTAATCGACCATCTGTTTCATTTACGAATTCATTAGTAGACGGTGTAAAACCCTCTTCTTTTGCTATATCACTTAGTGGTTCTTCGGTTTCTGTGAAGCGCTTTTCCACTAAATCAGTTCCAACAGAGTTAGTATGTCCTCCTAACAAAGATGGGTCCGTAGTAGCTGAAGTTGCTGCAGTTTCTTGATAGGCATGTGTTAGAACATCTGTATATAAAACTATACCGCCACTAGCTACCTCTCTCGTATAACGCTCTGTTTCTTCCTCGCTTAAGTCTAGATTCTTCAATCCTTCTGAAATAGCTGTTTCTCCAGTAAACCAGGATTTGAAAGTATCCATCATAGAGCCCGCCTCATGAGTAGAAACATCCGTATGTCTACTCAGTGTGCTTAAATCTCCTCGTTCCTTTGAGATGACATGAATATCACTTTCCGAATACCCCTCTGTTTGTAGGAGCTCTAGCTTTTCAAATATTTCATCCTGTGAATGAGCTATCTCAATTCGTCTGTTGCTTTTCATATTCATTTAATATCCTCCTTGTTTTTAAGCGTAAGTACTTAATACTTATTTACCCATACTTGGAAGATTACTAACCTATTTATAAATCTTTAACTTCTTTGTAATAATGTTAGATAGCTTTAAAAGTAAAAGACAGCTAAGAAAGTATCTTTCTTAGCTGCCTTCAATAATTGCTTATTTTTTATCTCGATACTCTGTTTCTGAACCATCTTCATACTCTATATCTAATTCAAATTCTACATAATCACTTACATTGAATTCCTTAAGTACTTTTTTAATAACCTCTTCCTGCTCCATATTCTTTTGAAGATTTAGGTTCTTAAAAATTGGCTTTAAATAATTATAGGCGTCATCACCATATAATTCTTTTGATTCTATTCGATTGACATATTCTGCTTCTGTTTCCTTAGCATCCATATCAAAAGAAGCTTCCACTGCATCTCTTGTTTCAGCTGTATCAATATCTAAATCAAAAGAAACAAAACCGAATTCACTTTCTACAGTTTCCTTAGTTAAGGGTTCACTAAGAGTTTCTTCATCACCACATCCAGCTAAGCCTAAGCCGATAAATAAGCTCGTAGGAATTAGTAGCTTTTTAATAGTAACCATTTTATCACTCCTCTAAACTTCTTATAACCATTATGGTCTTAGGTTTAGGTAATTAAACATTACCCTGGATAGCGTTTATCTGTGGAGGAGGTGTTCTTCGTAGATGAATGATTTTTTTCATCTCTTACTTTTTCGTTTAACTCCTCCATTGGAATAGGATCAACTGTCTGCATATCTTCGTGCTGATCAAAAATACTTTCTTTTTCTGTATCTAAATCGTCTGGGTTATCTATTAAACCGCCGGGATTGTTATTTTTACCAGGGTTTTTATCAAAATCAAACTTTTCTTCATCTTTATGCTTCTTCATCCAAATCACCTCTCTCTTATTTCTATCTGTTTATCCTTTTTTGGAGCAGCTAAACATGTATGCTTTCGTATAACAATCCGAGAACACAGTATATTTTAGTAATACATATTTTTTGTGATACATAGTAAGCTTCAAAGTAACCTAAACATAAGTCTTCCTAAAAAAAAGCAAGGAAGAGTTTTCACTCTCCCTTGCCATTACTTTTGCCCGTGATAGTCCTTGAGCTCTTGATAGTATTTAGTTAAAGAGGATGTGGATACCTCAAATTCCTCTGCTATTTCTTTTACAGTAAGGTGAAGTGATTCAAACAACCCAAATTCCTGACCATATCGAATAGCTCCTGCAGCAATAGCTACATCCTTACGAGCATTTGGTTGTTTTTCAAACAGATAATCTTCTACCGCCACTACTAAAGGTAAATAGTCTCTCTGATGTGCTTCTAAAAACTTTATCGCTTTTCTTAGGACTCCAGCTTCGAAAAAGGTATACTCTCCTCCCTCGTAGCCATTCTCTCCTAAAGTTCTCCACATTTGCAATTCATTTTCTTTTAAGAATTCCTCTAGTGATTGAGCAGTCTCTACAAACTGTTGAGCGAACTGATCAAATGTAGCTTTATGATCGACTGGAATAAAGATTAGACTGGAAATAGCCAAATAATCCCCTTGCTTTTTACTACTTTCCGGCAATATAAAACTATATACAAACATACCTACTGGTACTGGTTTTTCACTTTCTCTTCTCAAAGAAATTCTTTCATCTTCAAATATATTGCGAACGGTTAAATAGTCTTCCTTTACCTCTAACACTTCTCCTATAAATGCGCGTGGCTCTGTCCATCCCTTTAATGTCTCTAAAGTTGATGGTCTTGCTACTTTCTTACTTTGTTTCTCTAAATACTCGCTCCAAATATCCTTTCGGTAATGAAAAAAGAATTCGTCTAATACGATTGCTTCTATCATTTCCTCTTCTATGTAAGAGCTTAATTGTTCTTTCCATCCCTTTGCCATTTCTGCAAAAGCGGGAATATCCTTTCTTTTTGGATATTCATCATAGAATCCTTGAAGAATTTTTTCTATTTCCTCTGTTTGCACTTCCTCTATAGTAACAGTCGATTTTGACTCACAGCACTTTTTGAATTTCTTTCCACTTCCACATGGACAAGGTTCATTACGCCCTACCATATTAACACTTCCTTCTTTTTTGCTAAGTGCTTATTTTAACATGAAAAAGAGAAGGAACGATACTAGTAGACGGAAATTGGTCCAACTTGACCACATTTGTTATTTCATTCGTTAGGCTATATCTCATGAAGAAAACACATTTCGCGTAAAAAAATTGCGACATGAAATCTTTTCTAATGGAGATTCTCTAAAATTTTTATATATAACTAATGAACAAGCAAATTGGAAATGGAGAAAAGGCAGTTCCCCAGCCACTCAATTTTTAAAAAAAGATGTAGAAGTGATTTAATTCACCTCCACATCTCTCGTTATTGCGCTGTATATCCGCCATCTAAAATAATTGCCTGACCTGTCATACCCTTTGCCGCTTCGCTAGCTACATATAAAGTAAGGTCCGTAATCTCTTGGACATCCAATAATCTCTTTTGGGGTACTAGTGGATATAAAACCTCTTCCAGCACCTGCTCTAGCTCTATGTTACGTGTTCTTGCTAAATCTTGGAATTGATTACGCACAAGGTCAGTATCTACATACCCTGGGCAAATGGCATTAACAGTGATGCCATAGGCAGCCGTCTCTAATGCTGCAACCTTAGTTAAACCAATTACCCCATGCTTAGCGGAGTTATACGCAGCTTTTCCTGAGAATCCTATTACTCCATTAATAGAGGCCATATTAATAATTCTTCCAAATTTCTGTTTCTTCATATGGGGAATAGCATATTTCATCGCAACGAAAGGTGCCGTTAGCATAATTTTTAAAAGAAGCTCAAACTTTTCAGTTGGAAAATCCTCTATAAAGGAAACATGTTGCATTCCTGCGTTGTTTACCAAATAGTCAATTCTACCAAATGACTCTATTGTATAGTTAATAGCTTTTTCAATATCCTTTTCCTTCGTAACATCACAAACTATCCCCTTCACGTTTCCACCAAGGGTTCTCACTGCTCCATCCAAAGCTTCTTGAGAAATATCAGATATGACAACATTAGCTCCGGTCTGTAAGAATGCCTTTGCAATATCATATCCTATTCCCCTTGCCGCTCCTGTAATAAAAAGAACTTTTCCTTCCAAGACCCTTCCCCCTCATATTACTAAATTGCAGTCCATCCACCATCGACCTTAATCGTTTCACCAGTTATAAAGTTTGCCATATTAGAGGCTAGAAAAAGAACCGCCCCTGATATATCACTTGGCTGTGACAAACCTTCCAGTAGAATCCGACTTTCTACGTCTTTTTTAAAACCCTCATCCTCGAACATTTTTGCTGTCAACTCTGTTTCAATAAAGGTTGGGGCTACTGCATTTACTTTAATTCCATCAGTTGCCCACTCTACCGCAAGTGCCTTTGTCAGTTGTACCAGGCCGCCCTTGCTGGAGCAATAAGCGGCTCGCTTATAATATCCTACAAAAGCCATTTGAGAGGCTATGTTAATAATTTTACCACCTTTATGATCTATCATGTGCCTGGCTGCTGCCTGACTCAGGAAAAATACTGACTTTAAGTTTAAATCCAATACAGTATCCCAATCTTCTTCCGTAACCTCTAATGCTGGCTTTGCAATGTTCACTCCTGCATTATTAACCAATACATTAATTGTTCCGAAGGCTTTTACCGTTTGTTCTATTAAATGTTGCACATCTGAAAGCTTGCTCAAGTCTCCTTGAACTGCCATGCATCTTGGATTAAATGCATGTAATTCTGTGAGCGTTTCGTTCAAGGCTTGTTGACTTCTACCAGAGATTATGACATTAGCTTTTAGCTTAGCAAAAGTCAAAGCTATGTCCTTTCCTATTCCTTTGCTTCCTCCGGTTACTATAATTGTCTTATTCACTAATTCAGAAAAAAAAGTGCTCATTTTACTCCTCCCCCATCTTTTCTAAATCCCTCTTCAGAAAATGGATAAGTGTTTGTTCACGCTCTGTATTTTTTTGTGTGGAGAATTCCTCGTTCCATGTATAGAACCCTTCCCCAGTTTTATCACCTAGCTTTTGCTCATCTACAAGCTCTGTAAGTAATCTTCCTGAGTGTTTTGCTGTACTTAGATCATCAAACAGATAGTTCGAAATAGCAGAAAAAACATCTAACCCTCCCATGTCAGCTGTCATTAATGGCCCAGTTACAGGAAGACGTCTTCCTATACTGTACGTAACAGCTGCATCAATATCCTCTTTCGTGGCTACACCTGCATCCAATAACGATTGTGCTTCCCTGAAAAGAGAGTATTGTAGACGGTTGCCGATAAAGCCTGGAATCTCTTTCTGTATAAGAATAGGCTTCTTTTTCATATCCTTCATCATTTGCATCGCTTTTGTTATTGTTTTTTCATCTGTACTAGGCCCTTTGACTACCTCAACTAAAGGAATTAAATGAGCCGGATTCCAGAAATGTGTTACCACAAAACGATTTGGAAACTTCATATTTTCAGAAAGTAAGCTTGGTTTAAATCCTGACGTATTACTTGCAATAATAACCTCCGGTCCGACTAGTTTTTCTAATTTCTCATACATTTCTTTTTTAAGCTCTAGTTCCTCTGGAATTACTTCAATAATAAAGTTCGAAGCTTCTATCACTTCTTCTAACGATAGCGATAGTTTTATGTTTCCTAAGATCTTTATAGCTTGCTCTTTGTTAAACACGTTGTTATCCGCCATCACCTTTATTTTGCTACGAAGCCCTTTTGTAGCATTTTCCAGATCCTGTTCGTTCACACCATAAACGCTTACATTCATACCTGCCCACGCCGCAGATAACGCAATAGAATGACCCATTGTTCCACAGCCAAGAATAGCCAGCTTGTTACTCATTTCTCCTACCCCCTGTGTTAATAGGAATACCCAACAAACATATTTGCTGGGTATTCTGAATTCATTAAATTCCTAAACCAAAAGAAAATAAGATTACCGCTAAAATTGCTCCTAAAATCGGAACTACTACAGTCATTGCACCAAACGCAGGATATGCGTCTTTATGGGTTTCTCCACAAATGGATCGGATGGTCGTTACAACATAACCGCCTTGAGGTAAAGAATCTAGTGAGCCCGAGGAAATTGCTACAGTTCTATGAAGCGCCTCTGCGTTCACTCCCATATCTAAGTAATGAGGAGCTAGAAGTGGCAGAGCAATAGCCTGACCTCCTGAGGAAGAGCCTGTTAAACCTGCTATTACCGCTACGGCTAAAGCACCTCCTATTAAGGGGCTTCCCGGAATATTTGTCATTACCTCTACAGCTGCTTCAAATGACGGAGTTACCCTTACAACTCCTCCAAATCCAACTACGGCAGCTGTATTTGCAATTGCGATAACTGCACCTGCAGCTCCTTCTCCAACTGCATTTCCAAATGCTCGGAAGTATCTTCTATTAATCAGGTAAGTAGACACGATTCCGCCTGTTAATGCGATGATTAACGCGGAAGTTTTTAGGGAGTCATGGAAGACGAATGAAATAACGAGCACTACCAATAGCGGTATCATACTCAGTAACGGATTCGGAAGCTCTGTTCGAGCCTCTACCTTCACATCTGTATCTCTTTCTACAAAATGTTCCCCATTTGCCATTGCTTTGTTGATAATCTTCTTTAACCACCAATACCCAAAGGCAGCCATGAAAATTGCCACTATAATACTGACTTCCCAGCCTGCCGTATGTCTAGTATCTAAAAACTCTATCGGTATCCAGTTTTGGATTTCCGGAGACCCGGCAGATGTCATGGTGAAGGTTGTGGAACCAAATCCAAGTGCCGCCGGAATGAATCGTCTAGGCAAATCTGCCTGCTTAAACAAGCTCAAAGCCATTGGATAAACAGAAAAAGCTACAACAAAGAGGCTAACTCCTCCGTAAGTTAACACGGCACAAGCTAGAATGACAGCAAGTGCTGCCCGCTTCATACCAATCTTTGAAACTACCCATTGAGAGACACTGTCGGCAGCCCCACTATCCTCCATGACCTTTCCAAAAATGGCTCCTGTTAAGAACATTAACCACCAGGATGTGATAAAGCCCGTGAACCCTGTCATATAATTTGTCAAAAAGGTTGCTGCACCCTCTTCTGCAAGCTGTGGGAAAATGGGCAATCCATTTAACACAGCTACGAATAGCGCTGTTAACGGCGCTGCTATTAACAGGTTCATCCCTTTCATCGTTAAATAGATTAATAGCGCCAATCCACCAAATAACCCTATTGCACCTAACATACTATTTCCCCCAATACCCCATTAGCATTATTTCTTCCCGTACCTTCTTACACGAAGCAGCGCTTGCTCGGCATGCCCTGCAAAGTTCTCAAGCTGACATAAACGTGCTGCATATTCCCCAATATAAGCACTTGCTTCTGGTGTCACCTTTTGATAAGTAACTGTTTTAATGAATTTACCTACCCACAGTCCCCCTGTATATCTTGCAGCACCCTTCGTAGGAAGAGTATGGTTTGTTCCAATAACCTTGTCTCCGTATGCAACGTTTGTTTCTGGACCTAAGAAAAGGCATCCGTAATTAGTCATATTTTCTAAGAAATAATTCGGATCCTCTGTCAGGATTTCAACATGTTCAAAAGCTAAACGATCTGCCTCTATTCTAGCTTCCTCAATAGAATCCACTAACAAAATTTGGCCATAATCCTCCCAAGACACACGAGCCACGTCTGCTGTAGGAAGAGTTTCTAATTGACGTTCAATCTCTTTCAATGTTTCTTCTGCTAGTTTCTCAGAGGTTGTGATTAAAGCTCCAGGAGAAGTTGGTCCATGCTCTCCTTGTCCGAGAATATCGGTTGCTACCATTTCAGCATCTGCTGTATGATCAGCTACTACCAATGTTTCTGTTGGGCCAGCGAATAAATCAATACCTACACGACCATAAAGCTGACGTTTCGCTTCTGCAACAAAAGCATTTCCTGGGCCAACAATCATGTCTACAGCTTCAATAGTCTCTGTACCTATTGCCATTGCACCCATTGCTTGGATGCCTCCAAGTAAATAGATTTCATCGGCTCCAGCTAGATACATAGCAGCAATTGTTGCATTTGGTATTTCTCCATTAATAGGTGGAGTACAAGCAATCACACGGTTAACTCCCGCTACCTTCGCAGTTAAAACACTCATATGTGCCGAAGCGACCATCGGGTAACGTCCACCAGGAATATAACAGCCAACACTGTTTACTGGAATATTTTTATGCCCTAGAATTACACCTGGGATATTTTCAACTTCCACATCTTGTAAAGATGCCAACTGTGCCTCTGCAAATTCACGAATATTTTTTTGAGCAAATTTGATATCGTCTATTACCTCTTCTGGTACCTTTGCTACAATTTCTTCAATTTGTTCTTTTGTCAGTCTAAATGATTCAGGAGTCCATTTATCAAACTTCTCAGAAAGCTCTCGAACAGCTTGATCTCCTTTTGTCTCCACATTCTTTAATGCCTCTGCAACGATTTGAGAAACCTTTGAATCGTTTGCACTTACTTCTTCTTGAGATTTACCTGCTTTTACAATCTTTACCATGTTGTTATCCTCCTTTTTTGTAACCGCATTCATTTCTAAAATGTAAAGGTGTTGCATACGTATGCAAAAATGTATACAAGTAAGATTATTCTAAAAAATGTTTTAAGTCAAATAGTTTATGTCGATTTTCTAACAATTAACTTTCCATCAAACTCCACTTTTTCTACCACGCTAGAGCTGCCCGTAATCTGAGAGATTAAATAGTTTACTGTTTGATCTACCATTTCCTTGATGGGCTGTTCCCAAGTGGTCAAACTATAAGCTGGCCAAGATGCCATTTCTATATTGTCAAACCCAATAACCTTTGTCATCTCAGGTACCGTAATATTTTCCTCACGTAGTGCATCCAATACTCCTAAAGCCATAATATCATTAGCAACAAAGAAACCATCCGGAAGTATTTTTTCCTTTAGAATTTCTTTTGCTGTCTGATAGCCGCCTTTATAGGTGAAGTCAGAGATATACTTTTGATAAGTAATATTTTCCTTTTGTAATACTGCGATAAAACCTTCTTCTCTTTCTTTGCTTGTAGAGGTATTTTCGTTACCCGATATATATACAAGGTTTTCACAGCCACAGCTTAGAAGAAAATTAGCTATCTGTTTACTTGCCTCAAAATTATTACAGCAAACTGAATAGATCTGATCATCTATAATTTTTCGGTTAAATAGCACAAGAGGTATCTCATTATTAATAAAGTCCTCTGTAGCATTTAAGGATAAGGTTGCATCGGTAATAACTACACCAGCTACATTGTAATTTAACAATATCTCTATATCTTCTTTTTGAATCTCGTCATTATTAGTGTAAACAAACAAGATGCTATACCCCAATTTTTTAAATGACGTTGTAAATTGTTTTAAGACCTGTGGGTAAAAGGGGTTTTGAATACCCTTCATAACCAAGCCAATAATCTTTGTTCTGCTAGTTATAAGACTTCTAGCAAATTCATTTGGCCTGTACCCTAGTTCCTTCGCTGCTGCTAATACTTTTTCTCTTGTCTTTGAAGAAACAGTCGCTCCCTTAAAATAGACACGCGAGACAGATGATTGAGATACTCCAGCAAGCTTAGCTACATCTTTTGCTGTTATCCCTGGCTTCATATGGTTCACTACTTTCCTTTAATTTTTGCATAGTACGTTAAAGAAAATGATTATTTCTTTTTAAATACTATAATCGACTATACAACGGAAAAGGGGTTTTGGAAATATTAAACATAAATATTATGTATTTTGACAAAAAAGATTACCTCACCTATAAATTACATTTTAATGTAAACTTTTTCTTCTAATGATAAATGAGATGAAAGAGCAACTCTCAGCTAACTACTATTAGTTGAAGGTACAGCTATTAAATCATATTAAGAAGAACATAAGATATTCACTATTTATTTGTCATTTAAAGTTAATACTATACCCTATTTTACTTTTCCCACTAGTGAATGAAGTAATTACTATTTGGATATAATTATTTAATTTTCCAAATATTTTAATAGTAAGCTTGTAAAAGATGTAAATTAAAGGTACTATAAACCTATAATTTTACTCGTGAGAAACGAGGGAACTCTCTTGGGAAATATAACAATAAATTTTTTCTTTAACCTATCTTTAATTATTCTCCTTTTTTTTCTTTTCTTTTCTGTTTTTCGAAAGCCAGAAAATTTATTTAGGCAAAAAAAATTATTACTATTGTATTTCTCACTTTCTATCATCTTTTGCTTTGTTTTTTCATATAAAGTTTCCGAGAGCTTACTGTTAAATCTAAGATCCGTTCCGCTGATAGTAGGTGGATTATATTTTGGTTTCAGTCCTTTTCTTGGTTTCCTCGTTATAAGCTTAAGAGGATTTTACGGGATAGACCTTGGTTTTTTTGAAAGTATTTTGTCATATGGAATTTTAAGTTCTATCCTTTATTGCCACTCATTAAAGTTTTTATCTCAAAAATCATCTCATCGAATATTCTATGCGTTTGTTGTCTCTCTAGGGTTCAGTATTATCGACTTATCAACACTTATGCTAGTCACTGATTTAACAAATAACACCGATGTTCTTTTCGCGTATATTGTGATTCCCCCAATAAGTGTTGCCACTTTATCTTTTATTATTGAAGTTTTACAAAAGAATTACTATTTTCATCAAGAGCTTGTGAAGTCAGAGAAGGCTGCAGCAATTGAACAAATGGGAGCTGCCATTACTCATGAAATAAGGAACCCTTTAACTACTGCAATGGGTTTTGTTGAGTTATTAGATCAAGCTGGGCTATCCTCGAAAAAACGTAACCAATACTTATCGATCCTAAAGGATGAGTTAGATTCTGCAGAACGTATTATTCAAGGTTATCTCACCTATTCCAAGCCTATAACCGAATCAACTAGTCGTTTTCATGTAAATGAGGAGCTTTATAGAGTAATTCAATTACTAAAACCTCTAGCCAATTATCATTCCGTTAAAATTATTGACAATTTTACTTCCACAAAAATAATGGAAGGAGATCGCTCTAAGTTTCAGCAGTCTTTTTTAAATATTGGAAAGTGTGTAATAGAATCTATGACTAGTGGTGGGGCTCTTATTATTGAAACTGCTGACATTGATGGTGAAATTATCGTATTACTACAAAATTCTCGCACGGCTGATACCTTAAATTTCCAGGACTTGAGCATGACTATCGCTTTTGAAATGATTCATTCACTGAAAGGAACTATTCACATACGCAATGACAATGGGAAGAAATTTAGCTTGTATATATCTTTTAAACCAGTAAAATGTCATCTTTTACATAAATAATACATCAAGATTTGTCTCCTAAAAGAGGTGTTTTTTTTGAGTTTAACTATTCATTTTTTATTTAACCTATCTCTTTTGATCGTACTGCTATTTATCTCACTTCTTTGGATTGATAAGGTTAAAAATCTCTCAACAATAGCTACTATATACTTCACAATTAGTCTGCTTATTTGCTTTGCCGTTAGTTATTCAGAGTTTGCCGATTTTCAGCTTAATCTACGGAATATACCTATTATCGTAGGGGCTTTGTATGTGGGATTAGGTCCATTATTAGGAGTTCTTGCTATAGGAATAAGAGCTTTATATGGGTTTGATGTGGGTTTTTGGTTGGGAGTTATCTATTTTACATTTTGTATAATCCTATTTCAAAAGGCAAGTCCTTGGTTTTTAAAAAAAAATCCTCGTAGCAGAGTTCTTTGGGTAACTACCTTAACTGCTATTTTAAGCTTCACTCAGGCATTACCTCTATTTGCCATACAATCATTTACTTCCGATACAGATATATTTATATCTTACTTAGTAATTCAACCCCTTGGTGCTGGGC
>CAKQHO010000071.1 GCA_934234185.1 uncultured Psychrobacillus sp. | reverse complement strand
CAATTAGTCTTTACATTTTACATTTGACGGGTTCTGCAACAAGCTTCGCGGCAAATCTGATTTGCAGCATTCTTCCAAGAACCCTTGTTGCTCCTTTTGCTGGCTATGCAGCTGACAAATATTCCAGAAAAGCAATCGTTATATCTGCACAAATCGCTACTTCCTTAGCACTTGCAGGTTTATTAATTGTCAGTTTTAACATTGGGTTGTCGCTAGTGGCTATCTATATAACTACTGTTATTTTATCGTTAGCATCCACTTTCTCTGGAGTAACGTTTAGTTCTTCCGTAACTGGTCTAATAGATTCAGAAAGAATTCAAAAGGCAATGGCTCTAAATCAAATTTCTATATCATTTGCAGCTATTGGTAGTCCGGCAGTAGGAGGGATCTTGTATGGAACAGTTTCTATGGAAACATTTCTAGCTATTTATCTTACTGCTTCTATCATAGCGGTTGCTTTGGAATCAACGATGAACTTTAAACTTTTTGCTGTAAGGAAGGAAGTGGCAGAAGGGACGGAGCAGGAGTCAATGTTCCAAAGTATGAAAGCAGGTGTCCGTTATTTAATGAAGCACCGTATCTTAAAAGTGATGATTGTTATTTCCTTACTTGTTAACTTTCTATTTGGGGCATTTCAGGTTGGATACTCCTTTATATTAATTGAAAAGTTAAAAATGGATTCTATCCATTTTGGTTATACAGAAGGGGCCTTTGCTATTGGGATGCTGCTTTTATCCATTTACTTTACAAGTAGAAAAGAAGTAAAAAACCCGTTCTTAGTTTCCAAATGGAGTATTGTTGGGCTTGGACTAATACTTGCTTCTGTTGCAATACCATTAATGACAGATATGAGTTATTACGTAATGGTCGGGTATTATATAGTCCTAATGTTTGGCTTTGGTGCCTCTATGATCATTACGAATACCCCTATGCAGGTATTCATGCAGAAGACAATAGAAGATGACTTCAAGGGACGCGTATTCTCTATTTTAGAAACTGGTGCAATGGCTTTAATGCCTCTGGGAATGGTAATCTTCGGTTATCTGTACGATGTGGTATCCCCACAAATAATCTTATTAGTTTCCAGCGGATTGCTCATTCTAACTGTCCTCATTTTAGCTAGACCATCTGTTATTAGAGAAGCAACAGGGGATGCACCTCTACAAGAAACAGCACCACAACTAGAAGTCTAAGAAAAGCGCAAGCGCCTATGTCTGCCCCGACAAGCAAATGGGGGACGGCGAGGAGGCACTTGGCCACCGGAGCCGGCAGCCATTTGACCTCGAGGGGAAAGGCGCTGGAGCTAGACAATAAGAAAAGCGCAAGCGCCTATGTCTGCCCCGACAAGCAAATGGGGGACGGAGAGGAGGCACTTCCACTCCGAACAAAGTCGTCCCCCCCCCTTTATAGCGGGATAGCAACGTTATATACTATTTTTCTTATCTTTTTAAAAAATGCCAAGGAGCGCTTAGCTTCTTGGCATTTCATTTAATGTTTTGGTGGATCTTTTAAAGAAATAAATAAGAATAATGGATAATATAGCGAGGACACCAGAAATTGCATACAAGTTATCAGGTTGCTTTGTGAAAATCCATGTAAATAATAAGGGACCGAAAATTCTTCCTAAGTTGTCCATAGAATAACTCATACCAGCAGCAGTCCCATACCTTCCACCTGATTCCTTGGAGGTCAAAGAGACAATGGTAGTTCTGGCTAAAGCATTTCCTGCTGTAAATACACATAGAGAAAGCCCTGCCCAAAAAAGGCTAGTTGTAAATAGAGTTAAAAATAAACCTATCGCAGTAATTACTTGTGCATAAATTAACCAAGTTGTTTCTGTGCCATTTTTTATTTTTCTAACAACGCCACCCTGAATAGCTGCATCTACAAATCCGCTGAACATAAATAGATAGCCGATTTGAAGGGGAGTTATGTTAACCTTCTCAATCTGAAATAATTGAAAGGTGCCTTCTAATCCCGCAAGTAAAAAAGTAATGGCAAAGGAAGAAAGGAAAAGATATTTGATGCGATAAGACCATAGGCTTAAAGCACCCTTCGGAAGAATAGCCCTTTTGTTCGCTTCCCCAGTCCGTATTGGTTCTTTTAAAATTATAAGTGCATAAGCAAAGATGATTAACAATAGAATGGCAGAGGTATTAAATGGAAGTGTCAGGCTGTAGTGTCCTAGTACTCCACCAATAGCTGGACCAAATATAAATCCTAGCCCAATAGACATTCCTAAAAAGCCCATATACTTTGTTCTATTTTCTTCGTCAGATAAATCTGCAACAAAACCAGTGACTGCGGCATATAAAGCTCCTGAAAATAATCCACCGATCACTCTAGAAAGATATAGCATTACTAAGGAGCTAAAAAACATAGAGAATAGCCAAAAGCTTAGACTGAACCCTAGTAAACCGATTAGTATGAGCGATTTTCTTCCTAGCCGATCTGACAGCATACCCCAAAGAGGAGCTGTAAAAAAAGATGCCAGAGCATAAACGGTTAGTAGGCCACCTACGTGAATTTCATGATAGTGCTCTTGTAATATAACTTCTGGTAAAACCGGAATAATGATTCCAAAGCCTAAGTAGACTAAAAATTGAATGGACATTAAAGTTATTAATATTTTTTTCATCGTAAAACCTGCTTTCTGAATTCTACACTTCTTATTAGTATAGCATTTCAGAGGATAGGGATGTTTATTTGTAGAAAATCAAGAAAACAGGTTTAAGGGTGGTTAGGTTCGGATATACTTTTGATAGCATTAGAAACTTCTTGGATATGTGGAAAAGGAAAGGCTAAGTCACTTATAGATAAAAAGCCAACTAATTGTCCTTCATCTAAGACGGGTAGACGTCTAATTTGGTGTTCTCCCATTAGTGTTGCTGCATCTGATGTAGTGTCGAGAGGGGATATAGAAATGATGGACTTAGTCATTATTTCTTCTACTTTACATTTTACATCGTCAGCTACGGCCCGAGTGACTATGTCTCTATCCGTAATAATACCGACTAATTGGTTTTTACTTACGACCGGTATACAACCGATGTCCAAAGTCCTCATTTGGTCAGCAACTTCATTTACATAGTCAGTAGGATTGCAAGTGACTACCTCTTTACTCATTACATCCTGAACGATCATAACTATCACTCCTTTAGGTGATAGAATGGTTTACATGCCCGTAAAATATGTAATATAAATGAAAGGTTAGGGGTTAGTAAAAAGTGGTATTATAAAATAGATAAAAATTAGATAAACAAGCAACTTTTTATAGATAAAAGACATCCTATTTTATAGAAAGGACTGAGGTGGATTGGCAAAAGAAGTGGATTTAAAGAAAATTGTAAGTAATCTAACAAAGCTTGGTGTGACTGTTACAATGACCAAATCACGACTTGACATGCTAAAAGCTTTATCACCACCAGCACAAAGTCCTCATGTGCAAAGTTAAAAAGAGGGTGGCTTGAGATATCGTGTAAAACGAAATTTCGAGCTACCCTCTTTTTAGTGGAAAAAAGTATATTTACAAGTAAGCAAATGCAATGTTTTGTTCTGGAGAAGGTGAATTGCTATCTATATTATTCATTATCCTTAGCAAACATATAGGTTTTATGATGAAATTTCATACTAAAAACTAATCCTATAGCTAGCATATTACCCATCAAGGAACTTCCTCCATAGCTGATAAACGGCAAAGGTATACCTGTTATAGGTAATAACTGAATCGTCATGCCGATATTTTCAAAAACGTGGAATGTGATCATTGCAATAATTCCTGCACACACATAAGTACTATATGGGTCCTTTAATTCAAGCGTAATTTTCGTTAAATGAAAAATAAGCAGGAAAAACAAGCTTACAACAATACTAGCTCCGATAAATCCATATTCCTCTCCGATAACCGCGAAGATAAAATCAGTATGATTTTCCGGTACATAGACAACTCTCCCACCGTATCCTTTTCCGAAAATTTCTCCCGAGCCAATAGCGTTTAAGGAGGTTATGAGATGCATCCCTTCATCCGATGCATAAGAGTATGGATCTATCCAAGAATAAATACGAGCAAATTGGTAGGAACTAAAACCAAGCTTGTCTGATAAAAAATCTTGCAAGTTGAGAGCCATCCATAAAAGGGAAGCGCCAATTGTAATTCCACCTATAAATAAAGGAAGGATTATTTTCCAGGTAATTCCTGCTACTATAATTAAGGCTGCAGTAATTGCTAAGAATACTAAGGCGGTACCTAAATCCGGTTGCATTAAAATAAACCCTAACGGCACGAGCAAAGCAAGTGCAATCTTTCCTAAAAGAAGGAAGTCGCTTTTTATTGTTTTAATAATATTTACCTCATTATGCTTTGTAATGAGGCGGGCCATCCCTAATATATAGAAGGTTTTCATGAATTCGGCTGGTTGTATACTTCCTATTCCAAACGGCAGGTGAAACCAGCTCTTTGCATTATTTCTTCTTGCAACAATCTCTAAACTCTCAGGCAGGATAAATAATACAAACAATAGGAACACACCTGAACCATAGATGATCCAAGACATTTTTTTATATTGTTCTGGTTCAAATAGCATTACTATGGTGATGATCACTACTCCAACTCCATACCAAAACAATTGCTTAAACACAAAATTGGTAGTGTATTGGCCAGACGTTTGAGCAGAAGAAATCGCCAGTAAGCTGATTATAAGAAACAATAATATAATAAAAGCGAGTGTCCAATCAAAACGATCGGAAAATCCTTTTTTATTTTCCATAATAGAGTCACCCAAATTTCTATAAAGAATTCTATTGTGTTAAAAGCACTTCACTATTATAGCTTATAAAAGCTATTTTTGCTTGAGTGTAATAAGGACGAAATTTAAAAAACGAATGTTTCCTTTTTATATAATTATGTTAATATAAAATCGTGAAGGAGTGAAGAAAGTGGCTAAGAAAGAGAGAGACATAGATGAGTATGTCACTCATTTGTATGTACATGTAAATGAGCTCGAGCATTTTACACTATTTAGTGGGATGAAGGTCCAACATTTCCTTAGGTCAACCAACTTGTCGTCTCTTTTGTTGTTAAAGCATGGATACGAGGATGCATCTTTTAATATTCACACCCAGTTTGAATTCATTATTCAAAGTCAATTTTCACATTTTTTGAAGGAAGTAGTGGAACATCCTAGTACTCTTTGTTTTTTAGACTTTACTGATGAGCGGAAATTAAATAAACTCACTCCTCAAGAGCAGGCAGAGTTATTATATATAGCGCATAAGAAAGAAGCGTTTAGAACACCTTTTTATTACCATTTACAAAATCGCTTTGTTTATTTGACCGACGAAGATCAGCATATAACGAAAATTTATTTTCAAGATATGGGTGATATGTATGATTTGATTAGTAGCTTTTTTAATCATCAAATACAAGAAAAAGCAAAATCTACAGCATTCTGGCGAAAGAAAAATAACATTATACTGCCAGAGCTTTCCGCTGAAAAAATTATCGATTTAACTGATTCCTTTGAAGATGGGGTTCTAATGTCGTTATATAAAGTGAATAAAACGAAATATGAACTTGAAATTAGAAGTCTTCCTGACAATATTTTTCCTGATGAAGTGCTTGAGGATTTGCAGCATCTTTTAAAGAAACCAGCTGATTTGTTAATAGAGGTGTGAAGAAACGCTTTTGCCCATTTGTTGAGCAAAAGCGTTTCTTACATAGAAAAGGAGTAAATAAGCATGGCTTGGATACAATTAATTGTTGCAGGACTTACCGAAATAATTTGGGCTATCGGTCTAAAGGAATCCCATGGCTTTACAAGGCTGCTTCCTTCAATGGTTACTATTCTATTCCTAATCATCAGTTTTTTTCTGTTCGCTAAGGCCATGAAGACGATTCCTATTGGTACTGCATATGCTATTTTTACAGGGATTGGAGCAGCTGGAACGGCTATTATCGGTATTTTCTTCTTTCAAGAGACAGCGAGTTTGGGGAAAATCTTATTCTTACTTATCCTATTAACAGGAATCGTTGGTCTGAAGCTTGCTGAAGGAGAGGAGGAAACCGAGTAATGTATTGGCTGTGCTTAATAATTGCTGGACTATTTGAAGTGGGCTTTGTAGTAAGTATGAAGCTCTCTAACGGCTTTACCAATCGAAGGTTTTCCATATTGACGATTATCTCAGCCTCCCTAAGCTTTTTTTTATTGTCCCAAGCTCTCAAGGACATACCGATTGGAACGGGATATGCGGTTTGGACTGGGATTGGGGCTGCAGGAAGTGTATTAATGGGTATGTATTTTTTTAAAGAGCAAAAAAGTCGTCTGAAAATCTTCTTTTTAAGCTGTATTATTATGGGCGTAGTTGGCCTAAAGTTGTTTAGCTAATTATTCAACTAACAAGTGTTTACATGATAAACTAAAACTATCCAAAATGCGGAGGTATTCAATGATGAAACTAAAATTAGGTTTACTTTACGGTGGGAAATCGGCTGAGCATGAAGTATCTTTACTAACTGCAAGAGCTGTTTCTCAAGCGGTTGATTTTAATAAATACGAAGTGTTTCCAATATTCATTTCCAAAGATGGGGAATGGAGAAAGGGTAAGGCACTTACTGGCCCAGTCGAAAAAGTAGAAATGCTGCAGTTTGGAGAGGATACAGGGAAAGCAAATGATATTTCCAGTTTCCTCCCTGCAGTGAATACCTCCAAGGAGGTTTCTATCGAGGAACAATCTAGCTTAGATGTTATCTTCCCTTTATTACATGGACCAAATGGTGAAGATGGCACTGTGCAAGGGTTGCTAGAAGTATTAAACATACCTTACGTAGGAAATGGGGTTCTGGCTTCTGCTGCCGGTATGGATAAAGTGGTGATGAAACAGCTTTTTGCTCAGGCAGGGTTGAAGCAAGTTCCTTATATTTATTTCATCCGCAGTGAATGGAAAAAGAATAGAGAACGATTATTAGACAAAATGGTATCGACCTTAGAATGGCCGCTTTTCGTTAAACCAGCAAATCTAGGTTCAAGTGTAGGGATTACCAAAGCGAATAGTGAGGAAGAGTTGATTCAGGCAATTGAATTAGCTTTTAAATACGATCGAAAAATAATTGTGGAGCAGGGAATTGTTGCTCGTGAATTAGAGATGAGTGTCCTTGGGAATGACGATCCAAAATGCTCTGTGGCAGGAGAGGTTTTGCCGACGAAAGATTTCTATGACTACTCCGCTAAATATATTGATGGTACAACTAACTATGCAATACCGGCAAATACATCTCCACAGCTTTTAAAGAAACTACAGGAGGATGCTATTCGAGCTTTTAAAGTTTTGGATTGTTCAGGCTTAGTTCGAGCAGATTTCTTTGTTACGGATACGGAGGAAGTACTAATTAACGAAGTAAATACAATGCCTGGATTTACTCCGATTAGTATGTATCCAAAGCTTTGGATGGCATCTGGTTTATCTTATTCAGAGCTAATCGAGGAATTAATTCAATTAGCTGTGGAACGATACGAAGAGAAACAACAGCTTGAACATTCTCAGGATGGGGAGTGAGCAATTTGAAAAAGACTTTAGTTGAGGTTGCAAGCTGGTTAGGTCTCTCTCAAGAGCTTTCTGGAAATCCTTTGATTACAGGGGTTTCCATTAATACTAGAACGCTACAGCCTGGAGATTTATTTATCCCCTTTCGAGGAGAAAAGGTAAACGGTCATCGTTTTGTGCAAGATGCGTTTGATAAGGGGGCATCTGCAGCTCTTTGGATGAAGGATGAGCCTAATCCTCCAAGCGGACTTCCATTGCTTTATGTAGAAGATCCAGGAAGTGCACTTCAGCAAATGGCATCTTCGTACAGAGAGGAATTAAATACAGTATTCATAGGGATAACTGGTTCAAATGGAAAGACTTCTACCAAGGACTTAGTGGCTGGCATGCTATCACCCTACTACCGAGTGAAAAAAACGATAGGGAATTTTAACAATGAGCTAGGATTACCAATCACTATTCTGTCGTTAGAAGAAGATACTGAGTATGCAGTATTAGAAATGGGAATGAGCTCCTTTGGAGAAATCGAGTTTTTATCGAATCTTGCAAAGCCGACATATGCCGTGATCACAAACATCGGGGAAGCTCATATGCAAGACCTCGGGTCCAGAGAAGGAATAGCAAAAGCTAAGTTCGAGATAATTTCTGGTTTAAAGAAGGATGGTTTGCTGATCTATGATGGAGATGAACCATTACTTCGTCCTTTCGTAGAAAGTGTGCCTAATTTATCCACTAAAGCATTTGGTAGAGGTGAGTATAATAGCTTACGAATAGAGCAGGTACATTTTACTGAGAATGGTAGTACTTTTACTGTAAGCGGAGATTTAAACGAAGAGATGTCCATTCCTATTTTGGGGGAGCACCAAGTAAAGAATACATTGGCTGCTCTGTTGATTGGAAATGCGATTGGACTAACTGCTGAACAAATGAGAGTCGCATTAAAGAAAATTGTCCTAACGGATATGCGTATGCAATTAATTGACACGACTAACGGCGCTATCTTTATAAATGATGCATATAACGCTGCTCCCACGTCTATGAACGCCGCAATACAATTTGTGAAAAGTTCAACAATTAAAGAGGATAAGTGGTTAGTCCTAGGAGATATGCTAGAACTGGGAGAGCATGAAAAGGAATTTCATGAAGGAATTAGTAATGGGATTTCATCAGAGAGTTTCGCTGGGGTTTGTCTATTCGGCTCAAGAATGAAATGGTTATATAATCAGTTATTAGCTAAATTTTCTAAGGAACAAATTATCTGGACTGAAAATGATTATGAGGAGATTATTTCTTTCCTTACAAAGAAAATTGACGCTAATTCCATTGTTTTAGTGAAAGGGTCAAGGGGAATGCACTTAGAAAGGGTAATTGAACCTTTCCAAAAGCAATAACCAAAAAGGAGTGGGACATTGATGAAAACAGGAGTGCTTTGTATACATGGCTTCACAGGAGGTCCCTATGAGCTACAGCCGTTTGTAGAATATATGCAAGCACAAACAGACTGGAAGATCGTTGTCCCAACCCTACCCGGTCACGGGGATACTCTAGAGCTAAAAAATCTCTCAGCCGAAGCATGGATGATGGCAGCTGAACTTGCTATTCGTCAGCTTCAAAAAGAAGTAGACCGATTATTCTTAGTTGGCTTCTCGATGGGAGGAATAATTGCTATTTACCTCTCCCTTCGCTATCCAGTAGAGAAATTAGTGCTACTAAGTGCAGCTGCTAAGTATATTAACCCCACTCAGTTTCTACAAGATATAGGAGAAGTTGCTAAAGAAGCTTTAGCTGGTTCATTAGAAGAAAATCCTCTTTACCAAATTTACGGTAAAAAGCTACGGGAAACACCTATTCAAGCAGCGTTAGAATTTGTCCGTCTGGTGAAAATGGTGGAGCCGTATTATGAACAGGTAGAAATTCCTGTTTGCTTGGTGCAGGGAAAGCGTGATGGTATTGTTCCCTATACAACAGCACCGTTTCTATACGAGCATCTTCGTTCTTCAAAAAAGCTTCTCATCTTCTCGGAAATGGGAAAACATCACATTTGTTATAGCGAAGATTGTGAGAATTGGTTTGGCCAAGCACTTCATTTTTTGCGGGATAAATTGGTAGAAGATAAAAATGCGATTAATTAGAATAAAAGCTAATTGATTGCCACAATATATAGATGCATGATATACTACGTTTTAGCAATGGATACATTTTGTATGAAGACTCTTCACTATTTATGGAAGAGTACTTTTTTTTGAACATAACGGCTTGCTTTAGCTGTATAAGGATACACTGAACTGGCCGCTCGGCAAAAGACCGGGCTTTCCCTTTATATTAGACCCCTCTGATAAGAAAACCACAGAGAATTTTAAGTAACGGAAACGTTCCTCGTAATAGGCTCGAATTTGCCGCTTTCATCTGAAAATGTAACCATTTGTCAGAACAGAAAAAAAGGAGATTGAAATTTTGACAAATTTTTCAGAATTAAATATTAGTGCTTCCACTTTAAAATCTATCCAACGTATGGGTTTTGAGGAAGCGACACCGATCCAAGAAGGTACTATCACTTATGCTATGGAAGGTAAAGACATTATTGGACAAGCACAAACTGGTACTGGTAAAACTGCCGCTTTTGGGATTCCAATGATTGAAAAAATTGATTCAAAAAACCCGAATGTACAAGCATTAATTATTGCACCAACACGTGAGTTAGCTATTCAAGTCTCAGAAGAACTCTACAAATTGGGCTATGATAAAAAAGTGCGTTTACTATCAGTATACGGAGGACAAGAAATTGGTCGCCAAATCCGTGCACTTAAAAATAAACCTCAAGTAATTGTAGGTACACCTGGACGTATTTTAGACCATATCAACAGACGTACTCTAAAGCTAGATCAAGTAGAAACACTAATCCTTGATGAAGCTGATGAAATGCTAAACATGGGATTCATTGATGATATCAATACAATCCTTGAAAGTGTTCCAGAAAATCGTCAGACATTACTTTTCTCTGCTACAATGCCTGGACCTATCCGCAAAATTGCAGATAAGTTTATGACTGATCCAGTAGAAGTGAAAATAAAATCAAAAGAAATGACAGTTGAAAATATAGATCAATATTATGTAAAAGCGACTGACCGTGAAAAGTTTGATGTTCTATCAAGAATCTTAAATGTACACCAACCTGAGCTAGCAATTATCTTTGGACGTACAAAACGTCGTGTGGACGAGCTTTCACATGCATTAAGCATTCGTGGCTATCTAGCAGAAGGAATACACGGAGATCTAAGCCAAGCAAAACGTATGTCAGTTTTAAAGCAATTTAAAGCTAATAAAATTGATATCTTAGTGGCTACTGACGTGGCAGCACGTGGATTAGATATTTCTGGCGTGACTCATGTATATAACTTTGATATTCCACAAGATCCTGAAAGCTATGTTCACCGTATTGGTCGTACAGGTCGAGCAGGAAAAAGTGGTATCGCTGTAACTTTCGTGACACCTAGAGAAATGGGATACTTACGTATTGTTGAAGATACAACGAAAAAACGTATGACTCCTCTTCGTCCACCAAGCTCTGATGAAGCGTTAGTTGGACAACAACGTTTAGCTATTGAAGCATTAGCTGAAATTGTAAACAAAAATGATCTTGGTGACTATCGCACGCTTGCTAATGAAATGTTAGAAAAACACGAAGCAATAGATATTATTGCTGCGGCGATTAAGTCAATGACTAAAGAACCAGATGATACACCAATTACATTATCCGAAGAGCGTCCTCTTCCAATGCGCAGAGAACGCAGCGGTGGTGGTGGACGCAGCGGCGGTGGTGGTTACAAAGGTAATCGCAGCGGCGGCGGACGTAGTAGTGCATCAGGACGTGGAGATCGTAGCTCTTCACGTACAGGTGGCGGACGCTCAGCGTCTCCAAGACGTAGTAGTGGACCGCGTGATGGTGCAACTCAACGTAAACGCTCACCACGTAACGAAGGCTAATTATTTTAAGGATGAATCCCCCTAGAGGGATTCATCCTTTTTTTGCTGTTCAGTGCTTTATTCCCTCTTCAATACAGTAAATTTTTGCAGTATATTAAAAATCAATAACAATAAAAGAAAATGAAACGTTTTAACAGACTGCTCGTATAATTAATAATAGAAAGAGGTGCTAATATGAGAGCAGAACCAGTTAATAGAATATCCAAAAAGGGACTGAGGGTATGGAGAATATATGGTGTTTTTCAAACCTTGATTTTACTTATACTTGCAGTGGGTGCTGGAGTAATCAATTACTTCACAGGTAAGTATGTATGGCTTTACATAGTAGATTTGGCTATTTTGATGGTAATTGGCTATTTTTTAATTTATTTATTTCCAAAGATCAGATGGTCGCGCTGGAGATACGAAGTAAGGGAGCAGGAAATCGAGCTGCAGCATGGTCTATTTGTGGTTAAGCGCACACTCGTACCAATGGTAAGGGTACAGCATGTTGATACAGAGCAAGGACCAATTTTAAGAAAGCATGATTTAGCCTCCATTACCATATCGACTGCGGCTACAAGTCATACCATTCCTGCCCTAGTAACAGCAGAAGCAGATGAGTTGCGTAGCAGGATATCTGTATTGGCAAGGGTGGCTGAAGACGATGTCTAAGGAAAAGTATAAGCTACATCCTATTTCAGCTGTTATTAATTTTGTGAAGGCTTTAAAAGAAATGCTGCTTCCATTAGTAGTCTTAGTATTAGCCAATGGGTTTGGAGGTAATGGGAGTCTATGGACCAACCTACTTACCTATGGCATTTACGCAGTAGCATTACTATTGCTCTTAGCTAGTGGATTTGTACAATGGAAGCGATTCCGGTATTGGTTTGAAGAGGGTGAGCTTCGAATAGAATATGGCTTGTTCGTTAAAAAGAAAAGATATATTCCTTTTGAACGTATTCAGAGTCTGAACTATACTGAAGGAATTTTTCATCGACCTTTTGGTTTAGTGAAAGTAAAGGTAGAGACAGCTGGTGGAGGACCAACGAAGGAGGCAGAGGCAGAGCTTACGGCTATTTCTAAAGCTGCTGCAGAACAGATTAAAAAAGAAATGCTAGCAGCAAAAGCAAAGGATTTTTCACCAGAAATAGGTGACCTTCCCGAAGAAACGATTGAACTTAGAGAAGAAAAAGCTCCCTTGTATACGATGTCCACAAAGGACTTAATTGTTTTAGCAAGTACATCAGGAGGGATCGGGGTCTTTTTTTCTGGGTTGGCAGTATTAATTTCTCAGCTTTCAGACATTATCCCTTATGAAGAAATTTATAATGAAATTGTAGTATTTATTCGCTTTGGTGTTCTGATGGTGGCATTGGCAATCCTTGCTGTTGTATTTGTAGCCTGGGTGGCTTCAGTCTTGTTAACATTTATTAATTATTATCAATTTGCGATTCGATTAGAGGATGAAGAGATAATTATCACTAGGGGCCTGTTGGAAAAGAAAAAAATGACTATTCCACTCTCTAGAATACAAGCAGTACGAATAGTAGAAAGTCCTCTTCGGCAAATGTTTGGTTATGCCGCTGTAAATGTAGATAGTGCCGGTGGATCGAATGCTGATAAAGATGAAACAATGAAATTACTTCCTCTGATTAAAAGAACAGAAGTGAATCATATCTTAGAAACAATTTTCCCAGACTTATCATTAAACCCTAAATTTACGGTCATTCCTGAAAGATCTAAAAAGTTTTTTTACCGTTTAGACTTTTTGTGGATTATTCCTATTGTGGGTGTCACTACCTACTTCTTTTTCCCATATGGGTTACTTACACTCGTGCTAATCCCACTCAGTTTTTTTCTGGGAATGTGGCAGCATAGAACAGCAGGATTTTATCTTAATGACCTACAGCTAGTAGCAAGATATAGAGTGTTTAGTAGAGTAACTGTATGGATGGAGAAAAAACGTGTTCAATCAATGACTCAAAAAACAACCTATTTTCAAAAGCGAAATAAAGTTTCTACTATACAGACAAGTATTAAGTCAGGTGGAGGAAGCTCAGTAGCAGTTATTCCTCACTTAGAAATAGAAGATGCAGAAACTATACTTGAATGGTATGAACCGAAAAGGAATCACATGGAGAAATAAAAGGAGATTGGGATTTAACCCAATCTCCTTTCTATTTAACAACATTAAACTTCTGTCTTTTTTTCTTCCATGCAGCTATTCGTTTGGGATGGAAATAAATAAATCCTAATATAAAGCCAGTAATAAGACCAGCTATATGTGCAGTTACATTAATATTAGGCTGAACAAATGTCATAATAACCCCAATTACTATAATAGGAACAATAATTTGTTTTAGCTGAGGGAAAATGTGTTTTGTATAATAGACTAAAGCCCCGAAGGCACCTAGAATACCGTAAATTGCTCCACTTGCTCCAAGGCTTTGGTGAGTAAGAGGATATATTAAGTATGTTGCTATATTTCCAACCAATCCAGCTAAGAAATAGATGGTTAGAAATCTTGCTTTACCAGCTAGCTGTTCAAGCTCTGGTCCAAATAAGTAAAGAGAAAACATATTAAATATAAGATGAAGAAAATTAAGATGCAGGAACATAGGAGTAACTATGCGCCAATATTCTCCTTGGCTAATGGAATAATTATAACCAATTCCATAGAAGTAAATATAGTCGCCCAGTACCGGCAATAATGAAAGTACGAAAATGATAATATTAATAGCTAACAATGTGGAAACGACAGGATATAATTTGGTATATTGTTTAAAATTTTCTGTTCTACTAAACATTCTCTCACCTCTAATTTCTATCATTAGTATAGCGTTTACTGTATTTATTTGAAAGGAGAAACTACTATGATTAATGGAATTGGGCTAGACATTACAGACATTAAAAAAATTCAACGAATAAATAAAGAAAAATTAGTAAATAGGATATTAACGGACAATGAAAAAATATTAATGACAGGAATGGCAGAAGCTAGGCAAATAGAGTTTTTAGCTGGAAGGTTTGCTGGTAAGGAGGCCTTCTCTAAGGCATTGGGCACAGGGATTGGAAAAGAATGTAGCTTTCAAGATATTGAAATTTTAAAAGAGTCTACAGGAAAGCCGGTCCTATATTTTAAAGGGGAAAAGGTAAATGGTTTTATTTCTATCACTCATACAAAAGATTATGCTGCTGCTCAAGTAATTCTTCAATCATAAACGGTCGTCCACCTACATACAATGAATGAACGCAGCGATAATAGAAAGGGTGGACTAATTGAAGAGCCTAGTGGCTAAACTGGTAGTTTTATTTGGAATGATTTTGCTACTTACTGCATGTGGAGCTGAATCAAAAGAGGATGTAGTAAAAAAACTAAGTAACAAGTGGGTGGATGCAAAGGGGTATGAGTTAACAGCGGAAATGAGCATTTTAACTGGTCAAGAGCCAAGGGTGTATGATGTTGAGGTGTGGCATACTAAGCCAGACTTCTACCGTGTGAAGGTATCGGATGCAAATGCAGAAAATACTCAAATGATCGTTCGCAATGCTGAAGGAGTTTTTGTAGTTACACCGTCTCTAAACAAAACATATAAGTTCCAAAGCAAATGGCCATCAGAAAATAGTCAAGCTTATCTGATTGGATCCTTAGCAGAGGATATTAAAAAGGATAAAAACGCAACCTTCAAAGAAGAAGGCGATAATTATGTGTTTGAAACTAAAACAAATAACAACCATAAAAACATGCTGCCGTCTCAAAAAATTTACATTAACAAAAAGACACTTCTTCCAACTGATGTGTCGATCTTGAATGAAAGTAAGGAAGAACAAATTCATATCAAATTTAAAAATGTATCCTTGGGTAAAACTCGTGCTGCGGGAGAATATAAAATAGAACAAACTCCAGCCGCAAAGACAGATGGAGACACTGTTGAGGCATCTGCTGATTTAGAAAGTAAGGACTTTGAAACTCATTATCCAGTGCTTCAATGGCAAAATGTGCACATAAGTGATGAACGAAAAATAGAAACTGAAAATAATAAGCGAGTGATTTTAACTTTCAGTGGGGATAAAGAGTTTACTATAATTCAACAGTTAAGTGATCAGACAACGTCTTCTGCAATCCCAGTTTTTGCACCTGGAGACCCAGTAGATTTAGGAGTTGCAATCGGTGCTGTTACAGACCAGTCACTTACATGGGAACAAGATGGTATGGCATTTTTCATAGCTTCTACTTCTCTAACCAAGGAAGAAATGATAGAAGTAGCGTCTTCCATGATGGTATCAGGTTTGAAATAAGAAGTTAGATATTGACGACCTCTTCTTCCAAGGAGCATAATGGTTTAAACCACGGAAGAAGAGGTTGATTATCATGGAAAATATATATAGACCAACAGTAATAGAAGTAGACTTGAATGCTATTAAATCTAATATTATGAGCTTGAAGGGAAAACTTCCGTCCAAAACGCAAATAATAGCTGTCGTAAAGGCAAATGCCTACGGACATGGAGATATACAGGTTGCTCGTGCCGCACTAGAGGTTGGTGCTACTATCTTAGCGGTAGCTACTCCAGAGGAAGCTATCCGATTAAGAGAAAATGGAATTCACTCAGAGATACTTATCCTGGGCGCAACCCCACCTTCTTTTTTTCAACTAGCAAGTGATTTAGACATTACCCTAACAGCATATTCAGTAGAGTGGGTTTTTGCTACAAAAAATATAAAAAAACCTTTAAAGGTTCATGTAAAAATAGATAGTGGAATGGGTAGAATAGGTTTTACAGATATTGGTGAATTAAAGGAAGCAATAAAGTTTATAAATGAAAATCCTTGGGTAGAGATTACTGGGGCCTATACCCATTTTGCAACTGCGGATGAAGAACATACGGAGTATTATATGCGACAAGTAAAAAAGTTTAATAATTTGCTTAGTGTGTTTAAAGAAAAGCCTAAAGTTGTACATACTAGTAATAGTGCAGCTGCGCTTCGTTATCCCGATGAAAGTCGAGATGCAGTGAGATATGGGATATCAATGTATGGTATAGCACCATCGCCTTGGTTGAGTGAACATTTGCCGTTTCCTTTAAAAAAAGCACTCTCGCTCTATTCGGAAGTAACTCATGTAAAAAAAGTGAAACAAGGTACCTCTATTGGTTATGGGGCTACCTATACAGCTCAAAAAGATGAATGGATTGCCACCCTTCCAATTGGATATGCAGACGGTCTATTAAGAAATTTGCAATCTCAAGAAGTGTTAGTGAAGGGGAAAAGAGTACCTATAGTAGGAAGAATATGCATGGATCAATGTATGGTTCGACTCAATGAGCCAGTAGAGGTTGGAGAGAAAGTAGTATTACTAGGGATGCAAAAAGAAGAAGAAATTAAGATAGAAGAATGGGCTAATAAACTCCAAACTATACCTTATGAAATCTGTTGCACACTCTCAGCAAGAATACCAAGATTATACAGCGAGCAAAATATCGACAAACCCTAGTTCATTTTGCATAATTTGTCTAACCATTTCTTTATATGTCTTTTATTTCATCAGTAGTAATGGTAAGATGAAGTATATTGTCACATAGGGAAATGTTTTGTCGGAGGTGTTTGCTGTGGTAAGTGATAAAAAGAAACAACATGAAGCTGTAATTGAGCTTCCAAAGCATATGGTGAATGAAGGAGCCAAAGCCATTAGTGGGGAAAGCGTTGCGCGTGTCCATGCAAAGGAATATTTGAATAAGGGCCAGGCAAATCTTATAAGAGAAGCTATGATTAAAGGCTATGTTGAAATGTCTCATATTAACTTATCCATATGTATGGAGTGTTTGCACGCTGAGTATGAGGCACAGCATACGACAGAGCGACTCGTAAGTGGAGGATGACAACTTGATCGTAAAACGTGGGGACGTTTTTTTTGCGGATTTGTCACCAGTTATCGGGTCTGAACAAGGCGGTACCAGACCCGTACTAGTGATACAAAATGATATCGGAAATCGGTTTAGTCCAACTGTTATTGTTGCGGCTATAAC
>CAKQHO010000070.1 GCA_934234185.1 uncultured Psychrobacillus sp. | reverse complement strand
TATTTTTTTAGATTTTTTTAGAAAATTGTCACACTCTTGATAGTGCTGACCACACCACCACATTCAGTATAGAGCCGTAAAATACTGGATTCATGCCAACCAATTAGCTGCATAAATAAAAATCTAACTTTTAGTGGTCAATACTTCTTTACTCCTTTTTCTTATGATACCGACTAATCGGAAGGATCAACGGTGTGTTGGAAATCGGATCCTTCATTACATGACAATCGAGATGAAATGTTTGTTTCATCAGGCTACTGGTGATGATGTCGTTTGGTGGTCCTTCTGCAATAAGTTGACCGTCTTTCATTGCAAATAAGTGGTCTGCGTACCGGGCAGATAGGTTTATGTCGTGGAGGACCATGACAATGGTGGTGCCGTGTTGCGTGTTTAAATCTTTTAGTAGATCTAAAATTTCCACCTGGTAGGTGATGTCTAAGTAGGTGGTTGGCTCATCTAAAAATAGTATATCGGTTTGTTGGGCAAGAGCCATAGCAATCCATACACGCTGGCGCTGCCCACCGGATAATTCATCGATATGACTATCAGCAAACTCTGTGATGTTCATCATTTCGAGCGCGTTTGCGACTGCCTCGTAATCCTTTTTCGACCAGCCCGAAAACATCGTTTGATGGGGGAAGCGCCCGCGTCCTACTAGGTCTGCAACTGTGATGCCTTCTGGGACAATTGGAGACTGCGGTAGTAATCCAACGGTACGTGCCAGCTGTTTGGATGGAATGGAATAAATTGATTGATTGTCTAAAGAGACATCCCCGCGCGTCGGTTTGAGTAGACGCGCCATCGTTTTCAGCAGTGTTGATTTGCCACAGCCATTTGGTCCGATAATAATGCTAATTTTCCCTTCAGGAATCGAAACGGTTACATCATGTAAAATCGGTTTTTGGTCGTAGCCAGAATGTAGATTTTTCGTTTGTAATGTATGGGCCATTAGATATTCCCCTTTCGATTCATTTTAATAAGTAGGAAAATTAAGTACGGTGCTCCGATGATGCCAGTAATTACACCGACAGGGTAGCGAACGTTAAATGCAAATTGCCCTATTAAGTCTGCGGCTAACACTAAAATCACACCGATCAGGCCTGCCGGAATGAGTGCCGAGAAGCCCACACCGACCATGCGCCTTGCAATTGGACCGGCCAAAAAGGAAATGAAGGCGATAGGACCCGTAACCGCTGTAGCAAGTGCAATGACCAATACAGCACAAACGAGTAAAACAACACGTACCATATTCGTGGATACACCTAGCGAGGTAGCAGCTTGTTCTCCCAGCTCTAACATTTCTAGATGATTGGCAAAATACATAAAAATAGGCGTGCAGATTAGTAGTAACACAAGAAGTGGCATTATGGTTTCTATTTTTGCACTGTTTAAGCTACCACTTAACCAACGTAAGGCAGTCGGCAAATCATGTGTTTTCGCAATGAGCATTAGATAGGAAATAAATGCATTCAACATCGCTTGAATTCCGATACCGATTAGAATTAATCGGCCGATTGAAAAGGAAGTTCCTCGTGACAAGCCGTAAATAAGCGCAACGGTAGCTAAACCACCAGCAACAGCCGCTATGGAAATAACGGTATTACTCGCCTGAAGAACAACAATACAGAATACTGCTGCAGCACTTGATCCAGCAGTAATACCAATGACATTTGGGTTAGCTAATGGATTGCGAAGCATCGTTTGGAAAACATAGCCCCCAACTCCGAAAGCAAATCCGGCTAAAAGACCAGCGAGCATACGTGGAAGTCGAAGCGTTCCAACTGCAAAGCTAGCGCCTTTTACCTCTTCCCCTAATAGAACCGCAATGACATCACCCACTGGATAAATCGTGTTCCCAAGCATAAGCATGGCACAGCACAATGCGAAGGCAATGACAGCTAGTATTACTGTAGTAAATACATACCGGCGTTTTCGTTTTATTCTCGATTGCATAATGGTTTGATAAGTAGTATTCATCATAGACTCCGCATTTTCGCTTTCATTGTAATGTATATCAAAATCGGTGCACCAATAAAGGCAGTTAAGACTCCGACCTCTACCTCACCGGGACGAGCAATTAGCCGCCCTGCAACGTCTGCTATCGTTAAGATGATTCCCCCAGAAAGTGCTGACAAAGGAATGACGAACCGTAAATCAGGACCAATCACTAATCGAATTAAATGAGTTGCTAATAGACCAATAAAGCCAATTGGTCCTGCAAACGCAGTTGCCGCACCACAAAGGAGCACGCCAGCAAAAGCAGAGATAACACGAATGGACCCAGTTTTCACTCCTAGACCAGTAGCTACCTCATCCCCTAAGGCCATCGCATTTAATGCAGGAGCGGTGAAGATTGCAATGATCACCCCGACAAGTAAGAAGGGGAGGAGCAGTTGAATATTGTCCCACGTACCTGCACCGACACTACCAACCTGCCAGAAACGAAACTGATCCATGACGTTTTGACGTGGAATCATAATCGCCGTTACAAGTGAAGAAAGAATTGCACTTGTTGCAGCTCCTGCCAATACGAGCTTTAAGGGGGTTGCTCCGTTAAAGCCTAAGGAACCAACTGTAAACACAAAAATAGCAGTAAGGATTGCCCCTGCTATTGCTAACCATACATATTCACTCGGTGTACTAATATTAAAAAAGGCAATGCCACTGACAACGAATAGGGCAGCCCCAGTATTCACACCTAAAATGCTTGGATCGGCAATTGGATTTCGCGTGACCGATTGCATAAGTGCCCCAGAAACACCTAATGCTGCACCACACATAAAACTAAAAATCGTTCGTACAACACGTTGCCGAACGACACTAGCTTCATGGTCCATTAACTCTGGATGGAACAAACCATCCAGAATTGTAGACCACCCAATTGAGCGAGAGCCAAATGCTAGCGAAGCAAGTATCGCTATTACTAGTAATACGAGTAATAGGATGGTCAGCTTTCCTAAATTTTTCGGAAGAAAGGACTGCTTCGCTGATTGACTGATTAATGGCATTACTTAATACTTTTCGCTACGTCTGAGATCAAAGTTAAATATTCATCAATCGTGTATTGAATAGAAAGTGGGTTAGGGTTCCCAGCAGCAGCTAATGGTGTATTGTCTTCAATCACAACCACATTCCCAGCAGCAATTGCAGGCACTTTCCCTAAGATTGGATCAGCTTGTAAAGCAGCCAATGTATTGGAATCTCCATACATAATCAATAAATCGGTATCATTTAAAGCATCTGCATTTTCAGCGCTTAATTGAAGATAAAAGCTATCATCTGTAATTAAGTCTTGGATACCAGATGGATACTCCATACCTAAGTCATATAAGAACTCACCACGTGGGTCAGTAGGTGTGTAAATATAGAAGCTTGATAGGTCGGCCGCGTTAAACATACCGAATGCTGCTTTTTTACCTTTAATAGCGGAGTATTCCTCAGCTTTTTCCGCAATTAATTTTTCTGTATCAGCGATTAGTTGTTTACCTTCCTCTTCCATGCCTAATCCTTTTGCGTTTAGTAACACTTGGTCGCGCCATGGAGTTACCCAAGGAGTTTCCTCATAAGGAACCACCGGAGCAATTTGGCTTAATGTATCGTACTCTTCCTGTGTAATACCCGAGTAAGCAGCAAGAATGACATCAGGAGTACTATCTGCAATCGCCTCGAAATCTAACCCGTCAGTATCTTGGAAGATATTCGGTGTATCCTCCCCAAGCTCTTTTAATGCTTCAGCAGTCCAAGGTAATAAGCCTGATTCGTCTTGCACGCCGTAGTTAGCGGCAGAGAAACCTACTGGAACAACTCCCAATGCCAATGCAACATCATGGTTTGCCCAAGCAATCGTTGCAACGCGCTCAGGTTTTTCTACGATTACCGTTTCGCCGAATGCGTGCTGGATCGTAATAGGGAACTGACCATCTGTTTCGGTTGAACTAGTAGATCCTTCATTAGTTGTATTGTCATCGCCACAAGCAGCTAATACAATAACGAAAACTGAAAGGACGAAAAGATAGAATGACTTTTTCATGATATATGCCTCACTTCTTATTTTTATTTAAATGATAAAGATTCTCATTATCATTTCCTAGATTTATCTTAACCTATTTTGGGAGGATGTCAATATGAGATTTTTTTATAGTCTCTTTGTTAGATGTTTTTCTGAAGATTTACTATAACTCGGAGGTGGATACAGGTGGTGTGGTAGAGGCAGTGTTTATACCTGTGTCAGAAACTCTTCTGAAACTCACTCTAGATTGTAACGATTATAACAGCTCATTAGTAAGAGACAATGTAACGTCTACCCCAGTTATTTGTGCAGTAGGGGGCATTGTAGCACTGAACAAGCTGTAAAGAGTGCGAAGAAATTTAGCGAACCAGATGCAAATAGCTATGCCATGGTATACACGTAACGAGAAGTTTGAGCGAGATTAGACAGCTTTAGTAGTGCAGGTGTAGGTAGAAGTGGGGGAGTGAAAGATTTAAAATAATATTCCTGAATATCTGAGTGTATTCCACTTGTAGGGAAAAAATAAAGCGTATTCTAAAAATTGGAATACGCTTTTCTTAAAAGAGATTTGAGATTGGAAAATCCAATAACTATTAAGTTTATAAGACTGTGAGTATTCTTCTAAATCATCTACTCCCAGATTGCTGACCATGATAGGCTGCTTGATAAATATTAAAAATATCTTCTTCTAACAAGGGCATTGGTGATCTTGCAAGGAGCCTTTTTTGTTGTAATGCATTACTGGTTAAATCCTTCAAATCGGATTCTTCAATCTGGAAATCCTTTAAAGTAATCGGAATTTCAATATCATTTATTAAACGGATAAGCTCGTCAACACATTTTATAGAAGCCTCTTCTTCAGAAAGCTGAATTGGATTAAAGCCCATAGCAGCATATATATCCGTCATACGCTTTTTACAACTTGGCCGAATATAGCCCATAACGTAGGGGAGTAGTACTGCATTTGATTCACCATGTGCAATATGAAATTTACCACCTAATGGATAAGCTAGCGCATGTACACCAGCCACTCCTGCATTATAAAATGCAAGTCCTGCTAAGTAACTTCCGTAGCTTAAATCAGTTCGTGCTTGAACATTTGTACCATCCCAAACGGCTTTTCTGAGAGAGTTACTTATTAATTGAATAGCCCTTATTGCTAAAGCGTCTGTAATAGGATTTGCATTTAATGAGACATATGCTTCAACAGCATGTGTGAGGGCATCTACTCCAGTTGATGCGGTGATTCTAGGTGGTAAGGAAAGCGTTAATTCTGGATCGACTATTGCGACATCTGCAAGAAGATAGTCGTGCGTAATAACATCTTTTGTTGTTTCTAATGCTAATACACTAATATTGGTTACCTCTGAACCGGTACCTGAAGTAGTAGGAATTAAGATTTTTGGTAACCCTTTATTTTTAAGTTGTTGGGTACCAGTTAAATTTAAATAGTCTTTAACATCTCCATCCTGAGTAGCAAGTACAGCTGCAACTTTAGCCAAATCTAAGGCACTACCTCCACCAATGCCAATTATTAATTCCGAGTTTTTCTCACGTGTAAAAGAAACAAGTTCTTCTCCCATTGTTAAAGTGGGTTCCGGAGATATTTTCGAATAAATGCTTATTTCTATATTTTTGTCTAGCTGCTTGATGATTTTATCTACGATTCCATATTCAACTAAAAAGGGGTCAGCTATTACTAATACTTTCCTTACATAAAAGGACTGAACTTCATCGTTTAAGAATTGAATGGAACCCCATCCAACATGGTTTTTACTTACAAAGCTAATCGTGTTTGACATTTAAAATACCTCATTCCATACGATAAGTTTCATCTCCGTCATTTCTTCCATTGCATATTTTACTCCCTCGCGACCAGTTCCACTGTCCTTTACTCCACCGTAAGGCATTTGATCAACTCTGAATGTAGGAACATCATTAATAATTACTCCACCTACCTGGAGTTTTTTGGATGCGATAAATGCATTTGAAATATTATTTGTAAATATACCCGCCTGAAGACCATAAACAGAGTTATTAATTTCTCCAATTCCTTCTTCAATAGATGAAATTTTATTAATCAACACTACAGGTGCAAATGCTTCTTGACACGATATTTGTGCATAATGAGGTACATTTGATAATATAGTGGGTTGTAAAGAATTATTCACAATTTCACCACCACATTCTATAGTAGCGCCCATGTTTACTGCTTCATCAATCCAAGCCTTCGCTCTTTCAGTCTCTTTTCTATTAATCATAGGAGAGATATCCGTCTCTATATCTAGTGGGTTACCAATGATTAAAGATGAAGTAAAAGCTTTTAATTCATTCAAAAATATATGATAACTGTCTTCCATTACATATATTCTTTGTAATGATATGCAGATTTGTCCTTGGTTAGAAAAAGCTCCTATAACACATTTTTGTGCTATTGCTTTTATGTCTGTACCATTGTCTACGATACAGCCTGCATTAGATCCCAATTCAAGTGCAACCTTTTTTAGACCAGCCTTATTTTTTATGGATTTCCCAACAGTAGGACTACCTGTGAATGTAATCATGTTAATATCGTCATGAAGAACTAAACGATCACCGATTTGAGAGCCATTTCCTGTTAGAACTTGAAAAGCCCCTTTAGGTAAATCTGTATGATGAATAATTTCAGCTAAAAATAGTGCTGATAATGGTGTTTGTGATGCAGGTTTAAGAATAACAGTATTTCCAGCTGCAATAGCTGGGCCAACTTTATGTGCTACTAAATTTTGCGGAAAATTAAACGGTGTAATCGCTGCAACAGTTCCAATAGGAGTTAGAAGTGTATAGGCAAGTTTATTTGCACCATTTTTGGCAGCATCCATTGGTACTAGTTCTCCTGTAAGTCGTTTTACTTCTTCAGCGGCGAAGCGATAAGTTTCTATTGTTCTCTCCATCTCGGCCAATGCAAATTTCAGTGGTTTTGCTGCTTCATTAGCGATAATTATTGCACCTTCACTTTTTCTCTCTTCAAGCTGCCTACAAATTTGTAAAAGAATTTGTGATTTTTCCAGTGAGGTAAGAGATTGCATTTCTTCTTCAGCTTGTTTCGCTGCTTTTATTGCTTCTTCTACTTGTTCTGATGTAGCAACGGGTATTTCTGCTAATATTTTATTTTGATATGGAGAATGTAAAGTTGTATATTTTGTGCCTTCGACCCACTTCCCATTAATGTATAACATTTTTTTCATACCATCATCATCCTTGTTTTAAAGTTTGTAAACGCCAAGAATGTATACGTATACATTTTGATTTAAAAGAAAAACACAGGGATTATTTTGCTCGCTGTGTTGTCTTCCTTACAAAAAGTTTAACAGGCTCTGTTATTCGAACGCAACTATTATTTTTTTCTTCAATCATGGTTATTAGTTCTCTAATGGCGATATATCCTAAGTTCTTCTTATATTTACTACCAATGGTAGTTAGCTCAACCATGCCATGCTGGCTGATTTCCACATTATCAATACCCATAATACTAAGCTCTTCCGGAATTAAGATATTCGACTTTTTTGCGATATCAATCAAATCGAGTGCAATGGAATCAGTAGCTGCACATATAGCGGTAGGAGGGGTGCGAAGATGCATTAAATTAAAAAAAGCTTCTTCTATATCTGCCTTTGAAATTACATCATTTATAAGGTATTGGGAATTGATTTCATGATTAGCCTTTTTCGTTGCAGATAGAAATCCTTCATACCGATTCTTGAATGTAGTTACATTAAGCTGTCCTCCAATCCATCCAATATATTGATGTTCTAATTCTTTCATGTGTTGGAAGCTGAGTTCACCAGCATGAAAATTGTCAATCTCAACAAAATTTTCATTTGATTTATGTTTTCTGTTATATGTAATAAAAGGTAGATTTAGTCTTTTTAACTTATCAAATATCGGATCATCTTCAAGAATACAGGATAATATAATTCCATCATTCATTTGTTCTAAAGCATTTACATATGCTTTTTCTAAATTATTATCATTAACAAATTGAACCTGAACACGGTAGTCAACCTTACTGGCATAATTTATAATTGCACTTGTAGTATCCACAAAAAAAGGATTATTTAATGGTCCAGATAATAACATAATCGTCCCAATTCTATTTTGAACAAGAGATCTAGCATTTGCATTAGGAATATAATTCAATTCTTCAATTGCTTGTTTTACCTTAATTACTGTCTCTTTTTTAACTACTTCTGGTGAATTTAACACTCTTGAAACAGTGGCTTGTGAAACCCCTGCTCGTTTCGCTACATCTTTAGAACTTACCAAATCCACACCTCCATTATTACTCAACTAATATTCTATATGCGGTTGTACATTTATGCAAAAAAAAGAAGAAGCAAATGAAAACGCTAATTATTTTTTTGTAATATATTTATAGAATTGTATATTGACAGAATCTTCTTATGATTTTATAGTGATTATGTAAACGCTTACTAGAAAATGTATACGTATACATTAAGGGGGAGAATTTTATGGATCAATTACTCAATGTTCAAATACTTGGACATACAGCCGTAATAGAAATTAATAATCCGCCAGTAAATGCTCTGAGTAATAATTTAGCTGATGAATTATTAAAATGTTTTCAGGAATTCCTAAACGATTCATCTGTTCATGTAGTCGTCTTACGTGGATTAGGTGAAAAATATTTTATTGCAGGTGCTGATATTAAGGAATTCCCGAATTGGATTGAATCATCTGGACTTGAGGAAAGTGTAACAAAAAATCATTATGTCATTAATTTTATTGAAAATTTCCCTAAACCAACTATTGCTTTTTTAAATGGTCTAACTTTAGGCGGGGGCTTAGAAGTCGCAATGGCTTTTGATCTTCGATATGCAGAGGAACACACGAAATTAGGAGTTCCCGAGATTAACCTAGGTATTTTTCCGGGAGCAGGTGGAACACAACGTCTCACAAAGTTAATCGGAAAGGCAAGAGCACTCGAAATGATGTACTTTGGTTCACCAATTACTTCGGAACAAGGTCTTAGCTATGGACTTATAAATGAAGTTTTCAAAACTGGGGAAGGGTTTGAAATGGTTTTAAATAAAGCCCGAGAAATTTCCGAGAAATCTTTACAGGCACATAAAAGTATAAAAGAAGCTGTATTAACCGGTGAAAGAAATTCGTTTGAGGATGCCATTGAACATGAGAAGAAACTATTTATAGACATCTTTAAGCACCCAGATGCAAAAGAGGGAATAAAAGCATTCATTGAAAAGAGAAAGCCTAATTTTAAAGGATAATTGGAGGAGTGTTCATGAACGTCGTTTTACTATTAATTGGTTTAGCAATATTAATTTTTATGACATTTCAAGGCGTTAATATCATTGTTAGTGCACTCTTAGCCAGCGTATTTATAGCATTAGTATCTGGGCTCGATGTTGTGGAAGCGATGACAGGCACCTATATGCAAGGGTTTACAGGATATTTTGCTTCGTATTTTCTAATTTTCTTACTTGGTGCGATTTTCGGTAAGATTATGGCTGACACCGGGGCAGCTGAATCGATCGCTAGATGGATTATGAAAATCATTGGTCCAAAAGGAGCAATTATGGCTGTAGTCTTAGCCTGTGCAATTATGACATATGGAGGCGTATCTCTCTTCGTTGTTGGCTTTGCTGTTTATCCTATCGCAGTTTCATTATTCAAGACTGCTAATTTACCTCGTCGATTTATACCAGCGGCACTAGTTTTTGGTTCTGTTACATTTACGATGTATTTACCAGGTTCACCTGAAATTCAAAATATTATGCCTACAGAATTTTTCGGAACTACTCCATACTCTGGGTTAGGCGTTGGTCTAGTAGTAGGTTTGTTTACTTTTGTAGCAGGCTCCTATTGGTTATATTGGATGGTCAATCGTGCTAAAAAGCGTGGTGAGGGCTTTGTTACATATGAGTCAGATAAAGATCTTGAACAAAACGATAAAAACCTACCGAGCATCCTTCAAGCACTATTACCAGTACTAGTGGTAATAGGTGGTATGATCTCTTATTCACAATTTTTTATTGCGAATACAGCTACTATTTTCTCCTTGCTTACCGCAATCATTGTAGCCTTAGTTATTATGTTTAAGCATCTTTCTAAATTTTGGGACGTAATGGGTAAAGGGGCTAACGATGCAATTATAGCCGTGTGTAATACTTCTGCTGTCATCGCTTTCGGTAAAGTTGCTGCAATGACTACAGGATTTACGCAGATTGTTGATACAGTGCTACAAATTCCAGGTCCTCCACTATTAAGTATGGCACTTTGTATTAATTTAATTGCAGGATTAACTGGCTCAGCATCTGGCGGATTAGGCATTGCATTACCAATTCTCTCACCAATTTACTTAAATATGGGCATTGATCCAGGTGCATTACACCGTGTATCCGTAATGTCCTCTGATGGGCTTGCGTCCCTTCCGCATAATGGGTACGTTGTTACAACCATTAGAAATATTTCAAAAGAGACCTTTAAAACTGCTTATTTACCGGTTGCCTGTATGGCAGTTGTATTAACCCAAATATCAACTATGATAGCAATCATTCTATTCACACTTCTTGGATAGAGCAACTATGCCTAATAGAAAATTATGTCGCAAAGGGGATAACTTTACATGATTAATCAAGTCTTGGTTGTTGGTGCCGGTTTAATGGGTAGCGGTATTGCTCAAGTTATTGCATTAGCAGGAACTCCGGTAATATTAGTGGATCGTTCAGAAGGTGACCTCGAACGTGGAAAGCAGTTCATTAAGAAAAGTATAAGCTCCATGTTAAAAAGAGAAAAATATACAGATGAAGACGAGCTTCAAATTCTCAAAAACATTCAGTTTTCTACAAATTTAGAAGAAGCTAAAGAAGTAGATTTAGTGATTGAAGCAATTCCCGAAAACATGAACATGAAAAAGGAAATGTTTAAAAAGCTTGATTTAGTAATTCAACCAAATGCTATTTTGGCAAGCAATACATCTTCCTTATCGATTGCTGAAATCGGTTCTGTTACAAACCGCCCTCATCGTGTAATTGGGATGCATTTCTTTAGCCCAGTTCCCCTAATGAGCTTGCTTGAAATTGTGAAATCATTATCTACATCCAGTGAAGTTATAGAGGAGATTAAATACTTTGGGGAGAAAATTAATAAAAAAATAGTTGTTGCACAAGATTATCCGGGTTTCATTGTAAATAGAATATTATTACCAATGATGAATGAGGCTGCCTTTTTAGTAATGGAAGGGACACCGGTTGAGGAAGTTGATAATGCGATGAAGTTAGGAGCAAATCATCCTATTGGTCCGTTAAAGCTAGCAGATGAATGTGGTTTAGATACGACCTTATCGGCACTAGAAACCCTCTATACCGACTTTGCTGATTCAAAATACCGACCATGTCCACTTCTAAAAAAACTTGTTGAAAGTGGAAAACTAGGTAGAAAAAGCGGTGAAGGATTTTATAAATACTCATAACCAGCTATTCATTGAACTTTCTGCAGATTAAATAATAGTTGCCAATGGAACGTGGACTGTTATGTTCAATCAAATTATAGACTAAAGGTTGTGTTACAAATGTTTGAAACAATTATTCATCCTCGTGTTTCTGAAACAGATGGGGTAGGACACATTAATAATACTACTATACCAGTTTGGTTAGAAGCTGGAAGAAATGAGTTATTTAAAATATTTAATCCTGAAGATGATTTTCAAAATTGGAGAATGGTAATTGTCAAAAGTTGTGTTGAATATAAAGCTCAAATATATTTCGGAAAAGAAGTGCAAATTAAATGCTGGATTAAACGCATCGGGAATGCAAGTTTAGAACTGTATGAAGAAATCTGGCAAAGTAATACGAAATGCATTATAGCCTCTACAATTTATGTCAATTTTAATGCAGAGAGGCAGTGTAGCGAACCAATTAGTGAACCGATAAAGAAAATCTTAGAAGGTCATATTTTGAAGGAGGAAGGATAGTGAGTAAACAAGTTATTTATTCTAAAGACGATGGGATTGCTACGATTACGTTAAATCGGCCGGAAGCGTTAAATGCACTAAATAACGATATGATTGCTGATATTCTATCTTCTTTAAAAGATGCTGGAAAAGATGATTTAGTACGAGTAATTGTTATGAAGGGGAGTGGTCGTGCTTATTGTGCAGGAGACGATCTTGTTGATATGGGGACAATAGCCAATCCCAATCCTAGTGATAAATTAAAAGAATACTATGAAGGTTATCCCCAAATCGTCCTGGCAATGAAAGAACTAGAAAAACCTATCATTGTAGTTGTTCATAAATATGCTCTCGGAGCTGGATTTGAAATTGCTTTAGCCGCCGACTTTATAATAGCGAGTGAAGAATCAAAATTTGGCCTCCCTTTTGTATTACGAGGATTTGCTTCAGGTACCTATTTATTACAGCAGCGTATAGGTTATCATCAAGCAGCTAAATATTTATATTTAGGAGAAATGTTGGATACTGAGTCAGCCTACAAACTAGGAATCATTCATGAAGTTACTTCTATAGAAAACCTTGATGAAAGTGTTCAACAATTAGCAGATAAACTTAGAAAAAGTGCTACCAAAGCCATTGGTCTTATGAAAAAAGCGATGCATTCCTCAGCAGGGATGGATTATGAACAGGCATTTAAGTTGCAGACATTATCTACACTTGCTTCTTATTATTCAGAGGATCATAAAGAAGGAATACAAGCATTTGTTGAAAAGAGAGAACCAAAATTTACTGGAAATTGAGGGATTACTATGTTAAATAATTTGAAAGATAAACCGATTGATCAATATATTTCAGAGTACGCCAACTCAAATCCATCAAAAACCGCTATTAATTTTTACGGCAAAGAAATTTCTTATAAACAACTAAATGATGATATTAATAAGTTTGCAAACTACTTACAAAGTATTAATATTCAAAAAGGAGATACAGTAGCTCTATATTTACAAAATTCTCCGCAATATATCATTGCATTTTATGCAACACAGCGGATTGGTGCTATAGTTGGGCCCTGTAATCCAATGTTTAAAGAATGGGAACTACATTATCAACTAACAGATTTACAAGCAAAAGTATTTATTACTTCTCCTGATCTTTACCCAACATTTTTAAATATGGAAGAGGAAACACAAGTACAATATAAAATTTTAATTAATTACAAAGATTATTTGCCGGATGAACCATATCCGAATTTTCCAGAGAAGATTGCTTCAGCTTCCTTTGAAGGTACTGTTAATTGGAAGGATATTATGAGCAATGCAAATTATGAAGGTGCAATTAAATTAGTCGAGATTAATATGACGGATGATGTTGGGCTGATTGTTTATACGTCAGGTACAACCGGAGCTCCAAAAGGGGCGATGTTAACTTTTAAGAATTCCGAGTATCAGGCAACTGCTGTTGCAGATAACTTTCATTTCCGAGAAATAGATAATGTTATTAGTATTATGCCTATTTTCCATATTGCTGGGAAATTGGTGGGGATGATGAGTCCATTCATTACGGGATCAACGGTAATATTGCTTACACGCTTTGAACCGATAGGCTACTTACAAGCTTTAGAAAAATATAAGGCTACAATTTTATATACAACTACCCCTATGAATATCCAAATGATGAGTGAGGAAAAGATGAAAAATACAGATTTCTCTTCATTAATTATTAACATTGTCACTAGCTTTGGAATTCAATTATCAAAGGAAATTTCTGATCAGTGGGAAGAATACACGGGTATTCCGTTAATGGAATTTGCATATGGCATGAGCGAAACTCACACAGGAAATTCATTAACTCCACCAAATCAAATTAAATACGGAGCCAATGGTAAGGCACCTGAGGGTACAGAAATAAAAATTGTAAACGTAGATGACTATTCGGAGGAAATGCCTATAAACGTACAAGGCATGATTTTAGTAAAAGGGCCAAGTGTATTTAAAGGATATAAAGGAAAAGAAGAAGAAACGAAAAAATCATTTTTTGAAAGCTATTTTGTAACTGGTGACATGGGAATTATTGATGAAGATGGATTTTTATATTTTTTAGGAAGAGCAAAGGAAATGATTAAGTGTTCAGGTTATAGTGTTTATCCAGAAGAGGTTGAAAAAATGCTCGCAAAAAATGAAAAAATTAGTGAAGTGGCTGTTATTGGTATACCGGATGCGGTCCGAGGTGAATCAGTAAAAGCATTTGTTGTGTTAAAACCGAATGTAATAGCAACGGAAGAAGAAATCGTTAATTGGGCAAAAGAAAGAATGTCAGCTTATAAATATCCTAGAGAAGTTGAATTTATAGAGAGCGTACCAAAAACTAATTCTGGTAAGTTATTACGTCGTTTGTTACGTAAGAATGCTGAGAAAGTCTAGTTGACTAAAAAGGCAGTTCATTAGAATTAATACCATACTTATCTCTTCCTTCAATGGTGTAAGTTTTAACTTAGCACATTTACAAATTTTCCAATTGTAAGAAAAGCGTGGTCCTGTGGGACTGCGCTTTTTTATTTGTAAAGAATCTACTAGACATTAGCTGCTTATTAAAACATTGTCTTCTAATTATTTTTTGAGCTCTATATAGGAGGTGTTTAATGTGAAAAGTAGAATTTAAAGTATATAAAAGAATATGGGGTGATTGAATGTTAAATAGTACGGAGCTAAATGAAAGGTATGAAGTAATAGGGATATTTAAAGAACTGTCAGTTGGGGGAAGATTGATAAGAACTAGACCAGAGGCATTCATATGTAAAAAGGGTATAGCATATAGAGATATGGCTGACCAAAAAGCGGATGCTGTTATGATTATGTTAAATCCAGGAAGCTGTAGTCCTGTTTCAGAGGAACTTTTCGATGGATGGAAAAAAGCAAAGCCGGACTCTACACAGTATCAATTGATGCGGCTAATGGAAGAGCAACGATGGGAAAAGCTGACCATTTTAAATCTTTCTGACTTGTGTGAAGGTAATAGTAAAGAGTTTGAAGTACTAGTAAAGACATGTGAAAGAGAAGGAGTTGCCCACTCTCGTTTTTTAGCCAACCCTTCAGAATGGAAAAAGATTATTTCTTCGGCTAATGTACTTCTTTATGGATGGGGAGCAAGTCCAAATGCAAGGAGAATGGCAAATAGCTATGGATTGTTAGATGTTGAAAATATATTGGTCTCCTATGGCAAGCAACCAATTGCTGCTTGGGATAAAACAAAGAAATACCCTAGGCATCCATTTCCTCGTATTCTAGTGAAATGTGAAGAGTGGTTATCAGATATGGTGGCGTCAATAAATACCGTTGAAACGAATAAGATCTAAAGTAAATTAATACTGAAAAAAAAGGAAAGAAAAGGCATCTCCAAATAATAAGATTTATATTTAAAGATGCACGTCTTTCCCTATGATTCTTTCTATGAAGGAACTAATTATAATCCCACAAAATTTTCCATTCATCTTCCTCTTTCACCACGTATACCTCTTGTACAAAGCTGAACTTTCCGTATTTTCCTCTATACGTTTGAATGACATTAAATTTATACGCTTCGTCCACTGGTGTTGCTTCCTCAGTCATTTTCCAATCTTTTATTTTTCTAGATTCTCCTATTGAAAACTGGAACGTATCTGTCCCAAAATGGCCAACAAAAACATGGAGGCGGTCCGTCATGAATTCTGTTTTACTCCATCTCTCTTTCATAAGGGGATGAAGCAATTCCCATGAGTTAGAGAAGTTTCCGCGTTGTTCATGCGTATAAAATGCGGCTACTACTTTTTTAGGTTTGTAGCTCGGTGAAAACAGAAAATTAAAAGAGCCTATCAAGATAAGTAAAAAACCGATGGATATGATAATGATAACAAAAGGTGAGAGGCTGTTACTTCTCCTTTTTCTTATCATGAAGATCCCCTTTATAAATGTATTCTATAAATAGAGGATATGATTGAAACATATACATTATCAAAAAGGACAGCCACTATTTAAAGCGTCGTTAAACTTTTCAAAACAAAAATTGAAAGTATTTAAAAATAGAAGGTTTAAGCATTTTTCTCTGGGGTATATAAATAATACAAGGCGGAACTACCGAAGGAAGGGACTGGTAAACGATGAGTTTACAAGGAAATCCAAAGGATGATTTGCACAGCCTTGGCGGAAGATTTGCTTTACTGACGAAAGGTACGCTAGTAGGGAATCGATATATTCAGGTTCCGATACTATGTATGACGTAAGTGAAAGACAGTTTTTTGTATAAAGTGCACCTGAATGTCTGAAGATTTTTTCAGACGAAATGTCAGTACGATTTAACAGATTTTCCGAGTGTATTCCCTGTTCAGGGAAGGAAGCGTAGTCCGAATTTGGGCTACGCTTTTCTTATGTGTTCCGGATCAGAATTTGCAGTTTCTTCGACAGCTTGTATCGGAGTAATCACATACATTTGATTAGCTTCCATTAGATACATAAACCTACATATGTAGGAATAAGGTATAGAATGCAGCAGAAATATCGGATTTGGTAGTTGTTTTGGTCGAATGGAGTAAGTAAAAATTATGGAGAAGGTCATTCGTATTAATTTGGAAGAAAAGGAGCGAGCGAGATAGAGGAAAAGCTGTTGGATTTAATTCTGCTAAAAATATCTAACAAGCGTGCTGCTTATCAAGCGAGGTTTGAGGATCATTTGTATAAATACCTCGTACCAGTAGGGAGCAGCCTGCCGGTTGATAAAGAGCTAAGCACCAAAATTTCCACGCAATGCGAGGTTATTTTTATCGAGCTATGTGAGACGCATAAAAAGTACTACATCGGTCAGCTACATGACGTTATTTCGTTAAAGGATCAGGATATCCCCGCCTATTATAAAACTATCTCTGTCGATTATTACAATATAGAGGATGCGAATTCCGTATTTGTCACAAGACATCTACAAAAAATCACAGAGGAAGAGTTCAAGGCCTATGTAGGGAAATACTATAAGCACCATTGGGTGGACGAAGAAGGGCAACCTGTAAGGTTCGAGACCGAAGCCTTTCTAAGCTCTCGTGCAAATTGTGTTCATTTAACAAGGGGGTAAGGTAGGAGAGTGGCTACTGAGAAGGGGTAGCTGCTCATTTTTTTATTTGAGTTACTCCTACCATGGTACATAACATAATGTCCGAAGATTTGACATAGTGCTGTTCATTCTGGAAATTATTTGAAAATAACACATTGGATAACCGAATAACTGCAAGGATTTTTGTAAACAATTTTTTAAAAAAGTGGTAAAGTTTCGTCTAGGAATTGCATAGAATGAAAGAAGGGAAATTATATGTAATTTAAATCAGTCACCTTGCATAGTCTGTAATAAGACTTTTGAAAGGTGGATTTTGTTATGGCAAAACGTTATTCCATAATGCAAGAGGAGCACATTAAGTACTTAATGGACTCCGGGAGACTGGTAAATCACGATGATGTACAAAGAGAATCGAAACGACTGGCTAACGTGTGGACTGATCACACACTATGTGGAATAGCTGGAAAGATGGAGCGAGCTATGAAAAAAAGAGGACTAATCACTTTTCCGGATACACGTCCATGGAATCGAAGCATATCTACCTCAGCATCTCTTCAAAATACTGATATCTTGCTACAATATATCATTCATCATACGGATAGAAACACGCCTAGTGTTAGAAACAATCCACTACTATCCTGACAAACGACCCCATCTTGCTGCTCTACGTAAAGATATATCAGTGTAGAAGCCTTATTCCTCTACAAACTAACTTTAAAAAAATAAATATCATATAGGATGTTTAAGCATTTTTATCCGGGGTATATAAATAATACAAGGCGGAACTACCG
>CAKQHO010000069.1 GCA_934234185.1 uncultured Psychrobacillus sp. | reverse complement strand
GACTTTTGGCTATCAAAATATATCTATTGGTTTCATATGCCGGCATTCTTTTTACTAAGCGGCATATTTTTTAAGGAAATAAGAGAAAATGAGGACCCCCAAAAACCGATTAAAAAGAGGTTTCTGCAGCTTATGGTACCTTATCTATTCTTCCTAATAGCTATCACCATTATTCGATATGGGATGGAGATTGGACAAGGAAACTATGATATTTCTTGGTATCTACAGGATGCTTGGACACTTATAGTAGCAGGGCGTTTTGTAAGAGGAGCATATGGGGTCTTTTGGTTTGTAACCACATTATTCTTTACTTATTTATTATTTATGTGGATGACCAAATATTTAAATAGAACGAAACAAATTCTATTACTGGTGACGTTTTATTTGATAGCTCATTTAGAAAGTTTCTTTGCTCAAAAGGTATTAAATGGATCAACAGTTGAGTCAGCTCAATCTATTCCGATGCTCTGGAATCTAGATGTAACACTAATGGCTATTGTATATTTTTCATTAGGCTATTATGGAAAGTCTATATGGATGAATGTCACCAAGCCCTGGCTTGTGGGGGCATTAGCAATAACTATCGCCGCTTATTTTGCAGATCGAGCAGGATTGATCAATTACCAGTTAAGTATGAAATTTTTACGTTACGATCATATTGTATTAGATTTCATCATACCAATTGCATCCATTATTGTACTTATCGGAGTTTTCCAGCGAGTTACAAAGCTTGTATCACTTAGCTGGTTATCCGTGATTGAGAAGCACTCTATCGCAATAATGTATCTTCATATTTTCACTGACATGCTACTAAATGATTACCTAGAATATGGAGTAGTGGGTTATACGTTTTTTGGAATATTTATACCTATGATTATTTCAATAACTTTGCAGCGTGCCATCCCTTACGGAAAGTTTCTTTTAGGAGATATTCGCTCCAAAAACCCAAGAGTTTTATTACGAAAATCAATTAGATTTTAATTATTATAAAAAAAATAACCGTCGCCTGTGTACAGGTTGACGGTTATTCTTCACCTTGGATCAACCACACTTTCTCCGTTCTGCGGTTGCTGGCTGGATATCAAGCATTTTAGTCTTTTACTCTGTTATTCTTTCCAATAAAACAAATATCCTACTCTTTAATACTGCTATTCAACGTTAGAGATTGCTTCAGTACTGGCTTAGAATCAGCAACCTCTTCCTCTTCTATCTCCTCGTATTGTGTAATCTTTCTTGTATCTGCTGAGACAAAAGCAATAATTAAAGATATAACTAATCCACCTATCATAAATCCTCCAAATACAAGTGAGGATGGACCATAGGCTGCAGCCATAGATGTCCAAATCATCGGACCAAATCCAACGATAGCCGCGGCAACCTGGTAACCAAAGGAAAGCCCCGTATAACGAATATTAGCTGGGAACATTTCTGAAAAGAACGTACCTTGAACGGCAAATATGGCTGCCCAGATTACTCCTAAAAGCGCAATTTGCATAATAAAGAAGAATGTTACACTTTGACCCGACAAGGCAAAATAAGGAATAGACAAAGCTGCCATTGCTATTAAACCACCAATATAAATGGTTTTTCTTCCAATAAAGTCAGAGATATATCCCATTACCGGAATGGTAAGCAACATCGTGGCACAGCTAATTGTTAATGCTAGCAATGCGGTGTTTCGAGAATATCCTAAATAAGTTGTCGCAAAGACCAAGACATAAGACATAAGAAAAACGTTGAAAAAACCATCACCTAGCTTCAAACCAATAACCTGTAACACACTTCTCCAATTGGTTTTCAGTGTATGCACAATTGGTACCTTTACAATATCTCCAGTATCCTTTTTTTGCTGAAAGGCTGGAGTTTCATCAATTCCATTTCTAATCCATAAGGCTAAAACTATTAAAACTGCACTGAATAGAAAAGGAATTCTCCATCCCCATGCCATAAATTGGGCATTAGTTGTAAAGGCACTAATAATAGTGAAGCTAAATGTTCCGGCTACTAAACCTAATGGCACCCCAAGCTGCGGAATGGAGCCATAAAGACCTCTCACTCCTTTGGTAGCGTTTTCAGTGGCAAGCAATACTGCTCCTCCCCACTCACCACCAAGTGCTATACCTTGTAGCAATCGAAGCACTACTAACATGACAGGAGCCCATATTCCTATTTGTGCATAAGTAGGCAGTAACCCGATTAAAAAAGAGCTTCCTCCCATCCCTATAAGAGTGAGCATTAGTGCAGCCTTTCGCCCGATTTTATCACCCATATGACCAAAAATTATACTACCGATTGGTCTAGCGGCGTATCCCGCTCCAAACGTTGCAAATGCGATTAGGATCGATACGGTAGGATCATGTGTTGGAAAGAAGAGAGATGAAAAGACTAAAGCAGTAGCAGTACCATACAAATAAAAGTCATACCATTCTATTACTGAACCAGCAACACTTGCAAATAACACTCGATTTTTTTTCATTCATTTCACTCCTTTATATAATATTGGTAGCTTCTTTTCTTAACAAATGTTTTTGTATTTTACCTACAGAAGTCCTCGGAAATTCTTGCACAAATTCCACGAAATTTGGTACTTTAAATTTAGCTAGTTTGCCTTTACAAAATGCTATAAGCTCCTCTTCTGTTACATGCAAGCCTTTTTTCAAAATTACATAAGCCTTAATAGCTTCATCTCGCATATCATCTGGAATTCCTATAACAGCAGCTTCATAGACACTTGGATGCTCGGATAAAACACTTTCTACCTCGTTGGCGGCTACATTCTCTCCCGAGCGCTTAATCATATCTTTTATTCGATCAACAAAGTAAAAATAACCATCTTCCTCTAGCCTTGCATTATCTCCTGTATACAACCAGCCATCCTGAATTGTTTCGCAAGTTGCTTCTGGATTTTTAAAGTATTCCTTCATAATCGTCCTTCCAGGTACTCCTCTTACAATTATTTGCCCTGATTGCCCAGTCGGTACCTCCCTACCTTCTTGATCAATTAGCTTCACCTCATACCCGACAGTCGGTCTCCCAATACTTCGGTTATTCCGGTACCCATCAATTGGATTCATGAGCGGCACACCAATAGTTTCAGTCATTCCATACATTTGAAGAAGTGGGACATTGTAGCGTTCTTCAAATTGTTCGAGCTGATGGTCTGCCACTTGCTGTGCAAACCAGATAACTCTCATTGAATTTTCCCTATCATTTTTATCATACTCCTGCGCTAGTATCATACGAATCGGCGCAGCAAATAATGAGCCTACCGTCGCCCCAAGTCTTTTTGCCTGTTTAAAATAACGGGAAGCACTAAACCTTTCTGTAAGTGCAATGCTTGCCCCGGTGACTAACGCTGACATAGTAGAATAATATTGGGCATTTCCATGGAACAATGGCAAAACAATCAGCTGCCGGTCATTCGGACTTAAGCGAATGGATTTTGACATTATTTCTCCTGTAAATATGTAGTTCGCGTGAGTCACTTGTACTCCCTTTGGCTTCGATGTGGTTCCTGATGTGTAAAGCATGGCGGCTACATCCTCTGAAGTTATTTCTATGGTTGGAGATTCCTCTGTCGCTTGCTCCATCAAATAAGAAAGGCTTCTCTCCTCTATTTTGTCATCTCTAGCCAATAGGACTTCTCTTAAAAATGGGAGTTTTTCTTGTATACTTTCAAACTTACTTAAATACTCTTCCTCCGTAATTAGTAATACCGACTCTGAATGGTTGAGCACATATTCCATTTCATCGGATGTTGAAAGAATGTTTGTCGGCACCATTACTGCTCCGATATTAGCTAAAGCGAACCAGGAAATGATAAATTCCAAATTGTTTGGTAGATGCAGCGTAACATGCATTCCTTTTTGAATACCTTTTTGGAGAAAAACCTGGCTCAGTCTATTCGTCTTAGCAACAAACTCTTCATAGGTTAATTGAAAAATTTGTTCATCCTTGTCTTCAAAAACTAAAAAAACCTTATTCCTGTGCAAGGCTACTTTTTCTTCAAGAATATCTTTTAATGTTCTTTCACCTATTATGTCCACTTTCTCTACTCCCTTCATGAGTAATAAAGCGCTTTCATAAATTTGTATATTGACTACAGTCACTGACTATAGTCAATATAATAAATAAGCATTTTGTAAAAGTCAACTAAATATTTAGTTTTTTTAGAATATTGTTTCATTTGATATTTTTATCAGTTAGTATCTATACTTTTAAGTATAGATATGGAAGGAGAATATCGATGAATATGCTAACTTCTCGACAAAAGCAAGCTCTCCAGACGAAAAAGAAAATCCTAGAAACAGCATTAGATTTATTTAGTAAAAAAGGATTTGATCAAGTAACGGTAGATGAGATAGTGTCTAAATCTGGAGTTTCAAAAGGGGCATTTTATATACACTTCCCTTCAAAATATGATGTATTTCTGGAAAAATTCAAAGAAATCGATTGTTTTTATGAAGAATTTTTCTCCAAATTACCTACTACCCTACCCTTTCCAGATAAAATACTACTTTTGATTGAATCACAAATGATTTTTCTAAGAGACAATCTTGGAAAAGACTTGATGAGAACAGTTTATATGAGTGGTCTTCTTCAAACAGAAAATAATTTTTTCACTAATACCGAGAGAACCTTATATAAAATTATTGAATCATTAGTTCTCGAGGCACAAAAACAAAAAGAAATTACAAACGATCTTTCAACGAAAGAAATTACAAGAATTATTACTCGCTGCATGAGGGGTACGCTCTACGATTGGCAGCTCTATGAGGACTTTAATCTTTTAGAGGAAAGCCAGAGATTTACGAAGGTTGTATTATTGGGGCTAAAAAAATAGAAGCTTGTTCTCTAGGTAAAGTCGCATTTTAAATAGCCTTACATTTTACAAATTTTTCTTTTAGGATTAGGTTTAAACAAATGCTCTAGTTGGGAATAAAATAGAAAAAGCTAAGTCGCTGAACGACTTAGCAGTCTACCATTAATCTAAGATGATGATTTTGACTTCTTTTCTTCCCCATTGCATAGCATTATCATACGATGGGATAAATACATCAATTTTGTTTCCTTTAATAGCACCGCCTGTGTCACCGGCAATAGCTTCTCCATAGCCTTCGACCCAAACTCTAGTTCCAAGTGGAATAACTCTTGGATCTACAGCAATCACTTTTTCATCAGGGTTTGCTCGTAAGTCAATTCCATATGCAGTGGTACCCGAGCACCCTTTACAATAAGCCGTATAGGCTGTTGCTATCATGGTCATCTCTGTCCCCTGCCCCCCAGCAGATGGCGCGGAGATGCCCATGACTTTTTCTTTAGTTTTCTCTTTAGTTTCCTCATTTGTCTTTTCGAAAGCTACCGTTTCTGGGCTTTCATTAGTCATCCCATCATCACTTACGATTAGTTCGTCTCCCGGATGAATGAGAGGTCCACTAAGATTGTTAATAGTCATAAGTGTGTCTAACGATACGTTATGTTCTAACGCTATTCGATAGAGATTATCTCCTGCCGTAACAACATAAACTTGAGGCTCCTGCTGATCCAATAAACTTGGATTAAAAGGATCTTCATATAAAATATCATAATCTGCAGTGGCATTTAGCAAATCACCATAGGCAACGTAAAACGGAGCATAGTCTTTTTCAATCTGTGCCCTTTCTTCCTCATAGCTAATAGAAGGTAGTGAGTTAGCGGCTACGGTGATGCCATTCATTGTTAATGTAACTAGTGCAACACACAAGAATGTATTAATATATCGCATGTATATCCTCCTTTAGTACCTTAACTTAAACTCTCTAGAGTATTGCCCTAAAACTTCAAAAAACAAACCTTCTGTTTTAAAAAATAGAAGTTTTTCGTACAAAACAACTAGAAAAAAGGTAATATAGGAGGATAAAACCGCTTAATAGACTGGAAATCTTTATCAATTCTTAGGAAATGAGCTCGTCAATAGCTAGTTATTCTATTTATCCCTTAAAGGATATAAGATGTACAAGCAATTATTATAATCGTATTCTTTGTTTATAAAATGGATTAGAAGTAAAGGAGAATGATTTATATGAGGAAGAGTGCTCTTGTAGTAATTGATGTTCAAAATGGGATGTTTTTGGAGGAAAATCCTGTTTTTAATGCAAAACCATTAATGGATAACCTACAAAGCTTAATAGCAAATGCAAGAAGGAATAATATCCCGATATTTTACATTCAACATAATGAGTCTGAAGGATTGCTAGTTAATGGTACAGCACCTTGGGAAATTCATTCGGCAATTATTCCAAACGAGAAGGACTTTATTGTACAAAAAAAGACTCCAGATTCTTTTTACGAGACAGACCTTCATCCTTTACTTCAAGAACTTGAAATCAACCATCTTGTTTTAGCTGGAATTCAAACTGAAATTTGTGTGGATACAACCTGTCGAAATGCATATAGCTTAGGCTATGAGATTACTTTGGCAGAAGATGCTCATAGTACGTGGGATAGTAATGAGTTAACTGCAAAGCAAATTATCCATCATCATAATCAAGTGCTCCGCTGGTTTGCTGAACTGAAAGAAACCAAGAAAATAATATTTATTTAAGCAATCGCAGATAGGAAAGAAAAAGCAGTCAATGTTATTCCATATGACTGCTTTTTCTTACTATTTCATTATCGAAATAAAATGCTTTAATATACGGGCAGTTAATCCCCAAATGGTGTAATTTTCGTAATCATAGAACCATTCCTCGACTGGTCGAGGTCTCCATTGATACTTCTCTCCATTTACAATTTTATCGAATGGAAAATCCTCTAACGGTCTTGCCTGCACATTAACCGTATGCATATATGGCTCATGTTTTAGGAGCCAAGAAACAGGAATGGTGAATATCTCCTCCACCTCGTCCTTATTAAAGGAATGGACCTCCTCATAGGGAAGAACCCCGATAAATGGATAGACAACAAAGGAGGGTGAGGCAACATAAGGACTCATCTGTCCCAATATCTCGATGCTAGAAGGATCTATTCCAAGCTCCTCATGGGTTTCGCGAATAGCTGCAGCAAGCGGCGAGGCATCGGTGGAATCAATTCTGCCCCCTGGAAAGCTTACATCTCCTGGCTGTGTTCTTAACTTAAGAGATCGTACCTCAAACAATATGTGCCACTCGTCTGCAATTTGTACAATTGGTATCATAATTGCGGACCGATAGGCTGTTTCCTCCCCTATAAACAATGGCTGTGCCCCATCTAGAACGTCTTTCACTTTTTCTAGAAACATTGAACCACTCCTGTCTAATTCTCTCTCCTTATCGTACCATAAATAGACGTTTTAGCCAGATTACGAATAGCTTAAATAAAAGCGCAAGCGCCTGTTATGACCCGACAAGCAAATGGAAGACGGCGAGGAGGCAGCTCCTCAGCCACCACAGCCGGCATCCATTTGACCTCGAGGGGCAAGGCGCTGGAGCTCGACAATAAGAAAAGCGTAAGCGCCTGTTCTGCCCCGACAAGCAAATGGAAGACGGCGAGGAGGCAGCCCCTCAGCCACCACAGCCGGCATCCATTTGACCTCGAGGGGCAAGGCGCTGGAGCTCGACAATAAGAAAAGCGCAAGCGCCTGTTATGACCCGCTACCACAGCTATATTTATCCATTCAAAAAGAGGTTACTCGTGTGAGTAACCTCTTTTTGTAACACTTATAACTTCTACTTAAAATTTATTCCTGACATCTTGCATCAATAGTAATTCCATTTAGGCACCTGAACTCTATGTGAACTCCTATAGAGGTGACACAGGCTCTTCCGCTTCTATCTCTGGATCTACGTTTGGAATAGGTTTTGATTTACCGCTGACAACTATTCTCATCATAGCCATGTCTACTGATTTACCTGTAGTATTTTCTGCTTCTGCAAAGAGGAAGTGACCTCCATTTTTTAACTGTAATTCAATTGAAAACGTTCCATCACTTCTAGTTTTGACAGAGCCTAGCAGATTTTTTTGATTTCCTTTGCTGTCATAAATATGAACAGTTGTTCCCGCCTCTGCGAAGCCTTTTAAAGTCACAAGGCTTTCCTTCACAACCATATTATCTTTTTCCCAAGTTGGAGTTTTAGGCAAAGGCAATTCTGGCTCAGGTCCAGGATTTGGAAATGGTTTTGGGTTTTGTTTACCTGATACGACTAGCTTCATTAAAGCCATATCATTTGATTTACCCTTTGAATTCTCTGCTTCTGCTAAAAGGAAATGATTACCGTTACTCAGGTGTAGTTCAGTTGAGAAAGTACCATCCGAGCTAGTTTGGACTGATCCTAGTAAGTTTTGTTTATTTCCGCTACGCTCATAAATATGAACTGTCGTCCCTACTTCAGAAGTACCTCTCACTGTTACCGGACTTCCCTTGACATGTAACTCTTCATGGCTCCAAACCGGTGTCTGTGGTAGAACTATAGTTTGTTCTGCCACTTTTGCCCATTCAATAGCATTAAGGAATAACTGTTTCCCTTCCGTGGTCCATCCATAGTCCGGACCAATAATATTCGTTACCGAGAAGGATGATAGCAATAGATGTACAGAATTTTCACTTCTAAAGCTATATGCCACTGCTGTCCCTTTGTCTGCTCCATCTACTTCTATTGTTCCGACTTCTTCACCTGGATAGTTTATAAATGTTGCATACGGACTCTTTTCACTATGAATAGTAAACATTTCAGGAAGTCCTGTGAAAATTGGATGATCTGCTTTTGCTTTCATAGTTACTGCTCCAGAATTATAGCCTTGCTGAGCAATCTCTGGATATCCAAGTGTATCTCTTAATAAGGAGAAGGATCCTTCGTTAGCCCAAGATTCTAGGAACACTAAGCTTATTTGCTGTTCATCCGTCACTTGAATTAGTTCTTCTAGCTGTTCCTTTGTCCCTTTACTTGTATTCACGATGATTAGCTTGTAGTCGGTAATGTGCTCTACTACATCCCAATCTACCGCATCTGCAAATTGCTCTCTTTCATTCAAGAAATCTGTCAGTTTATTGTTCCAATCACCAATTACTCCTATTTGAACAGCATTTAGTAGAATGGTAAGATCTATATCCTCTTCCTCTACCGTTACACGCTGAACACTTGTCAAATAACCATTTTTCAAGGTAGTAATTTCATATTCTCCTGGAATCATTTTATTAAAACTGAAGACTCCTTCTGCATCCGTAAGCGTCTCTTCTAAAGAACTTGATTTACCAGCCTCTTTTAAAATAACCGTTGCCCCTTCTATAGGCTGCTGAGAGCCATTTTCGAGCACAGTTCCTTCCAAGAGAGTCCCTTCAATAGCCGTTAGCTCGAAGTCAACCTCCACTGCTTCTCCTTGTTCTGCGATTACAACCGACTTACTAGATTCACCGTAGCCTCTAGCGTTTGCGGTGATGTTATAAGTTCCTGTTCCAACACTAAGTCTGTATTCTCCCTTGGCATTGGTTGTTGTTGCTAATCCAAGTGCATCAATCTCCACAAGCGCATTACCAATTGGATTCCCTTCGGTATCCAGTACTGTTCCAAAGACCTCTCCAGTACTTGCGGATATTGCCCAATCAAGTGCATTGGTAAATAGCTGTTTCGCTTCTGCTGTCCAGTTCTCATACACACTTGAATATGATCCAACCTGCAAACTCGACAGTAAAATATGGACACTGTTAGCAGATGAATATTTGAAGCCTATTCCATCTCCTAACTCTCCGCGCTCAAAATGAGACATCTTCCCAACGGTCGTTCCACTATAATTCTCATAAATAGCATATTGTTGAAGTAGTGTATCTCTTCCTTTATCCAATAGTCTAAATTCAGTTGCATTAATACCTGTAAACAATGGATGATCTGCAAGCACTTTTACATTAACGTATTGTGGAACAGTCGAATATCTTACTGCCTCCGGATCACCATGACTTTCGCTTAAATCTCTTATACCTCCACCATTATATTGAGAGGTAAATATTATACTAACCTCTTGCTCGTCTGCCTTTTCTACAAACAGACGCAAAGCCTCATCTGACATTCTAGAAGAACGGCTATTTAAGATTATCACCGCGTACTCATCTAAATTTGCTTGCAAAGCCTCATAATTATTTTGGTCTATGACATCTACGTCATAACCTTCTTCTCGCAAATAAGGAACGAGGCGCTCTGCAGATGCAATCAATCCTACAAATGCTACTTTTTGAGAGGTAGCCATGTGATAAGTTACTTCTACATTCTGGCCACTCAAAATTTCAACCGGCTGTACCATTGGTGTAAACCCTGGTGCGCTAACACGAACATCGTAGCTACCTTCCGGTACGGTAATAGTAAATTGACCAGACTCATTAGTTTTGGTAGATAAAGGTGTGCCTAATACTGTAACTGTTGCGTTAGATATTGGATTTTCTGATAGTTCATCTACTACCACTCCATTTATAACGCCTGAAGATTCAGCTTGCATATTTATCTTCACATTTGTTGCTTGTCCTTTAACTACTTCTACATTAAACTCTTTGTCCTCATGTCCAAATGCTTGCAGATTTAATGTATAGGTACCCTCTGATAGCCCTAAGAAGAACCTACCTGAACTGTCTGCAGTAACTTTCTTCCCAGTTTCGGCCACTGTAATAGAGGCTTCAACTTGGTTGCCTAAATTATTCGTAACCTGTCCATGTATTTCCCCTACAAGTGGTTCTTTATTATCCAAAGCCCATGTAATAGCATTGTTTAATATTCTCTCTCTATACGGGTCCATAAAACCAGCAGGACCGTGATTAAAATTATGACTAAAGGTCAAATTCGCTAAGAGAACTTCAACAGAGTTAATCGTTCTACCATTGTAAGCAACGAAGTCTCCAACCTTGCCAGTTTGACTCTCTAGCTCCGCAACCGTTGTACCGTTATATCCACCAAAATAATAATACTCATTAAATCGAACATTCATATTGAATAGCTCGTCTTGCGGAATTCCTTTTACAATAGGATGAGCTTCTGTAATCTTCCCTCTAATATCTGCTCCAATCTTGCTGCCTTCAATAGAAGGATTATTTTCATGTAGTTTTAAGAAGCGAATACCTCCTCTACCACTTACATGTCCTGTCCAAATAATCGGCTTTTCTTTTTCATCCAATCTCTTTAGGAAAGCGGTTAATACATCCTTGCTTGGAATTTTTGTGTTGTCGTAATCAGAATTAGCAATGACAATATCAACGTCATCTAGTTTATCTAGGTCCGTATAAAAAATATTCGTTGTATTATATCCACGGCTCTGTAAATAGGAGGCTAATGAATATTCATTTGCTGTATTATCTACAATTATCCCAACTGTTGGTGTTGGCTTCATCGTTATCTTTAATTCTGTTAAGCTACGCGATTCTACCACTACATCTATTTCTTTTTGTACAAATCCCTCTGCTTTTACAACTAGGCGATGTGTTCCAGGCATCAAAATAGATAGCTCAAATTTCCCCTGAGTGTCAGTTAAAGTTGAGTATCCAATTGCAGGAATAGTAACCTCTGCCCCCTCCACTATAACTGAATCTTTTTCATTTTCTACAGATCCTGTTATCGAACCAATGCTTTCGTCTGTCTCAAGAGTGATTTCTAATGGTACTCCGTTCGCCCCAACAACAGCCGAAACTGTTTTAGACTGATAACCATAGGCCGATACTTCTAGCTGATATTCACCGTCTAACAATGCCATTTCAAAGTATCCATTTTCTAAATCTGTAGTTGTTATATGTCTTTCTCCGACCACTTGGATGCTAGCGTTAACAGGATTGCCCTCGACATCCTTGACGGTTCCTGAAACTGTTGCAAAATTAGCAGTTGCCGCCCATAATACTGCACGTACCAATAACTCTTTCCCAGCTTGCGTGTAATGCTCAGCAGTGTGAGAGATAGAAAACCCATGTCCACCCATTAAAAGCTCTACACTTTCAGAGGTCCTTGGTTTGTAAGCTATTCCCAAACCGTATGGATCTCTGCCTTCATGCTTAATCTTTGCAATTCCTGTACCAGAGTATTCATTAAAATAGCCTATAGTACTTTTGCTTCCAATAAGTATCGGAAGATAATCTCCTACTTTCGCATCTCCGAATATAGGATGTTTCTCTTCTACCACATATCCTGCTTCCATATTTGTTACACTAGCACGTTCCCTTATGCCTGGATCTTTTCTCAAGGCTTGCAGCTGACTAATTGGTGAATCTGTAAAAGTAGATTCTCCAAAAATAAGACTAGTTCCAGCTTTGTCTGCTGCTGCTAAAAGCGCATCTAAGTTTTCTTTTTTAAATGAAGAGGTCGATGTTTGGTTAACAAATAACACATCATACTTACCTATTTCTTCTACCACATTTGCAATGGTAAGATTTGTAACTGGTATACCCTTCTCCCTCAATACACTGCCGAAGCCAGTAGCTGTGGAAGAATCATTTAATACTGCCACTCTTGGTATTGCTGTTAATGTAAAGTCAATGGATAACGGCTCATCTCTTAGTCTAATGTCTTTTACTTCTACTAAGAATCCATCAGCATTTACCCTTACTTTGTAGTTTCCTTCTACTAGGTTCGTAAACTCATAGCGACCATTCTCAGAAACTACCTTTTCTTCTATTACTTCATCATCAAGTAAAAGGGTTACTTTTGCCCCGTTTACTGGATTATTTCCAGCGTCAACAATAATACCAGTAATAGTTCCTTCTTCAGTGGATTCCATAACCACGGTTTTCATAATAGGGACACCATTTTCAAAGGTAACTGGAAGATTAACTGTTTTATAGCCTAAAGACCGGATTTCTACCAAATATTCTCCTTCTTCATGAAATAGCTCCAGTTCCCCTGTTTCTGAATCTGTTTTTGCTAATGTATTTGTTTCTAAAATTTCTAATTCACCCTGTATTGGTTCTCCTTCGCTATCCACAAGTTTCCCTTTAAAAACTCCATATTTAGCCTCCAGGAGGTAATCCATCGTGTTATAAAGAATATTTGCCATATCCTTGGACCAGCCTTGAAGCGGTGAAATCCACGGAGTTGCAGCGTGATTAGCAAGAACCACGTGAGCACTGTTTTCTGAAACCGGCTTGTAAGCCACTCCCGTTCCTTTATCTCCAAGATTCGTATTACCAACAGTAGCCAGATGCTTTCCAGAATATTGATTAAACCACGCAAAATCTGAAGTTCTGCTGAAGAGTGTTAGTTTGTCCCCTACCTCATAGCCTTCTAGAATCGGGTGTTTTTTATCTACCTTAAGCTGGACAATCCCTGTAGACATACTGTAATGAGTATTAAATTCCTTTGGATCCTTCAGGTAATTATTAAGCTGCTCTATAGATCCATATTTAATACCCCAAGCATCTACAAAAACTAAATCTACATCATGCTCTTTTGCCAAAGAAAGTAGACGATTAAAAGTTTCTTCGTCAGGTGGTGTACCACCAGATGTATAAGCACCATTTAAATAAATGATCTGATACTTATCTATATTTTCTAAAATGTCCCAATCTCGTTCCTCTGCATGAAAGCCGTTTCTATTTAGAACGGTAGTAACTTCACCATTCCAATCATTTAATACTGCAATGTCAAATGGCTGCAGCTCAATTTCTAAGTTATTTTCCTTACCAGGTTTAATAGTTACTATTTGTTTTATCTTTGCATAACCTGTTAAAGATAATGTTAGATAATATTCTCCTTCATAAACTTCCTTTTGGTAATCGCCTTCTCCATTTGTGTTACCTATGATTGGAGTATCCTCTAGTACAATTTCTACATCAGATAGTGGCTCCTTTGTTCGCTTGTCCGTAACTTTAAGCTCTAACGTTCCCTGACTCGCATCCTCTAACTTAAAGTTCCGCTCTAATGGGTAACCAGAGACTAATTTCACCTTTTGAATAACTTGTTTTTTCCCATAATAAGATGCCTTAATCGTATATTCTCCCGGCACGTGCTCAAGACTATATCTTCCATTTTCATCAGCAATTGCCGTCTCTAACGTTTCTAGTACTTGTAGTTTTCCTGCTATTGCCTTTCCATTAGCATCAGTTATATGACCTGTTATCGCGCCTTGTGAGGCATAAGCTTGGATCCCCTTTCTATACGGGACAAGGACCATACCAGGTAATACTGGGATGCTAGAGTAACTAAAACTTGGAAGAGTAAAGTCTTTCAAAACTTCCCCAGTATAAACATCGATTATATAGAAACTCCCACTTAATCCAGTAACGAATAATAAACCATTTGAAGATACCGATCCGTTATTCATAGAAGTTCCTACTATTCTATTTTCCCAAAGTAGTTGACCGTCTTTTCTATTGAATGCTTTTAAGAGCGGCTGAGTAGCAGAGCCTATTACCACTATATCTTCAAATATAATTGGCGAGGTTGCCTGCGTATCCCCTATATTAGGTACTGTGTATTTTACTTCCCCAGTTAACGCATCGAATACAAAAAGTTCACCAGTTCCTAAACCCATATTAGAAACGTTCGCAAACAATTCGTTCCCATCTACTACTGGCTTTGCCGCAAAGCCATAGCCAGGTACAAATTTTTTCCACACCTCAGAGCCATCTTCTAGGTTTAGTGCATAAATGGTTTGGCCAATATATGTACCAACATATAGATATTCGTCTCCCAAAGCTCCCCCAAAGAAAGTTTCTCCACCTAATTGCTTTTTCCAGATTAAATCTCCTGTAGCAGCATTAAATGCAAAAACGCTCGCATCCGTATTTAGGCCTGAACCAACATATAAAACACCGTCTCGGTAAAGAGGAGCTTCATAAACAGCAGCTTGCCCTAAATATTTACTCCAAATAATATTTCCATTTTTTAAATCTAGAGCATAAATAGTTTGGTCTACCCCGCCACTTAGAAATACCATTCCATCTTCAACAGTTGGCGTGGATCGGTTAGTTGACCCAATCCGAACGCTCCAGTCCTCTAGACCGGTGTGTGGATTAAGGGATATTACCCAGCCCATTTCTGTCACGACAATTAATTGCTCACTAGTAGCGGCTGGAGTAGAGAACACAATCTCTCCTTTAGAGCCAGTATCATAATGCCATTTTGGCTGTAACGTTTGGTAATCTATTGCGTTCGAGCTTACTGCATTTCGAGCATAATTGTTATTAGCAGTTTTCCAATCTCTTTCACTATTCCCTGTATCAGCAGGGCTCACTTCAATAGTTAGCGTTTGATTGCCTGTGACATTCACTGGAGTTTTTTTCCCTTCAATCCCTTCTCCAGTAATTAGCACTTCATAGATTCCTGAAGGAACTCTTTGGAAACTAATCTCTCCATTTTCATCTGTTCTTCCTGAAAGTGGAGTATCTACTACTCGTACATAGGCATATGGAACAGCTTCCTTACTCTGCTTCTCCAATACCTTCACATTAACTTGATGAATCGAAGATAGCTTTAATTTCCAAGAAACATTTTGTACTTTCTCTTTTACAATCACTATTTCAGTTTCCAGCTTATCGTAACCAAAGGCGGACACTTCGACTTTGTATGTTCCTGCTTTTACTTTTTGTTGGAAGTAACCATCTTTTTGCGTTAAAAATTCTCTATCTTGACCAATCAATTTAACTTTTGCTTGAATAGGATTTCCTTCTGTATCTGTAACATTTCCTTTTATCTCACCAGCATAGGCTGCTTCTGTTACTGCTTGATGAATATTGATAATCCCTTCTCCATAAACATCATTTGGCAGAGTACCCATGTGGGCCTCTTTTCTAGTAGTGGATTTTAATAAAGTCTTTACATCGTCCACAGTTAAATCAGGTCGCGTAGACAAAAGTAAAGCTATAGCTCCTGCTACATGAGGCGTAGCCATAGATGTTCCACTAATTGTGTGATACTTCCCTCTTCCTAGCTTTGTTGGCCACGCTGAATAAATTTGATGACCAGGTGCAGAGATGTCTGGCTTTATATAACGAACTTTTTCGCCATTCTCATCATTCCAATAAACCGGCCCTCTACTAGAAAAAGAGGCTATAACATCATTTGAGTCTGTTGCTCCTACAGCAAAGGAATCTATAAAGCTTCCTGGTGACCCAATAGTCTGTCCTCCAGGACCATCATTTCCCGCTGCAAACAGTGGAAATATACCTGCTGCTATCCAAGCTTGAACTGCCTCTGCATAAGTAGTATTCGCTCCATTGGAATTACCCCAAGAATTGTTTACAACATCAGGTGCCTTAGCTGGATCTCCTCCCGGTGCCATGAACCATTGGAAAGCTTCATGTATAATAGAGTTTGTGGTGGACCCACCATCTGTAAAGATTTTCGCTGCAATCCATTCTGCTTCCGGAGCAACTCCTATTGGCTCTCCAGCTCCTCCTCCTACCGCTGTTCCAGCTACGTGAGTACCATGACCGTTTCCGTCTGAAGGAGTTGCATAATTATGTCCCGATAAGTCAATCCATGAATATTTATGACTTCCATCTCTTCCCCTATAATTATTTTTAAGGGCTTCGTGGGATCCGTCTACTCCTGTGTCCATTACTCCTACTACGACACCTTTCCCTTTAATGCCATAGTCTTCCCATACCTTTGTAGCATAAATTTTTTCTAAGCCCCATTCAGGTAAACGTGGAGCACTGTTCTCGACTTTAATTTCAGGTAGTTGTACAACCTCATCCAACTCAATACTTTCAATATCTTCTCTATTTTCTAAGTCCCTTAGCGCTTCTTCGTCGATTGTTGCTACAACGCTATTATTAATCCATAAGGATTTTGTGAACTTGGCATGACCTTTCTTTTCTAATGATTTTAAAGAGGCTATTACCCCCTTTTGTGACTTCTCCGCTTTAGATTCTAAGGAAGTCTTTACTACTTGCACTCTTTCTTTTTTTGTTTGTTTTTTTCGTGCATTTAACTCCAAAGAATCATAATTAGGTTTATCCTTCATTTTAATTATGACGTTTACTTTCTTATCCTTCTCCAGCTGTGTTGTTACAGCTTCCGAAATCTTTATTTCCTCTTCTTCCTTTACTGGCTCATTATCTTGAAGACTGAGCTGCCAATCTAGCCCAGAGAGCAAGGACTTGGTCTCTGATGTATCCTCTATTACAGATGGACCATCCTCTTCTTTACTCAGTGCTTCCTTTTTCTTCACCAGCTCAAGTTCATCTAGAATATCGTGACTAGAGCCTTCTTCAGTGGTTGCCGATGTATATGTTGGCATAACCAATGAAAAAAAGATGAGAAAACTGAGAAAAATACTCATAAATCTCTTGAATTTCTTATTTCTTGTCATTTTTCTACCTTCCCCTTCTGTTTTTTTGTACCAAAATCTCTTATTCTACTGTTTTTTAAATTTTCCTTTAATTCAGAAAAAATAGATTTCTTAGACCTAGTTTACTCTTCTTTATGTAGGTATTTAGAATTATAACACTATCAAAAGACTGAATTTATTAACCTATAAATCGACAAGTATTTAGACCTGTCATAAATAAACTTCCGTTGATATATAAAACAAGTAAACACGTGTCCTCTTTAGGTGTACGGTTTACATGGAGAGCAATAAGCTAGAGTATCGACTCGCAACCTTTGTTTAAAAATCGCTAGCACAAGTATTAGAGATCGACATGCAAGTAAACCTAGGAATCTCGCAAGTACAGGAGAAAAAGACTTGCAAGTAAGTAACTAGTTGGCTGGATTAATAGAAAGACGACTGGTAGATTGCAGATATTTTGCAAGACCTAATCCTTAATAAATGCACAAACTGCCTAGTTTCCCCCTAATTAACTCGAGTGGCAAGGTACGGAGCTGAACAAAAAAACCATGAACACTGGGCGAGGGCACTGAAAAACTGTAGTCTTTTTATAATCGATTAATATCTAGAAAAAATAAGACCCTTTTTGTTCGTTTTTG
>CAKQHO010000068.1 GCA_934234185.1 uncultured Psychrobacillus sp. | reverse complement strand
TTATCCATTTGACCTCGAGGGGCAAGGCTGCTTGCGCTGGACATCCTTGAAATGCGCAAGCGCCTGTTCTGCCCCGATCACCAGACCACAATACAACGGCTTTATGGGGTTGAAGTTTTAATACTTTCTTGTCTTCAAAAAAAACTTCCCTCTACTGAGAGAAGTCACATTTATTTTTCCGTATAAATATACCACCAGTTTTTCACCATTTCTGAAAGAATCGGTGTATGCTCAAGCATCCAATTTGTAAGAATAGAATTTTCCATGAAACCTTGAATCATATCTAGCGGAAGTAACGCTAATACATACAACAAGACAAAGAGTATAAAATAGAATTCTATTAGTCCTAAAATTGCTCCAGCAATATTGCTTACAAATCCTAGTATAGGCAAATACTTTAAGAAATCAAACATGGAAGCAAACAACTGTAATCCAAACTTCACGACCATAAAAATTAAAACAAATGCAATAATTCGATAGAATGTTTGGTCGAGATCAAGATTTTCTACAGCTATCGTAAGTTTAGAGTCAGAAGTAATTGCCGGGAATGGAATCCATAAAACAAATTTCTCTGAAAGTGGTTTATAATATAGATAAGCAACAATGAGAGCAATGATGAAACCAGTCATATGAATCAGTTGAACAATTAGCCCTCTTCTTGCACCAGTAATAAAACCAGCTATCAGTAAAATAAGAATAATTATATCTAACATTTTTTCAGTCCTTTAGCCTTTTCAATTCTTCTTCTAAAAGTTCAAGCTGCTCTTTCACTTTTATGTAATCATTTACTGCATTGACAGCAGTAAGCACTGCCAATTTCGCTATATCTAGTTGTTGATTATGAGAATGTATTTCTCTCATCTTATCATCTACCATGGAGGCAACGAGTCTCATGTGACCAGAAGTTTCGGAACCTACCATTTTATAATTCTGTCCATAGATATCCACAGAAATCCTTGTTTTTTCTAGTTCTGACAAAGACGAACCCTCCCCCAGAAAATCCTATGTATAATAATAACACGAAATAGATTCCCGTGTGAAGAAAGGAACTACCTTAATGGCAAACGAAGTAGTAATTATGTCGAATGAAGGCATTCAACGAGTTAAAAAACATTATGAGAAATTTCAAGTGGATAGAGCTGCTAGTGGAGTAGTTTTTGCAGCAAAGCTTGCAGATACAGCAATCACCGTTTATAAATCTGGAAAGGTTTTATTCCAAGGAAGCGGGGCTTCTCGCGAGGCATCCCGTTGGGGTACCTCTGAGGCTTCTGACAAAAAGGTAGAGGTAAGCTCCGTGAAGGGTGACCAGCTTCCCCAAAATTTCGCAAATCTCTCCGTTATTGGATCCGATGAAACAGGGACTGGCGATTATTTCGGCCCAATTACAGTAGCAGCTTGCTATGTACCAGCAGAAAAAGTAGCCCTTGTAAAGGAACTTGGAGTGAAGGATTCCAAGATGCTTACGGACGATGTGATGCGCAAAATGGCTCCTGACTTAATGTCTTCTATATCCTATAGTGTTTTAGTATTAAAAAATGAAAAATACAATCAAATCCAAGCAAAGGGCTGGTCGCAAGGTAAAATAAAAGCACTTCTGCACAATCAGGCACTGAAGCATGTATTAAATAAAATAGCTCCACAAAGACCAGATCATATCTTGATCGATCAATTTGCTGAGCGGGGCATTTATTACAATCATATAAAGAATGAAAAGGAAATCATCCGTGAAAATGTACTTTTTTCAACGAAGGCTGAGCAGTTACATGTATCTGTTGCTGCTGCTTCTATAATAGCAAGATATGCATTTTTAAAAGAAATGGACCGTCTTACCGAAATAGCACAAACCACGATTCCTAAAGGGGCAAGCTCTAAAGTGGACGAAGTAGCCGCAAAAATTTATATGAAGCATGGGGAAGAGTTTTTAAAGGCAATAACAAAATGGCACTTTGCTAATACCCAAAAGGCTATCACATTAGTAAACAGAAAACGATTTGGATAAGGGGAAAATGGTATGGAAGTAATATTTGAAACAGAACGCTTAAAAGGAGTACTCCTGGAAGAAAGATTTCTTCCTGACGTGAAGAAATTTTGGGGAAATGAAGAGGTCATGAAGCACTGCAACGGCGCTTCTTCTGAAGACTTACTTCCAAAGACTATTCAAGCATACCGGAGATGTCATTTAGAAAATGGATTATCCGTCTATGCATTGTTCGAGAAAAACTTGGAAGAAGTAATCGGAGCAGCAGGCTTTAACCTTTCGGGAAATATCCAAGAAGTCGAACTGATTTATCATTTTAACCAACAGGCTTGGGGGAAAGGCTATGCTACAGAGGCTGCTACTGCGTGTATAGAGTTAGCAAGTAAGCATGGCGATGTAAATCTAATCTTCGCTTCAGCCAGCCCTGATAATATACAATCCTTGAAGATACTAGAAAAGATTGGCTTTGAAAACAAAGGATTGAAATGGTTTGAAGATACGGAACAGGAAGAGCCTTATTATGAGATAAAGCTGAAAAAATAAACTTGTATATTTTTCTTAGTATACAGTCTGTAGCCCTCCTTATTGAGGGCTTTTTTTTAAAATTAAATTCCTTTTTAATCAATGAACGACTTCTTTCAAAGCTAATCGTGTATTTTCTTTTGAATAACATGGCTAACCTACGTCTAGAGCTTCACAATAGGAAAGTTCTACAATCAATCGTCATATGATTATGAAAACCGTCATTTTAACGACTACCTAAGGACCAAATATAAAAACAAATCTTTCCACAAAGTTTCCTCCATTTTAATACTTTAATAAATATTCCTTTTAATTTGCTCTACTTCTCTCATTACTCGCTCTAGTAACATTTTTACCGTTTCTGCCTTAGCTAGTGTTGGACTCTGCCCTGACCAAAGAGACATGAACTCCCTATCATTTTGCTGAGCAGCAGCCTTTCTTATTGCTTGGGTAAGCAAATTTTGAATAGGAAACGTAGGGATAACAGTTTCTCTTTCCTTCATTTCCCGCATAAAATGGTTTATAACTCCTCTTGCCCATTTTCCGGAGAATGCTCGTGTAAGACTGATATCTTCGGGATTTGCATTTAGCACTGCTTGCTTATGAGTAGCATGAGCTCCACTCTCTTCACACGTTAGAAATGCAGTGCCCATTTGCACAACCTGGGCTCCTAAGCAACGAGCAGCCATTATTCCCCTACCGTCCATGATGCCTCCGGCTGCAATGACTGGCAGTTGAATCTTATCCACGACCTGGGGAATAAGTGACATTAGACCAATCATTCCTTCTTCCTGAGTGCTCAGGAAATTCCCTCGATGTCCTCCAGCCTCACTACCTTGCACTACCACTGCATCCATTCCTGCATCTTCATTAGCAATTGCTTCAATAACAGTTGTAGCTGTTCCAATTAGCAATATTCCTTTTTCTTTCATTTTTTGAATAATGTCTAAAGGAGGAATTCCAAAAGTAAAGGAACATATCGGCACACCCAGAGACAGAACTTCATCTACTTGTTTTTCAAATGCGTTTACTGTTTCCTCAAATTTTGATAGCTTTATATGCTTTTCTTCTATTCCAAGCAACTTTTCATATTTTTGTAGAAGTAAAAGCATATCTTTTACTTCCACCGTATGAGTATGACTATTCGGAACAAAGAGATTTACTCCAAAGGGCTTATCTGTCAGTTTCTTTATATCCTGCACTTGTTCTCTAAGCTGCTCATGACTCATATAACCAGCACCAATCATCCCTAGCCCTCCATTATCGGAAACCTCAGTGACAAGCCTTGTGGTCGTAACACCTCCTGCCATGGGAGCTTGTATAACTGGGATAGATATCCCTAATCTTTCAAGTAAGTTTTTTTGCATGACATGTCCCCCCTATAATTTCACTTCCCATTTGTCATAAATATCTGCCTGTACAGAAACAGCATTAGTACGAAGATAGTCGAAAGCCTTTAAAACTAAAGGTGAAGCATTTTTTCCGTCCACATCGTCTTTAGAGACCCAAGCAGTGCCAAGTGAATCCTGTCCCTCAAAAATATCAGGCACAATGAGAGAGCCACCTAATTTCCTGACTAAATAAAAAATAGCAATATGATGAACTAATGTCCCTTCTCGCCAATTTGTATTTACCATAAAATCAAAAGCACCAATCTGTTGAACTACTTCTACATAAAGACCAGTTTCCTCCATAAATTCTCTTTTCAGAGCAGCTGCAAGCGTTTCACGTTCCTCCAAGCTTCCACCTGGGAGGTCATAACGGTTAATATAAGGACCACAGTTCTTATTTATGACTAGCAGCTTTTTATCCTGTTCTAACAACCCATAGACTCCGAAGGGTCGATGGAAGTTAATTATCGATTCTGTCTCCACTCTATTGCCCTTCTTTCAATATCTTTCACCAGCTGGTCTTTTCCGTCTATATATGCATCTATATTAGTTGGGTATGTATTAGCAAGAGATTCCTTTAAATCTCCGTAGGCCCTCATGTCTTTAGGATGGGAGCATAAATAGTCTCTAAACACCAGGTGTCTCTCCACATCGGGATGGCCCTCTTCGAAAACATGAACATGGTGAGTCCGGTTATCTCCACCCTTACGGAAATACCGTCGCCCAGGAAGTCCGTTTTCTCCAAGTGCTTCATATCCAGCATCCTCCATTTTGTGAATATAGTTATCTACTTTCGAAATATCGCGAACCACTGGCATCATATCAATTATTGGCTTTGCCTTTAAGCCAGGCACAGAAGTACTTCCTATATGATGGATATCAATTATCTCTTGGCCCATTATATGATGAATAAGCTGAGCCTCCTGATCAAATTTTTTTGACCACTCATTGGTATAAGCTATCACTTCTACTTTTCTCATATGTTTTCTCCCCCTGCCAATAAAGTCTCTAGCTCTTTTCTATGTCTTTTCACAAGATGAAGCAACGGTAATTTTTCCTCTATTATTAAATTAATTAGCTTGTTGGCTTCCGTAATAGTTTTCTCATATTGTTCCTTCGAGATAATTTGCTCCTCATATGCCTGTGTAAGTTCATCCTCATCTAATAAGAAAACTTCTCCAGAGGGAAGTACGATAATATCAAGATACAAATCCTCCCACCAAGGAATTCCTAGCTCACTACCAATACTTTCACACAGATCAAAATACCATTGTACAATTTCTCCCTTTTCGTTAAGCATGGTAGTCAAGGTGTATTGTTTACCCTTTGGAAAATGTTGAAGCCATGAGTAGCCTTTATCAACAATACAAATGCTATGTTGTTCATAATTCACAACTAACGACTCCGATACCTCCTCTAATAAAAGAAGCGTAACTGTTCCCTCAAAGCCTTCTTCTTTCACTTCCATTGAAGCATACTTTTTTTGCAATATTCTTTTCCAATCTGGACGATTAGCAAATCTTTTCTTTAGCATAAAAACCTCCTATATATCACACTAGCTACATGAGTAGTGATTAATTTACCTATTCTAAAAAAAACTCTCTTTTTTCAACATTAGCCCTAACAAACTTGCCCTGTAGCTATATAAATCGTTAATCATTTCAAAGAAATTACATACTGGATGGAACTACCTCTTTCCAAATTATATCAAAGTACATCAAATATGGAGGAAGTAATATATTATTAGTAGTATAATATATTTAATTTATGTAATCGTTTACAAAAGGTAAGGAGATATAGGATGAATGTAAATATTATGCAAAAGCAAACATCAGAAACGCATATATCTACCGTTTTACAAGAATCACTCGAACTGCTTCAGTATTCAACTCACGAGCTTTATTCTTATTTAAAAGAACAAGAAATGGAAAATCCTCTTATTGAATTAAAAGATAGAAGAAACCAGGTTTCTTCCGCTTCAAAAGGATTTTCTGCTATAGATGCTATATCTAGCATGAATACTAATTTTAGAGATTGTCTTTGGGAGGAGGTAAAGCTATCTAAACTTACACTAATGGAAAAAAGTATTCTAAAGTTTATTATCTATAACTTAGATGATAAAGGCTTTTTGAAGATAGAAGAAAAATACATTAATGAAGAAATAGAAAAAGGAATAATCCTTCTACAAGATTTTGGCCCCTTTGGTATTGGCGCTAGGAATATTCAAGAATCACTATTATTACAGCTAAAAGCGCAATATCCAAATGAAATAGTTGCAAATACTATCATTCAAAATCATTTTGAACATTTTATAAAAAAAAATTGGAGGCATCTATCTAAGACTTTAAAAGTTTCATGGGAGAATTTAGAGAAATCCTATGAACTCATAAAAGCTTTGAATATTTCTCCTCGACTGGATCATTCAAACGAACAGCTTGAATATGTAACTCCAGATATTATTTTGGATATTTCTAAAAATGGAAAGTTTAAAATATCGCTGAATGACTCCATTCTACCTACTATTCATTTAAATAACTATTACTTAGAATTATTGCCAAGCTCTATCTATATAAATGAGAAGTATACATTATATAAAAGGCTAATAAATAACATAGAAAAACGAAATGCAACAATACTTTTAGTTACTAAGATAATAATTGATAAACAAAAACAATTCTTTGATTCGGGGATTAGTTCATTAGCTCCCCTAACTCTAAAAGATATTGCTACTGAAATAGGAATGCATGAATCCACCATAAGTAGAGCCACTATGAATAAAATTATTCAAACACCTATGGGGACATTTCCTTTAAGAAAGTTTTTTTCAACCAAAATAATGCAAAAGGATAACCAAATAATTTCCCAATCCTCGGTTAAATATATGCTGAAAAGTTATATTTCGAGTGAAAATAAAATAAAACCATTCTCCGATCAACAAATAGCAGACTATCTCAAAACAGTTAAAGGAGTAGAAATCTCTCGAAGAGCTGTTACGAAATATAGAGAAGAATTAAACATTCCATCTTCTTTCCATCGAAAAGAGTTATCAAAGTAAAAAAAAGGATGTCCAAAAAGTTATAGCTTTTTGGACATCCCTTTTATTCAATACATTACTAGAAAAGTTAAAACTGCATTTATAATTCTATCTCTAACAGGGCATAACTTAATGTTTTCCCATGAGTATCACTTGTTAGTGAAGTAGTAACGCCTGAAGCAAGCGCTTCGCTACAGACGAATTGTAAAGCTAAAATGTTATCCACCTCATACCTCTTAACTTTTCCCTTTACTATGCCACTTAAATGTTTCTGTACTATTTCCTCGGAAAGTGTTTTCTTTAGAAAATCATAGTCCTCTTCTTGATATGGTATTACAGATAAAGTAATGGTATTCCCTTTATCACCTGTTCGACAGTGGGCTACGTCGTATAATTTCATTTACTCACACCCCCTCCATTCAGTATGAAAGCTTACTCGAGTTCGGTCTATAAAGGTAGATACAACTCCTACCACTTCATTTACAAGTTTTCTTGCTCCCCCACCGCCTGCTGGGCCATTTGTATAGAGTGCCTCTACTTCTTCCCCAACCAGGCTTGCAGTCGGAAGGTCTGTAGTTTTACCCGCTATTCTTAATCGCACCTCATACGGTTTCGTATCGCTAAATATTTTTCTATGAGCTGAATTAACCCCTATGTAATCAACTCTAAATTCCGAGAATAGATGACCAATTCGTTCTTTGATAATACTGCCCGCTAATTCTGCCCTTTTAAGAGCATTACCTCCAGCATAAGTGATTTCTCCTTCACCGATATACCCTGCGTCATACCCCACACTTACTTTTAAATTATTTGGCTTAGCAATACCCATTGCACCATCTACATGAATTCGACCAGTAGATATTTCTTTCAGTTGAACTTTTGTAAAGTCCGCGATCACATCTGGTGTGACGTATTCATAAGGATTAATAACTTCATAGAGTAATTGCTCCTTTACTGTCTGGAGTGTAATTTGCCCTCCCGTTTGTTCGACTTTAGCTAAAACAGCAGAACCATCTGGAGAGACATCAGCATAAGGAAATCCAAGCTTCGCCATATCTTTCACATCTTTTTTCCCTGGATCAGCAAAATATCCTCCGGTTAACTGTCCAGCACACTCTAATAGATGACCAACCACTGTACCTTTAGCCAACCTTTCATAATCATCAAGCGGCCAGTTAAATTCATGAATCATAGGAGCTAAAAACAAGGATGGATCTGCTACTCTTCCTGCAATAATAATCTGAGCATCTGATTTCAATGCATCTAACAAAGCTTCTACGCCTATATAGGCATTAGCAGATATCAGATTTCCATGATTTTTTAGAGGGTTCCCAGTTTCCCAAATCTCATCTTCTAATGAGATTTGGGAAAGGACATCATCACCCGTTATTGCCGCTACTTTAATAGATATATTAAGCTCTCTTGCTATTTCTATTATTTTATTGGCTCCAGCTATAGGATTAGCTGCTCCCATGTTTGATATGATTCTTACCTTTTTACCAGCAATTCTAGGCAGTAAGGAACGCATTCTTTTTTCTAGCAAGTTATCGTAGCCTAGATTATTATCCTGTTTTTTTCTTTTTTGAGCTAAAGCTATCGTTCTTTCTGCAAGACACTCTAATATTAAATAATCGAGATCCGCATGTTCTACTAACACTTCCGCAGGCTCAATTCTATCACCTGCAAATCCTGCTCCAGTTCCAATTCTAATCATTCTATTCACCTCAAATTGTTATTGCTCCAGTTAGTAAAGCAACAATAGTCATTACAATAGTCGTTCCGAAAGCCCACTTAAAAATAAACTTTTGATGTTCAAATAAATCTACTTTTGCAAGTCCGATCAATATAAAGGTGGAAGCAGTTAATGGACTTAGCGGGAAACCGACAGTCATCTGTCCAAGAATTGCGGCTCTCCCGATTTCAAAAGGATCTATCCCTAGAGACGCAGCTGTTTCACTAATAATCGGTAATACTCCAAAATAATAAGCATCAGGAGTAAAGACCAAACTTAACGGCATACTTGTAATCGCAACTATAACCGGTAAAAGGTTTCCAAGTGAGTCAGGAATTAAATTTACAAGAGATGATGCCATCTCGGTAATCATTCCAGTACCATTTAAAATACCAGTGAATATCCCTGCAGCAAAAATCATGGAAGCTACTAAAATAACATTTCCAGCATGACTAGCTATTCTCGCTTGCTGCTCTTCATTTTTAGGATAATTTACCATTAATGCAATGATGAAACCAACTACAAACACTACAGGCATTGGTAACCAAACAAAAAGTAATGCACATAGCATCAATAGAGTTAAAAATAAATTAAAATAAAATAGCTTTGGTCTTCGAATTTTCCTTGTTTCCTCATCGATTTCCATTTTATATTCTATATCCTTTACATCTACTATTCCTAAACGTTTACGCTCTTTTTTACCAATCAAATAACTTGCAAACAGTACCCATACTATCCCGGCTATCATGGCAGGAACTACAGGATTAAAAATATCTGTAACATCTGCATTAAGAGTAGTAATTGCTCGAGCAGTAGGCCCACCCCAAGGAATAAGGTTCATTACCCCTGCACCTAGAGCAACTACTCCAGCTAGTATAAGTCGATTCATCTTTAGCTTCTCGTATACCGGAAGCATAGCAGTAATAGTTATCATAAATGTGGCAGATCCATTTCCATCTAAGTGGACTAGCATTGCAAGAATCACGGTACCCATTACTACTTTCAATGGATCACCTTTTACTAGTTCAATTATTTTTCTAATCATCGGATCAAATAACCCTACATCCATCATTAGTCCAAAATACATTATGGCAAAAACTAGCATAATTCCAGTAGGTGCTACCTGTACTAAGCCTGCTAGCATAAGCTCCCCTAGCTCTGGTCCAAACCCTCCTACTAATCCGAATATAATCGGGATGATTACTAAAGATACAATTACAGAAATTTTCTTTGTGAAGATAGCAAACAAAAACACCCCTATTGTTAAAAACCCTAATAACGCTACCATTTTTCCCCCTCCTTTTTTTGCACTTATTTGTGCACTACTTTAATAAGCAAGATTCATGCCAACTTTTCAACCCTTGTATTACGGCATTCAGCCCGTCTTGCTATAATTTCCATTCTAATTATTTAGAACAATTATTTGTAACTAAAATAAAAAGAGCGCCTTCCTAATAGAAAGTGCTCTTTCACCTGTATTCTAAAATTATAGAATGAAAAATAGATATTCTAAAAAATTAGAACGTATCTATTCTATTTGGTACTTTTTCATTTTATTATATAAGCTTGCTAAAGAAATACCGAGCGTATCAGCTACTTTTTGCCTTCCATTCCTGTTTTTTTCATGTAGAACAAGCATCTGCTTAATATATTTTTTCTCTGCTTTTTCTGTAACTAATTTTAGCGTTCCTTTTTCAAGAGAAAAATTAGACAGTTGATTTTTCATCACTTCAGGTAAATGTTCCATTTTAATCACTTTATCGTCCGCTAAACAGGAAGCATAGCTTAACATATTTTTTAACTCTCGAATATTACCAGGCCAGTGATAGTTTTGCATATACTGTGTAACTTCCACGTGGACCGTTAAATCATTCGGTAAAAATCGTTTAATTAAGAGAGGAATATCCTCTTTTCTATTACGTAATGGAAGTATATTTAGATGAGCAACATTTAAACGATAATATAAGTCATCTCTAAATTTATTTTTAGTAGTCATTAGTTTTAAATCTTGATGTGTAGCCGCTATAATTCTAACGTCCACTTTTATCTCTTTCGTATCACCAACTCTTCTTATAACACCTTCCTGAAGAACTCTTAGAAGCTTTGCTTGTACCTGATAAGATAAGTCGCCAATTTCATCTAAAAATAAGGTACCTTCATTTGCCGTTTCAAAAAGACCTGGTTTACCTCCTTTTTTAGCACTCGTAAAAGCACCCTCAACATATCCAAATAACTCACTTTCTATTAAATTATCAGGTATTGTGGCACAGTTAACAGCTATAAAAGGTTTACCTTCTCTGTTACTAGCACCATGGATTGATTGAGCGAAAAGCTCTTTACCAGTACCACTTTCTCCTGTGAGAAGGACTGGTAGGTTGGAACGAGCAATCTTATGAGCAATTTCTTTGTTCTCAATCATCTCTACATTTTGAGTAATAATTTGTTCGAAATCATATTTTACACTAGACAATCTAGAAATTTTCCCCTGTAATTCAACCACTTGTTTTTCTTTTTTATTTAACTCTACCGTTAAATCCTTTACTTCATTCAGCCCTTTACAAACAGAAACAGCTCCAATAATCTTACCTTCTACCAAAATAGGAGCCATATCCACAATATAGGCATGTCCATTAATTTCTCTATACACACCCGCTCTTGTCTTTCCATCTTTTAATGTTTTAGGTAATTGAGCACCCGGTCTATATTCAGATAGATAACTTCCAACTATATCATTACTCACCCCGGTAATTCTGGAATACTCTGGATTGATAAACATAACTTTTTCGTCAGTATCAATTACTAATATTCCATCGTTAATTGCTAACAGAACTTTTTCCCACCATTTTGTTGAATAAGTTTCCATACAACAATCCCCCAAATTTTATCCTTGAAACAGATACGGAACTTTCGCCCTTAAAAGTGATTCTACACCACCTGGATGATACGGCATCAAGTTATTTGCATCCTTAAAATTCACCCATTTAATTTCCGATATTTCCTCCGGAAGCTGAATAGAAAATTCTGTGTTTTCCACAGTCATTTTAAATGTCACGAATAAAACCTGACTATCTTTATGTACAAAAAAGGCTTCATTTAAAGACACTACGCCCTCCACTTTAGCCGTTAAGCCAGTCTCCTCTTGGACTTCTCGTATAACTGCTTCTTCTAAGGTTTCTCCTGGCTCTACAGTTCCACCTGGTAAAGTCCAGTTTGACCCTATATTATGTACCATTAATATATTCTCTTGCTTTTCGTCTGTAATGAGTGCATATACAACATCTACTCTTTCCATTTCCCTTCACCCCTTTATTTCATTATATCAAACATTTACTTTTCGAAATATTGAGCTTGTTTACTTTCCACATAGGTGACCGTTGTGGCCAGTAAGATTCAATACAAACAATCGAACAGCTTAAAGAGAAACAAACACTAACCCCATTCTAAAAGTTAGAATGGGGTTAGAAATACTTCAGTTTATCAGAAGAGATTTAATAACTTTCTTCTCTTTTACTATAAATTTCATAAGCAATATATCCAAATAACATACCTATCCCAGGTCCGAAACTAACGGCCGTTAGAAAGGAAACCGGAAAAAACATACTGACCAGTACAGCAACGGCACAACCACTAATCATTCCTAATGGTATTAAACTATCCAATAAAATTTGTGCGCCTTCTGAATCTTTTTTCCCCAGGGTGCCGTTCTTACCTTTCTTAACCATTCTTAGAACAATAAATACGACAATCGCCCCCACTATTATAATGGGAAGCAATATACGGAAAATTTCTAAAGCTAAGCTCATCATATCTCCCTTTCCTTCGTACTTTATTTAAGATAATTTTAACATAGTTTCCATTACATGTTCTGCGTGCGAAAAAATCATTCCGTAAACATCCTGATCAGCAATAAATACTGCATCTTAACTAGTTAACGATTAAAAGGTCGTTTCAGCTGAATCATTGTTATTTAACGGGCAATAGCCACATGCCGCCTGACCAGGAATATCCATAGATCGACAACAGCTTTTACGAATAGGCTGATTAACCAAATTAGCTGGGTTTCTTCCCTGTGTGTATTGATAAAAGAGAGACTTAGTTGCAAAACGTCTCCACACCTTTTCATCCTCTAGTATTTCAATATCGTCCATTGCCTGTGTAGCAGTTCTAGGATCCTTTAGCAGCTTATCATATTGATTTACCATATGAACAAAGAAGCTTTCCCATATAATAAGAGGAGAAATACTGGTCGTTTGTCTCAAATATTGCACTATTTCATGACCTTGTCGAAACAAAATCGTTTCTATTACTTCTTCTCTTTCCGATTCCTTCACATATCGAAAGTCATTTGGGTTAATAAACATTGCTACCGTGTACGTTCCAAATTCCTTCGTCACGTCGAAATGAAAATCTGTGTGTTTTCCATCCCAAATCATGTCGTACGCTGCTAGTATATAAAACTGGGTCGCAAAAAACATTCCATATCGTTTGGCAAAATGGGACACTGCTGCAACCGGGTTGACTGCATCTGTAATTCCCTGCATTAATTTTGCAAAATCATCCTGGAAAAATTCCTTACTCAGTCTTTCTAGAGTAAAAAGAGTCCGAAGCGGTTTTGAAGTATATATACGATGTTCATTCAATATAATTTCTTGTTCAAAAGTTAAAGCTGGCATAATATCACCTATCCATATTTGTGTGTTCTTTTATTTTATAGCAAGTATTCCTTTATGCCAAACAGACGAATTGATACTAAAATACAAAACAGCCAAAACTAAGCAGTGTGCTTTCGTCTTGGCTAATTTTCATTTTAAAGCGAAACTTTTTGATTATTGGTAGGTAAAATTTTTGAAACTATCATCGTCAATACTATAGCAATTAAAAGTCCCCAAAGTACGCCGAGAGTTAAAGAAGCTACAGATCCTGTAACAATTCCTAATCTAGCTCCCCAAACGGAAACCTTACTGTTACTTGAGCCCATAGTAAATTCTTTTTTCCTATCTCTCTTCCAAAGAAGCCCTAAGATCAAAACAGGTACAACCCCTCCGCCAGCCATTGTATACGCCTGCGAGAATAAATCAATAATAGAGTCTGCCCAAATTGCAGTAATTATTGTTAAAGCCCCAAAACCTACAACACACCATCTAGTAATCTTTAGATAGAAGGAATCTTTTTTGGGTTTCATATTTGGAATAACGAGGTCATTGATGATAACTACGGCTGCTGAATGCAGAAGAGAGGATGCACTCGAGATAGCTGCTAGGAATATCATTGTAAAGAATCCAAGAGCAGCCATTTCAGTCATTTGTTCAAGAATAAACCAAGAAATAGCATTGTTAGGATCAAGATTTGGATTATTAATTTTAACTACAATACCACTGATAGTCGCGAAAATAGTGAATATAATTGCAACGATTCCACTAATCAGCATCGCACGAGAAGCTGATTTTACATTCTTAGAAGCAAAACACCTTTGCCAATATACCTGTGCAACTAAAATTCCTAGAGTTCCGGTGACTACTAATGAAATGATTTCCATAATGGAGAGATTCATTTGCGCTAGTTCAATGGCTCCAACTTCCTCTAGGCCACTTTTTAGGTTGGTATAGCTAAAATCTATTTTCTTAAATACTTGAAAATAAAACCATACCGCCAAACCAATTAATATTCCTCCTTGCACTAAATCTGTCCACACCACAGAATACATCCCACCGACAGCCGTATAAATAATAAAAACAGCAGAGAATAATAGAATCATTGGAATTGGGTCTACACCAGTAAATGTGGAAAAAAGAGCTCCCATGCCCATCGCCTGACCGCTTACCCAAGCAATCATAATTGCAGAGACCAAAACGGCTACCATGCTACGGAAAATTCGATCACGAACAATTAAATCATCCATCATTTCTGCAATTGTCTTATATGTAAACTTTGCTGCAAAACCTGCAAAAACTAAGGCAAATAATATTTTGCCTCCTTGCTCTCCGATGACAAAAGGGATGTTTGCAATACCAATTTCATATCCCTTAGAAGAATGTCCTACAAAGTTACCGACTCCCATAATAGTGGCAATGTCAGTAAATAATAATAAAAAGAAAGGCAACGTACCGCCTGCTATTGCATAATGTGCAAAGCTTTCATCCGCTTTTTTCTTAAAAACAAAGGACATACCTATAAAAATAAGGGATAATACTATTGTTATTGTCCATGTCCAAAATCCTACGCCCATCAAACTCCTACCTTTCCATCGTGAATTGTTTCTCCCATAGCAATAAAATTATGTATTTAATAAAATTTTGCTATCATTTAAGTACCCATTTTTAGGAAAAGTAAACAATTAATATGCAAAGTCTTTGGATGTAGTCTCCTAAAATAGGAAGTCAATAATCTATATGTAAATCAGCTTTTATGGAAGTATATTGTATAAAATATTATTAATGTCGGCCTAGCAGGGTTACTTTTACTCTAAGGTAGCTTTGATTAATTCTCACCTACAACTATTTTACGCAAGTCCCTTTTCTACCATGCCAAGCAAAGGGGGGAAGAGTCATAGCCCCACGATTTAGGACTTTCTTATCTACAAAAAAGGACTGCACCCACTCTCTAGGAGTGAGTGCAGTCCATATAGATTTATCCTCGTAATTCTGCGCCTTGTTCTGCTAATGCTTTTAATACTTTGTTATGTGCATTTACCACTTCTTCGTCTGTAAGTGTACGCTCTGGATCAAAGTACGTTAGAGAGAATGCAACTGACTTCTTGCCAGCTTCCATTTTGTCACCTTCATATAAGTCGAATAAATGAACTCCTTTTAGTAATCGACCACCGGACATTTGAATGGTTGCTTGCAACTCACCAGCTGCTTTGTCACGATCTACTACTAGGGCGATATCTCGAGTAATGGATGGGAATTTAGAAACAGGTACATAGTACAATGCATCTACTGGGAGATTTAACACCTTAGCTAAGTTCAGCTCCACAACATATGTTTCTTTCAAGTCTCGCGCTTTTTGCTCAGCTGGGTGAAGCTGTCCAATTATGCCAACGGATTCCCCTGATAGCTTGATAGCTGCTGTGCGTCCTGGGTGCAAGCCGTCTACTGTTGCTTTTTCAAAAGTAAGCTCCGTTGAAAGACCAAGCTTTTCCAATAAGCCTTCCACAATTCCTTTTAATACAAAGAAATCAACAGCTTTTTTCTCTCCCTGCCAACTGTGTTCTACCCACTTGCCAGCTATTACTGCAGCAAGATGCTCTTGCTCTTGTGGTAAACCTGAAGCAGTTTCACCAAGGAATACAGAGCCTACCTCATAAAGAGCTACTGTATCCGCTTGACGAGCTGTATTGTAAGTAACAGCCTCTAATAAGTGAGGGATTAAGCTTTGTCTTAATGTGCTGCGCTCTTCACTCATTGGCATAAGGAGCTCAGTTACTGGAGCTGTCTCTAAAGCAAATAGTTGAGCAGCCTCTTTCGACGTTAAAGAATAAGTAATTGCTTGATATAGACCAGCGCCTTCTAAATATTGACGAACTAAACGTCGCTTTGCCTGATAAGCTGTTAAGCCACCTGGTTTTGATTCCTCTACCGGCAAAGTCAGCGGAATTTCATCGTAGCCATACATACGAGCAATTTCTTCAACGATGTCCTCTGGAATTTTGATGTCCTGTCTGCGAGTTGGAGCTTTAATATATAAATAGCCATTAGCTGCTTCGAAATCAAACTTTAAGCGAGTTAAGATAGAAGTCATTTCTTCGAGTGAAATTTTCATTCCCAAACGGCTGTTAATGAAATCTGGTGATATGACTACCTCAGCTGGAGATTTATCTAGCTCATCCACTACGACAGAACCAGCTAAAACTTCTCCTCCTGCTAGCTCAGCAAGTAAACTAGCAGCACGTTCTACAGCAGCTATTACTCGATTGGGATCTACTCCTTTTTCAAAGCGAGCACTTGCGTCACTACGTAGATTATGATCTTTAGAAGTCTGGCGTACTGAACCGCCAGCAAAATATGCTGATTCAATTACTACTGTAGTTGTTCCATCATGGACCTCAGAATTTGCCCCACCCATTACACCAGCAATCGCAATCGGCTCTTGACCATTTGTAATGACAAGGTTATTCGCTTTTAGAGTGCGCTCTTGATCATCGAGAGTGGTAATTTTTTCTCCTTCATTTGCAAGACGAACGACAATTTCTTTTGTTGCAATTCTGTCATAATCAAATGCATGTAGAGGTTGCCCATATTCCATTAATACATAGTTTGTAATATCTACTACATTGTTGTGAGGGCGTACACCGGCAGCCATCAAACGATTTTGAAGCCAAAGTGGTGACTCCTTCACTTCCACGTTCTTTACTACCTTTGCAATATACATCGGATTTTGTTCTATTGCATCAATACGAAGCTTTAGAACATCCTCTGCTTTTTCAGTGCTTTCTGTGTAAGCTGCCTCTGGATATTTCATGTCCTCCGTGAGAATAGCACCTACTTCATAAGCCACTCCAAGCATGCTCAATGCATCAGAACGGTTAGGTGTTAAGCCAAGCTCTAGTACGATATCATCTAATCCTAATAAAGAAAGGGCACTTTCCCCTGGTACGGCTGTTTCAGGTAGCACATAAATACCTTCCGCATATTTTTTCGCCACTAGACGCCCTTCGATACCAAGCTCTTGAAGAGAGCAAATCATACCATTGGATTCTTCTCCACGTAGCTTTGCTTTCTTGATTTTTATTCCACCAGGTAATACTGCACCTGGACGAGCAACAATTACTTTTTGACCAGCAGCCACGTTTGGAGCGCCACAAATGATTTGTGTCGTTTCTTCCCCTACATCTACCTGACAGATGTTTAACTTATCCGCCTCTGGATGCTTTATGCATTCCTTTACATAACCAACTACCACGTTTGTTATTCCTTGTGAGCGGTCGATTACTGCATCTACCTCAATACCCGAACGAGTAATCTTTTCCCCAAGCTCTTTTGGGTCTAAGCCCTGTGTATTTACATATTCTGATAACCATTTTGTAGAAACTAACATGTCATTTCCTCCTTACACTTCTGATCGGTGGAATTGCGATAAGAAACGCACATCATTTGTATAGAAATGACGAATATCTTCCACTCCATATTTCAACATTGCAATACGCTCTGGTCCCATTCCGAATGCAAAGCCAGAAAGCTTTTTCGAATCATACCCGGCCATTTCTAGCACGTTTGGATGAACCATACCTGCTCCCAGAATTTCAATCCAGCCTGTTTTCTTACAAACGTTACAGCCGCTGCCGCCACACTTAAAG
>CAKQHO010000067.1 GCA_934234185.1 uncultured Psychrobacillus sp. | reverse complement strand
GCCTAGCTCTCCTTGGACAAAACTATAAGCATATACTTTTCCATCTTCGGTTTCAATTTCATAACCGTAGACTTCCTCACCTTCTGGAAGGAAATACTCATCTTTGATCGTTTCAACTGTTCCGTTAGCATTTGAACTTTGAAGGGTGGTCACTAAGTTAGCTGCTTCATCATGAACACTAGCCGGATCAATAATTTCAATTCGCATAGATTGATCGTCATTTTCTGTGTTAAATACAAGATCTTTATTCGGTTCCTCACTGGTTAGTTCAAAGCCTTCAGCAACAGTCATTGAATAGTTGAGGTTTTCACTTTCTACGGTTGAACCATTTAGAGGCTCTTCCTGTGCGTCTTCTTCTTTCGAAACATTCGTAGTCTCATCCGTATATGGTCCTTCTTCTGTATCTTCTGGAGTCTCGTCTAGTACAAGATCAGAATCACTTGAACCGCAGGCTACTAGAAAAAATGTAAGAAGGAAAAGCAAAGAAAATAGGGAAATCTTTTTCACGTTTGGTCAGCTCCTTTATGTTAGTCATTGAAGTAATTAAACAATTGGAAAGATGATGAAGAAAAGCAAAAGCATGGTGATATGTGCCACAATAATAAGGGGCATGCTTTTTTTCCATTCATAGAGAATTCCAAGAAGAGCACCTATAACTGCAGCTGCAATCATTCCTAGATAGAATCCGCTGAAAATGAATGATATACCAAAAAGTATAGCGCTTATGATTATTGCATAAGCGGGAGAGACGATATTTTTTAACCGTTTTTGCAAAAAACCTCTCCAAAATAATTCTTCCCCCGGAACAATGATAATAAACAATAAAATAAAATGCCATAAGTTTTCAGGACCATATATTTTTAGAAAGGACCCGATACTTTTGGTAGAAATGAACGGTAATACTTCAATGGCTTTATAGATAAGTCCAAGGAGCATATAAGAAAAAGCACCAAATAATAACCCGTATAACATAAAGGGAATGGTTTTCAGTTCATCTTTAATATCTCCTGCATAGAATGCAATGGAAGCCAAGAATAATGTGGTAAAAGCATAAAAATACCAGAACACTTTTTCGTTAGAAAAAGAAAACCAATGAAAAAGAAAGGCAGCAATTGTTGCTAATGCTAACCAAATAATTGTTTTTTTGTGTATCAATTAAAGCACATCCTTTAAAATAGGGCTAAAGATAGTTTTCCCAAAAAGATATATAATAAGCGGGGATGAAATTTTTTCATATATCAATTTTTAGGTTAGGGAAGGAATCAACATGAGGTCAATGAGGTCGATTTATCAATAAAACCGTTCTTCTAATAGAGGAACGGCAGAGATGGTTAAGCATCATTACTATAAAGGATTTTATATCGTTTATGATTAATGACCGTTTTTTCTTCTAATTCCAAGGTGTGGAAATTTTCCATATAAGTTAAATCAACGATGACGGAATTCTCATTCACCTTTTCCACTATACCTTGAAGTCCATCTTTAAATTCAATTATATTACCGACTTCTGCTATTTTCATAGATTGTCCCAACCCCTTTAGAACATAATATAATACAGTTTGCCCTAAAATGAGAAGTACGTAAAGTATTTTTATAAAATGTTTGCAAACTATACAATTTTTAATAAAGAATAGGAGAGTTACACATGGAAGAATTCGATAAGAAAATGGAACAATTAAAAAATGGAGAAATTAAATTTCTCGAAATAAGTAAGGATGAGTTTCTAAATTTTCGAGAATTTTTGGTTAAAAGAGAGGATTTTAAATACTTTTCTGGAAATGCTATGCAGGGTGGAAAAATAGTATATACTTATTTAGAAAACCCAAGAAGTTAATTTTTGTATCATTAAAAATTTCTATATTTTGGTTTAATTGTTAGAAATAAAAGGTAAAATGATATAAATATTACATTTTACGAAAGGGCGAAACCACATGCTAGAATCAATTTTAAATCAGTTAGAATATACGAGAGAAAAAATGATTCAATCTGCAGTTGAAAATGGTGTAGCTAATAGAGAAACCATTCGTTTAAGCGAGGAATTAGACCGTTTGCTAAATGAATTTCATAGTCAAGTAAACAATAAGATACACCTTAAAGATAAAGCAGATATCAGCTAGAAATGGGAGAGATAAATGAGTAGTGTTGCAGAGCTTAAAACAGAGTTGAACAAAGCAATTATAGGAAGAGATAAAGAAATTGAGTTCATGCTCATGGGCTTGCTGCTTCAGGGGCATGTGTTGCTTGAAAGTGTCCCTGGTTCAGGGAAAACAATGATGGCCAAAACATTTGCTGAGGCAATACAGGGAGAGTTTCATCGTATTCAGTTTACACCGGACGTCTTACCTTCAGATGTAACCGGGATTAGTTTTTTTCACCCACAAAAGCAAGAGTTCATTCTTCGAATGGGACCAGTTATGACAAATATTTTATTGGCCGATGAGATAAATAGAGCTACTCCTAGAACCCAGTCTAGTTTGTTGGAATCTATGGAAGAAAAACAGGTATCTATCGATGGGCAAACGATAAAATTGCCACAACCTTTTATGGTAATTGCTACACAAAATCCGGTAGAGTCTCAGCAGGGAACATTTCCTTTGCCTGCAGCTCAATTAGATCGATTTTTATTTAAGCTTGCTATCGATTATCCTACTTTAGAGGAAGAAAGGATTATTTTACAGCAATTCGGAAAAGAACCTGGAAAGGTAAGAAGCAAACAGATTGTCAACTTAGAAGTAATTAGCAAATGGGCTGAAGAGGTAAAAGAAGTAAAGGTCCATGAGGATATTTTTACATATATAATTCAGATTATTCATTCTACTAGAAGCCATCCTTCAATTGAGCTAGGATTGAGCAGTAGAGCTTCTTTAGCATTATTACAAGCTGCAAAAGCTTATGCGTTTATCCAAGGAAGAACCTATGTCATTCCTGATGATGTAAAACAGGTCGTAGAACCAGTATGTTTACATCGTATGAAACTTTCTCCTGAAGGAATGCTAGTCCATAGTTTAGTAGATGTCTTACGAGACCTGTTAGAGAAAATAGAAACACCTGTAGAGGCAAATATGCAATGAATTGGACCAAGCATGATTTTGGAATGAAAAATAGCACCACCTATCTGTCTGTCTTGTGTTTCATCTTTTTTATTGCTTTATTGCTAAAACAATTTGTATTACTTACTATTTTAGCAATTCCTATTTCGATATCTATAATGGCTTTGCTTTATTACCGAAAGGTTGGAAACAAACTAGAGCTAGTAAATATAAAGAAGAGAACGAGATTGCTCATTGGAACAAGTGGCTATTATGAATTGGTTTTTGTAAATAAAGGATTGCCAATATGGAATGGCACGTTACAAATTTCCTTTCCTGGAGCAGTATCACCATTTCAGCACGATTATCATATTACTGCTGGTCTGTACGAAACAAAGATTCCTTTTTCCATTGGATATAAGAAAAAAGTAAAGCTTCGAATCCCAATCCATGGAGAAAGGAGAGGACAAGCAAGGATAAAGCAATTGGAAATTAGTATTCCCCACCCCTTAATAGATGGATCTATTCAGTTAGAATATAATCCGTTTATTTTAATGGATGCTATTGTGTTTCCTAATATTTATCCAGTTAATGATAACTTAGTTCCTTCAAAGCTGAAGCAAGGGCAGTTAGAGCTAAATAACTCTCTTTTTGAGGATCCATTTTTGCTAATTGGGACAAGAGAATATCAGCCAGGGGATCAGTTTAATCATATCCATTGGAAGGCTTCCGCAAAGATGCAAGCATTGCAGACGAAAGTTTTCACAAAGGTAGCAAATGTATCTGTTTTATTTGTCGTAAATGTCGTTGAAAAATATGGAGTAACAACAGATTTTGAGGAAAAACTGGAGTGGCTTGCTTCTCATATAGAAGCTTGTTACAAGCAAGAGCTTCCCTTTTCCTTTGCTATAAATATAAGATCTACAGGGAAAACTCCTTTTGTATATATGCCCTTAGGGAGTGGGGATGCTCATCGTATTCAAGCTTTGGAGTTATTAGCATTAATCTCAACAAACTCTAGCTACCTTCCTTTTGACAAAATGCTTGCTTACATAAATGCACACGAAGAGCTACCAGTGGCTGTTTATATTGTGACACGACATGCAGAGCAGTTTTATTCAACGACAAAAAGTTGGGAGCAACGAGCTGCAGTTTTTTATCGTGCCAATGTAAGGAGAGCAAATGATGAACAATAGCCTACAAATATTGGAGGTACAACCACAGTCTTTAGGGAAATATTTAGAGGATATATGGATCGTGGCTCTTTTCTTAGTCATTTTCCAGCAGCAAACAGTATTTCCTCTTCCTTTTGTTTGGGTAAGTCTTCAGGTACTAATTGTATGTATTGCTTTATTTACTTTCCGAAAAGCAGGAAAAAGTCAGCTTGCAGTTTTTGTAATACCAATTATTGTGTTGCTACCACTTCTCCTAGGCTCTTTTTGGTTATACATATTCTTAACTGTCTTTTCTATATGGAGATTAGATACACGATTCAATCGTCTGCAGGAGGACCAGATTTATGGCAGCAACTATCTTCTCTTTTATTTTCTTTCTTTTATAGGAATTTTTCTTTTTCTCAAGTCAATGAATCCAAGCTTTATAACTACCTTATATATTATATTTATATCAGGTATATTGATATTTTGGATAACAAGAATTCTTGCTGTTTGGTCTGCAGCAGATAAGAGAAATACTATTAGCACAAAGCTTCTTTCACTAGGAATAGGAGTTGGAGTAGTTCTTCTAGGCTCTGTAGCTTTTATGGTTTATTACCTTTTTCCATATTTAAGAGAGGGTATAGGAGTATTGCTAGAATGGTTTATAAAAATCTTGGTATTAATCTTTGGTACTCCATTAGAGAGTTTTATTGAATTTATAAAGAGCATTACTGTTGAACCAGAGACATCTCAAGGTCCAGTGGGAACGGAAGAATTTTCAGAGGAAGAAAAATTAAATACGAATTTTGAAAGCCCAGTAAGCTTTTCTAATTTAAAATGGTTGTTATTTGGAGGCTCTTCGTTAGTAATAGCTGCGATTGTCTATTTTTTACTAAAAAGAAAACCAGAAATTTTGGAAAGAAAAGAAAATCCTATTTTCTATGAAAACAGTAATTTTACACAAGAGGAAGACAAAGAAGAGGAACGAACATACAAATCTATCTATCAGATAGAGGCATCCTATTTAAGAGAACAGTATATAAAATTTGAACAAGAGGCCCAGCTGTATGACTTAGAAAGAAAAAAAAGCGAAACAGTGAGGGAATGGTTTTTGCGGATGTCTTGGGACGTGGAGCCTCAGTTTTTCGAAATTTATGAAGAAGTACGGTATGGTGGGATTTCTATCGAAGAAAATCGAGCGATTCTTTTTACTCAGTCACTAGAAAAAATAAAAAATAAAAATTTTTTTAAAAAAGATGTTTAAAAAGATGTAGAGTGGGCATATTAATAAAGAACACAGCAACATTCTCATTTCCCCCTTTTTAAGGATCATCCAAATTATATTTGGGTGGTCCTCTTTTTTTGGTACACTAATGATATACAGAATAAATAGGAGGGAAATAAATGAGTAAACAGAAGATTGGTTTTATCGGTACAGGAGTAATGGGGAAAAGTATTGTAAAGCATCTATTAAAAGCAGGATATGAAGTAAAAATATTCACAAGAACGAAGGAAAAAGCAGAAGAACTTCTTACTCTAGGTGCAATTTGGGCACAAACTCCAAAGGAGGCTGCAAAGGGAGCACAACTTGTTTTTACAATGGTTGGATATCCTCAGGATGTTAAGGAGGTTTACTTTGAAGCCGATGGTATTTTTGCTTCTCACGAAAAGGGACAAATAGTGATAGATTTAACCACTTCTACGCCTACTCTTGCAAAAGAGATTGATAAAAAAGCAAAGGAATTAGGAATGGAGGCTTTAGATGCACCAGTCTCAGGTGGAGATATTGGAGCTCAACTAGGGAAGCTTTCCATCATGTGTGGAGGGGAGCAGGAGACTTTTGAGAAAGTTGCCCCAGTATTAGAGCATTTTGGTGAAACAATTTTATATCAAGGTTTGGCTGGAGCTGGACAGCATACAAAAATGTGTAATCAAATAACGATTGCATCTAATATGATAGGGGTATGTGAGGCGTTAGCGTATGGAAAAAAAGCTGGTTTAGACTTAGAGCAGGTGTTACGCTCTATTTCCACTGGAGCAGCGGCTTCGTTTTCTTTAAGTAATTTGGCTCCAAGAATATTAGCAGATAATTTTGAGCCAGGCTTTTACATTAAGCATTTTGTGAAGGATATGAAAATTGCCTTAGAAGAAGCTGAAAGCATGAACCTTTCTTTGCCTGGATTGTCTCTGGCTAAAACTATGTACGATGAACTAATCGCAGAAGGCTTCGGAGAAAATGGGACTCAAGCACTAATAAAATTTTATAAATGATATAGTAACTTTTTCCCTCTCTATGCTACAATTGGTTTAATAAACAAGAGCTAGAAAGGGAGATGACAACATGAGTAATCAGCAAGGTATTTTGTTAGAAAGTGGAACAAATGAATTAGAAATAGTGGAGTTTCAGGTTGGAGAGAGTAGTTTTGGTATCAATGTTATTAAAGTAAAAGAAATCATACAGCCTATTCCTGTAACCTTCATACCGTTGGCACATCCTCATGTGGAAGGAATAATTCAGTTAAGAGGAGAAGTACTACCTGTCGTACATATGGGCAAAGTGTTAAACATTCCCTTTTCTTCAGAAAAGGAAAAAGAAAAATACATTGTGGCAGAATTTAATAAACAAAAAGTGGTTTTTCATGTAGATAATGTTTCAAAAATTCATCGAATTTCTTGGGGGCAGATGGAGAAACCGTCAGATATGTACCAAGGAGGAGCATCTCATGTCATTGGCGTTATCAAGAAAGAGAATGATATGCTTTTATTATTAGATTTCGAGAAAATTATGATGGATATTAATCCAGAATCAGGGATCCATATAGAGTCTATTAAAAAACTAGGGGTTCGTGAGCGCTCGAATAAGAAAATAGTAATTGCAGAGGATTCCCCATTATTGAGAAAGCTTTTACATGATACATTAGACGAAGCTGGTTACGGCAATACGGAATTTTTCGAAAATGGAAAAGACGCAATTACTTATTTAGAAAATATTGAAAAGGTTAGCCCTGATATTTCAGAGCATGTCCAACTAGTTGTGACTGATATAGAAATGCCTCAAATGGATGGACATACATTAACCCGATTAATTAAAGCAAGTCCTGGATTAGCAAAGTTGCCTGTCATCATTTTTTCTAGTTTAATTACAGAGGACCTCAGACACAAAGGGGACCAGGTTGGAGCCGAGGAACAAGTGAGCAAGCCAGAAATTAATGAATTAGTGCAAAAAATTGATCAATATATCTTATAGCTTGTATACTCCTTTGCTAATTTGCAAAGGAGTTTTTTATAGAGAGTATAATTTATTAAGAAATAAAAATTAGGAAACTCTATGTTCGGGTAGGAACAGAAAGTGCTCTATTTTCAAATATAAATAAACTTTTTTCTATATCCAGCTTTAGCGGCTTCTTCTTTGGAGGTATACCAAGACTATAAAAAGACCTAGTAGGAATGTATCCTGCTAGGTCGTATGGATAAATAAATGTGTTGGAAAAGATTACTGATCAAAGTAGGATTTCATCCGCCGAGGGAGCTTGTTTGGTACCTTTGTGTATTTGGAAACATACTTTGGCTTAGGTTTAGTGGTTTTATAATGAGAATTTTGAGGTCCGAGATAGTCCTGAAGAAGCTGTTTAGCAGTTCGAAGACCCATTTTTCGGATAGGATTTCTGTAAGTTTCATCGAGATGCCCGAGATGGGGGAGATTTTTAAAGTCTTCTTTTACAGGAATAATATGAAAATAATAATCAGCACACTGAATCAATACGGAGGATTGCTGCTGGCTATTTCTAGGATTACGAACAAAATGGAGACCAACTTTTTTTGCTTTGTTTTCATGTATCATTTTTTGAATAGCAAGCTTTTTAAGTTCGTATAGTGGTTTGTTGTCGATAGCTGTTTTTGCATGCCTATTAACGGTGTAAATAGCAGTCGCGAGCTGTTCGTTCATTTTGGTATCTGTCATAAAATCTCCCTCCTTTATTTAATTATAGAACTATCATACCAATTTTCGCTTCAATTGTGTACACAAATCAAAAATATTATTGTATAAAAATAAGTTATACTAATATTTTTTCATGATTCGTTATAATTCATGGAACATTTTTAGCAAGAAAAGTGTGGAGAAGGAGTCCAGAAGAGAGTTTTGCTACTAGGCTAGAAATTTTAAGGGAGATAGTCAGCGCGGAGATTGATGATCCATCACCGAATATTGTGAGTGGCATCCGCTATACTCGCTATTCTAGTTGTTGTCGCTTTATAAAACAGGTGCAGTTAGATGGGGAAATTTAATTTGTAGAAGGAAAACAATATAGGGTTATCGAATTAGTTTAAAGTAACAATTCTTGTTGCTTACCAAGAAGAATCTGGTGAGAAATATCGTGAAACGATCAATCGTTTCACATATGGTTTAAAAAAAGTGAATAAATCTTGAATAAATGCTCAGAAACTTTATTTTATTAAGGGTATGAAAAAATGCCAGTAATTCTAACAAGTGTTTTTTCAGCTGTCATTATTTATATTACTGTTTTTTCTCTTATTAAGGTATTAAGTATAGCTTATAAAAGAAAAGAAATTTCGTTTGTAAAATATAAAATTTTTGTAGCTTCAACCATCATGATAGGTATGTGTATTGCTTCTATTTTACCTTTTGGTTATCAAAGAATATTTGAAGTAATCCTCTAAATTTGAACATTATTTTAAGTAACCTGTGTATTACTTGATGCTCTAACCTCTTGGAAGTAATTCTTTAGATGGTGAATAATTCGAGGAGGAATTTGATGAAAATTATTAAAATAATTCTTGCTTTAGTTGTTGGGGGCATTTCAGCTTACGGCTTAATAACAAAAGATTTTTCATATGGTCCAATATCATCTTTATTGCTTGGAATTTTTATAGCCATCATAGGTATAGAGGAATTTAAGAATAAAGGTAAAAATAGCTGGGGGATGTTTTTTATTCCAGTTTCTGTGTTCGTTATTGTAATAGCTCTGTTTAGTTTCTAAGTATACTATCAAGAGAACTTTACCTCAGGCTGACCATGTTCCATAATCAGCCTGGAAAAGTAAAGAAATTTTATTTTCTATATGTTAAAATATGAGTGAATGTTCATTCAATTTTAAGGGGTGGGTAAGAATGTTAAAAGGTCAAACAATTATTGTTACGGGCGGTTCCAGTGGAATGGGGAAGCATATGGCAATGAAGTTTGTTGCAGAGGGAGCAAATGTAGTAATTACTGGGAGAGATGTAGAAAAGCTTGAACTTGCCAAAAAAGAAATTGAAGCATATGGTAAACAGATAGCAATTTTTCAAATGGATGTGCGAAATCCAGAGCATGTGGCTGCAATGGTTGAATTTACGGATCAAACATTTGGTGGGATTGATGGTTTAATAAATAACGCTGCGGGGAATTTTATAGTTGAAACTGCAAAATTATCCCCTAACGGCTGGAAGGCTGTAATTGATATCGTATTGAATGGAACCTTTTACTGCTCTAACGCAGTAGGGAATTACTGGATTACAAAAGGAACGAAGGGCTGCATGATTAATATGCTTGCCACTTATGCATGGGGGGCAGGAGTCGGGGTAGCACATTCAGCAGCAGCAAAAGCAGGGGTGATGTCATTGACTCGTACTTTAGCTGTAGAATGGGGCAGTCAATACGGTATCCGAGTAAATGCTATTGCGCCTGGACCTATTGAAAGAACCGGTGGAGCAGGGAAGCTGTGGGAGTCTGAGGAAGCAGCAACAAGAACTATTCAGTCTGTACCGCTACGTCGCCTCGGTAAACCAGAGGAAATTGCAGAACTTGCTGCGTTTATCTTATCTGACAAAGCTTCTTATATGAATGGAGAAATTGTAACGTTAGATGGTGGACAGTGGCTAAATCAATTCCCATTCTAAAAAATTATGAATATATTGTAAACGTTTTCATAGTTTTTTATTCCTTTCATATGCTATCATAGATTTATAGGGGTTGAGTTTTCATTTAAGTGAAAACAAAACAAAGGAGTAGAATTCAATGATTATTGTAAGCAGTAAAGATTTTTTACAAATACCAATAAAGGACTTTATAATATCGGCGGAGAAGGTTGCCCATGTACAATTAGGTAACAATGCAGAGCATGCATTACTCGTTCTAACAAAGACAGGCTATTCTTCAATTCCCGTATTAGATGTAAAATATAGACTATTAGGACTTATAAGTGCCCAACAAATTACAGACGAAATACTTGGACTCGAGCATATCGAATATGAACGTTTACCAGATATTAAGGTAGATGATATCATGAAAAGGGATATTGCGACTATTCACATTGAAGACAAATTTCAACGCGGCTTAGATTTACTAGTGAACAATCCATATATCTGCGTTATAGATAATGAAGGAACATTTCTTGGTATATTGACAAGAAGAGTTATTTTAAAACAGATGAAGAAGTATTTATACCAGACGAATGAAACTCAAGTATAATAACATATAAACTCAAGAAGGCCTTTTTATCAGAAGGGCCTTCTTTTTATGAGCTAGAAGTTCAAAATTGGTTAATGTTGAAAAATTTCTAAGAAAGAGGGAAACCCATGACTTCAGATTTACATATTATTAAAGTGTTAGCAGAGGAACAAAATATGCGTAAGGCGGCAGAAAGGCTATTTTTATCGCAGCCTGCTTTATCATTAAGACTTCAAACGATAGAGAAGGAGTGGCAAGCAAAGCTATTCCTACGATCTCAAAAAGGTCTGACTCCAACTCCAGAAGGGGAGCTGGTCATTGATTTTGCAAATAAAATGTTAGAGGAAAAAGAAGAGGTTTTTGAGTCCATTCAATCGTTATCTTCTAAGGTACATGGAACGCTAAAAATTGCATGTGCTTCGATTGTTGGACAAAATTGGCTACCTAAAGTATTAAAAGATTTTGTGCAAACCTATCCAGAAGCTAAAATTTCTCTTTTAACCGGGTGGAGCTCTGAAATAGTAAGAGCTATATACGATGGGGAAGCCCAAATTGGTATAGTAAGAGGACATACGGACTGGAAAGGTAAAAAAATCCATTTATTTAGAGATACTTTATATTTAGTCGACCAAGAAATGACCTCTATTGATGATGTGCTGACTACGGAAAAGCCCTTTATACAATTTAAAAGTGATTCTAACTATTATCAAGAAATTCAGCAATGGTGGCAAAAGCATTTTTCTATTAACCCAAAAAGACAAATTACGGTAGACCAAATAGAAACATGTAAACAAATGGCGTTAAATGGTATTGGTTATGCTATATTGCCTTCCATTACATTGAATGGTAACGAGCAAGTGAATAAAATTCCTTTAACAAACCACGAAGAAGAATTTGAACTCACGAGAGACACCTGGTTAATCGGCTATGATTCAGCCTTTGATTTGCCGCAAGTAGAGGCTTTTGTCGATATAATTGGTAATTATACAAAAAAAATCTACTAAAGGAACCTCTTTTGAGTAGAAACGTACTAATGTATATACATAATAAGGGGGAAATAATATGCGTATTCAAAAGCTTGCCTTGGCATTTATAGCACTTTTTATATTTATTCATTTAATGCCAGTAAGTGCATCAGCTGAACCAAACCTACAAGTTAAGTTAACTGCTGGGGTTAATGGGAAAGCAAAGTATGGAAAAGGTCTACCGATTACTATCACGGTAGAGAATACAGGAGATGCCTTTTCTGGGGATATCGTGTTAGATGTGTTAGAATCCTATAATTTAGGTAGCGGGCAAGTAATCCCGTTTGACATTGCAGCTGGTGAAACAAAAACTATTCAGTTGTCACTTGCTGGACTGGGCGAAGATTATATGTACAATAACAATAATAATCAGTCCATCCATTTTTATGAAGGAGGATGGGAAAAGGGGAAATCCATCAAATATAAGGGGACTAAAAATTTACGTGCTACCTTTTCGGACCCTTCCATTATCTTCTACATGACACTTACGGAAAGCGCTGATCGATTAAATGTGTTTAATCAGCTAAAAAATTCAAACCAGCTATTCCACTTAGCGCAGCAAGCTCATTTTAGATTCCCGGATGAAGCAGTTGCTTGGGATATGGCTGACTATATTATTATAGATGAATATGTTCTAGCGGATTTGGAAGAAAAGCAACAGCAAGCGATAAAAGATTACGTAGCAAATGGAGGCTATTTATTAATCGGTGCCTCTGATAATACAGTAGCGGAGTTAGGTATTATTGGGCAAAGCCTTCCGTTAACGCTGTCGAATGCTACTACCAATCTTTCGCCTGAAGAACTAAAGCCGTTGACAGGTAAAAATATGCTTACCAATGACTTGAAGATTTATAATGCCTCTTTAAACGAAGGAGCAGCTCCTCTATTTAAGCTAGGGGATCATATTGTTGCGGCAAAGCAGCAAATAGGAAGTGGAGCTATTATTCAGACCACATTCTCTCTTGGAGATGAGCCATTATCAAAGGATCCTGTTTACAAGGATTTTATGACCACTATTTTGAACTCGATAAAGGTTCAAAATAATTCTAGTATGAATTACGGCCCTTACCCAATGGATAATCTTATTTATGAGGTTGGGAATACGAACTCATTATTTAGCTCATTTAAAGTATCAACACCGTTGATGATTGCAATAGTAGTAATTTATATGGTTTTAGTTGGTCCGTTGCTTTATTTCCTATTAAAAAGAAAAGACAAGCGAGAATATGCATGGATTATCATTCCCATAGTGTCCATTGTAGCGTCTGCTGCTATTTTCGGCTACGGAGCAAAGGATCGTATTGCTAAGCCACAGGTTCAGGTTTCATCCTTCTTATATGTAAATGAGGACAAAAGTATAAATGGATATTTTGTAGAGTCTCTTTTAAGCAATAAAGGAGGAGATTTTACATTTACTGCTCCTGCAGGAACAAATATGGCTGCACAGCGAGGTTTTAATAGTTTTACAGGAGAAAACTCCAATATACATGAGAACGTTATTTTAGAAAAAAATGCATCTACGAATGAGCTTACCTTCCGTGATGTTGGTTATTGGACAGTTTCTTCCTTGTACGGGAACACTCGAGTGCAGGACGTAGGGAATTTTGATGTGAATTTGCGAGTAGAAGCTAGCAAGCTGATTGGTTCAGTGAAAAATAATTTTGGGTTTACTATTAAAGATGCTGCTATTTGGTCAGGCTCCAAGCTAATAAAAATTGGAGATATGCAGCCTGGAGAAGAGATATCCATTAACAAGGATTTAGGGACGGTAATGTTAACACCAACTTCTAATCCTTATATTAATTCTAACTGGTATATGAATCCGACAAATAACGGAGACTTATTATCTCAGCGAAAGCAGTCACTTTATTCTTCCAGTAAATCATTAGATCAGCTTGGAGCTAGTCCTGCCATTACTGGTTTTGCGGAAGACAATGTTATACCAATTGAACTAAAAGATAAGAATGTAGAATTATCCTCTCTTCATTTGTTCATACAGCCATTCCAGGCGGAAACAACCTTTGCCGGGGAGTTTGTATTACCAGCAACAATATTTGATATTAATATCACAACAGATGAGTATGGGAAAATGGTACAGCAGGCTGATAATTCAAGTAATTTAGAATGGTACTTGGATGATGGTGAATACGAAGTTTACTGGAAGATGCCTGATACAATCCCTGTTGATAAAGTGAAATATACACAGTTACAAGTGGCAAACACGGATAAAAATAATTTAACCTTAGAAATTTTTAACTACCAGACGGATGCATATGAGCCGATTGAAGAAAGTCGCTTTACAGTCACAGAGAATATAGCAAACTATATCAGCTCTGATGGAGAGGTTCGATATAAATTACAAAAGAAATCGACCTATGGTGACCCTTACACAAGACTTCCAGAGGTTCGTATAAAAGGGGAGGTAACAAAATGATAGAAATTAAAGGTCTTACCAAAAAATATGGCTCCTTCTATGCTCTAAATGATTTGAATCTTTCCCTAAAAGAAGGAACAGTGTTTGGGTTTGTCGGTGCTAATGGTGCTGGGAAATCGACTACCTTCTCTATATTAGCCACCCTTTTAGAACCAACGTCTGGGGAAGCTTTTGTAAATGGCAAGAGTGTAAAAAAGGAACCTCATGAAGTAAGAAAGCAAATAGGCTATATGCCAGATTTCTTTGGTGTATATGATCAACTAAAGGCGAATGAATATCTAGACTTTTATGGGGCTTCTTACGGTATTTCAGAGGCTGAAAGACAAATTTTAATACCTCAGCTGCTAGAGCTTGTTAATTTAACACATAAAAGATATGAGTATGTGGATTTACTCTCAAGAGGTATGAAGCAGCGCCTTTGTTTAGCAAGAGCGCTCATCCATGATCCGAAGGTATTGATTTTAGATGAACCAGCTTCTGGGTTAGATCCAAGAGCCCGAGTTGAAATGAGAGATATATTAAGACAATTAAAAAGCATGGGGAAAACTATATTAATTTCCTCTCATATTCTTCCAGAGTTAGCAGAGATGTGTGATGAAATCGGGGTAATCGATGGTGGTAAACTAATCGCACATGGCTCGGTATCTGAAATTCAATCCCAGCTTGCGGGAGAAAGATACATTACAGTTAAAGTGAAGGGACTTTTAGAAAACGCTGCTACCTTCTTTGAGGAAGATCCATTTGCTGCAAAAGTAGAAATGGATGAGGAGAAAAACATCGTAACATTTAGCTATAAAGGAACTGAGGAAGACCAAATTAGTTTATTGAAAAAAGCAATGGATACAGGCATTAGAATTATATCCTTCTCGGAAGCAGAAACAGATTTAGAGGATGTATTTATGGAAATTACGAAAGGAGCGAAATAATATGAAGCAGGCTATTTCGAACCCAGTATTAACTAAGGAAATAAAACTTCGCTTTCGCTCCTTAAAGAGCTTTATCGGTATATTGTTTTATTTAATTGCTATGTCGGTGTTTGTTTTTGGATTTATCATGCTGACTACTTCTTTTACAGGGACAGGATACTTTAGACCAGAGGAAAGCTTTTTCATGTTTATCATGCTGACGTTCATTCAGCTGGGGTTAATTCTTTTTATCACTCCAGGGTTAACAGCAGGTGCAATAAGCTCAGAAAGAGAAAAGCAAACACTCAATATTTTATTAACGACATCCCAGACGTCCTTCCAAATTATCGTTGGTAAGCTTACATCATCTATTTCTTTTTTACTTTTACTAGTGGTGGCAGGACTGCCGGTTTATAGCTTGGTATTCTTGTTTGGTGGCGTGTCACCTGGTCAGCTTGGCTTGATATTTTTATATTTCTTTTTGACCATGCTGGCTATTGGTGGAATTGGTATTATGTACTCTACTATCATTCGTAAAACTATTGTTGCAATGATTGCAACTTACGGAACAATGATTTTTCTTACGGCGGTTACTGGTTTCATTTATTTGGTTATTACTGGTATGAGTAGTATGGCAAGCGGAGGGTTATCATCTTCACCGGTAGGCTATTTCTTTGCAGCAATTAATCCTGTAGTGCTTATGATGACATTAGTAACACCAGGTTCAAGTGATTTAATTAGTGAATCTACTAAGATTGATTTTCCCGTTTGGGCAAGTTATGCAATCTTTTATATTTTGTTAACGGCTCTTACTATTTTTATATCTGTTAAAAAGCTCCGAGTGAATATGAACAAAAATAAGAGATGATTAGGAGGGAACTAGATGAATAGCAGAAATCACTTAATTGATTTTATTAAAAAAGCAAAACGCAGTCTTACTTTTGAACATTTTATAAGAATGCTACAAACTGGTCTGTTCTTTGGATTAGCAGTGAGTGCTGCTATTCTACTAATTTCCAGATTGTTTGTCTTACCTTATTTCTTACAGATCTCTCTTTGGTCGGGTGGTGTAGTGTTACTAGCCTGCTTGATATACGCTTTTTGGAAAAGACCTTCAAAGGAGAAAGCTATCTATGTGCTTGATTCGTTCTACAAGGATAATATACTCCTTTCAGCTGTTTCCTTTTTAAAGGATAAATCAACTTTGGCAAAAGGGTTAATGAAAACAGCTTTGGCTGATAGTAGTCTTGCTTATGAGCGATTTAAAAAGAGAAAGAAACAAATCTTCATGCCTACATCTTTTTTTGGTATGTTACTTGCTTTTGGTTTAGTTCTACTGCTTTATGCATTACCTTCGGCTACTCAATTAGAAGCGAAGGATCTGGAGGAAGAAGATAGGATTGTCGAGGAGATAAAAAAAGAGATTGAAAAGCTTGAGAAAAAAGAGCTTGCAGAATCTGTGAAAAAGGATCTCCAAGAGTTAAAGGAAAAGCTAAAGGATGCCGAGAATGCAGAAGAAGCTTTAAGAGACCTGGTTAAAAAACAGAAGGAACTAGCTCTGAAGGAGCAAAAGCTAGAAGAGAAGAAAAAACTCTCTGAACAGGAGGGGGCTAGCGAGTCCTCTTTATCTGCAGAGGAGCAAAAAGAACTTGCTTCCTTAGAGGATGCGAGTAGCTCTTTAGCTAATAGTGCAGGAAAGGCGCAGTCTTCTCTCAGTAAAATGGGCAAAAAGCTTCCATTTAATGCAGGGAATTTAGCACAAGGCAATAATACAAATAATAGCAATTCCCAAGGGCAAAACCAACAAGGCCAAGGTCAGCAGGGTCAAGGTCAACAGGGCCAAGGCCAGCAAGGTCAAGGTCAACAAGGTCAAGGCCAGCAGGGTCAAGGTCAACAAGGTCAAGGCCAGGGTCAAGGCCAGGGTCAAGGCCAGGGCCAAGGTCAAGGCCAGGGCCAGGGCCAAGGTCAAGGTCAAGGCCAAGGTCAAGGTCAAGGCCAAGGCCAAGGCCAAGGTCAAGGTCAGGGTCAAGGTCAAGGTCAAGGCTCAGGTGGAAACGGGGCTGGCAAAGGTTCAGGTGGAAGAGACCTTCTTTCTATTCCTTCTAGAATTGGAGGAGAAGGTAATAGTTCCGTTGATGGAGGGAAACTTGGTGATGGAAAGCCTGCAAGTGAGCAGGAGGCAGAAGGACCGGTTACTAGAGGAACAGTAAGATCCTATGAGGAAGTAATTAATCAATATAGTGATTCGTATATAAAAAGTTCTCAAAGAATGCAATTACCGTCCGATTTACAACGGATAGTACAAGACTACTTTTCTTCAGTAGAAAATAATTAGGAGGACCACATGACTTTAACTACAGATGATTACGTAAATATGAGTAAACGATTAGAGGAAGTTCGAGCAGAAATCGGTCAATTTATTGTGGGTCAGCGAGAAGCAGTTGAATTCTCTCTTTATTGTGTTCTTGCTGATGGCCATGCTTTGCTAGAAGGATTACCTGGCTTAGGAAAAACGATGCTAATTCGTACCATTTCAGAGGTTTTAGACCTTTCATTCTCACGTATCCAGTTTACTCCTGATTTAATGCCTTCTGATATCACAGGAACAAGCATTATTGAACGGATGGAAAATGGAAGACAGCAGTTCACCTTCCAAAAAGGTCCAATTTTTAACCAAATGGTCCTTGCGGATGAAATAAATCGGGCTACTCCCAAAACTCAAAGTGCGCTTTTAGAGGCAATGGGTGAAAAAACGGTAACTACACTTGGAGATACAAAGCAAATGGAGAAGCCTTTCTTTGTGTTAGCTACACAAAATCCTATTGAAATGGAAGGGACTTACCCGCTTCCAGAAGCACAAATGGATAGATTTTTATGTAAAATCTTAGTCTCTTATCCTACAAAGGAAGAATTGATAGAGATTATGAAAAGAACTACTGGTTCAGAAACGGTTGAGCTACAGAAAAT
>CAKQHO010000066.1 GCA_934234185.1 uncultured Psychrobacillus sp. | reverse complement strand
AGATAAGCCATTTATAAAATGATGATAGAGTAGATTTGTCCTCCCCCCTCCATAAAAAAACGGTGAAGTCCTAGAAGCCTATGGGATATTACAGGGGGAAGCGCGGCAAGCACTAGACTCATAACATTAATCTCTCAAAAAGGCAGCCATAGCGGAACTGCCCCCAAATGGGGTGCAATTCAACGCCTGACTGCCTTTTTCATTGTTGACTTTTTACTACATAATGGAGCATCTTTTTTAAAATTCGAAGTGTTTCTTCTGTAAATCTGGATAAAGATGAAGCAGTCGCAGTCTTTTTGCCGTAAATTAATTGAAATAAGGCAAGTTGCTCCTCTGATGCCTCTCGATCATTTAAAAACAAATGCAACACAGAAATATTTCTCTTTTCTTGCTCTAGTACCGCTTCTGCTGTATCCTTAATTCCATTTTGGGCATATCCAAAGGCTGAAGGTTCTCCATCCGAAAAAACAAGTAAAAATTTATGCTTTTCATTTCTGGAAGAAAGTCTTTTTCCAATCCAACGAATAGCAAATCCATCTCGGTTATCCTCATGAGCCTCTAAGGACATAATTGCCAATCCACTATCTTTTTGTCCATCCTCTAGCTTATGAACCCACTTAAATACATTTGGTTGCTCTTCCTCTGATGCTTCAAAAGCATCCTCATAATGTAAGACAATCTCATGTGAGATTCCCAGTTGCAGTAACACATCGTGGAATAACAGGACCGCTTTTTTCGTTTCTTCCATTTTATCACTCATTGAAGCTGATCCATCTACTAGTAATCCGAAAACAGCATCGAGCTTCACACTCGGTGCATCTTTTTTATAAAAAGGTTTTGGCCGATCTTCTGTCCATAAGTTCATTAGTCTGGAAGAAAGCCTTCCTTTCATTAGATTCTCACGCCTAGCTATTTTCTTTTGTTCCATCCTTTTTCTTATTTCTTGAACAAATGCTTTTACATATGGCGCCTGTTCTAATCGATAGGACTGCAGCTGTTCAAGGATAGAGTTGTTAGGTGATGAATTAATCCTTTCCTCACGATAAACAACATGTACATGTTCGGAGCCAAACTCTTTGTTTGCTTTCTTTTTCGTCTGATCTTTTTTCGCCGGAGATGTTTCCATGTTTTCTTTTTGTTCTTTACTTCCAATGGACCTTCCCTGTCCTACCTCAGTTATTTCTTGATCTTCTCTGCCCTCTTCTGCATCCGGATTTCCAATAGTTTTTCCATTATTCCCATGCTCTAGCTCATACCGCAAATGAACCCCGTTTTCCTCCTGAGATTCTCTATGCCAGCTTCTGAACAACTCTTCAATAGTTTCTTTCTTTTCTGTTTCTCCAGTCGATTTATCCTTTGTTCCAGCATGGTAGAAAAAATCAGGACTTGGTAGAAGTTCAGAAGATATAATTGCATAGTACGGCAGCAATAAATCCTGCTCAATTTCCTGTAACCTACCTAATAACTGATAACCTAGATTAATAGAATCCTCTGTACTATGCGATTCATACGCAGACTGGATAGAGTAATTAGTTTGTTCAAATAACTCAGGTCCACTAACCTTTAATGTCCCTTCATGAAGGCATATATATAAGTAACTGATATATGCCTCAGCTAAAAACCCTTTTTGCAGATTTATTCGTAGTTGCTGTTTATGGAAGATCAAATAAGTTTCTGTTCTTACTTTAAAATATTTGGATGTACCTACTCTTTTCCTTTGAATAAGTTCCTGTAGACGAAACTCCTCTAAGCAGAAGATAATTTGATCCATTAGCTTTGGCAGCTTCGTCTCTCTGTCTTGAAGAAACTCGGACCAATCACGAACATTGAAATGTTTCCAAAATCCTTCTGTCATCAGATAGATATCAGAGAGCCTTCCAGCTTCAGTCGTTATGGCATCTCGGTGTCTCCAGAAGACACTTATTGAAATAGTTCGGTTGTTAGGATTAAATTCAATTAGCTTTCTCTCATTAATCGACAAACTCATATTTTTGGTTAGTGCTTTTGCTAGATTTTCGTAATGCAATAGTTGCCTAGCTTCAATAGTCTCATTATTAAATTGAATAAAACGGTCAATAGAGGTCATTTTGTTCCCTCACTTTATCCAAGTAGATGCTAATTCCATCACTAGGTTTTTTTCTTGCTCATCCTCTAGTTTTTCTGCTATGGCATATCTAATAGCACGAATTGGTTCGATATAATGTGCCAGTTCCATTGCATATTGTAAGCTTCTTATGGATGCAGCCTCTTCTGATAAAAGGCCTTGTCTCACTTGGTCCATTAAATCTTCTGCTAAATGAAAGAATAGCTCTTGTAAGGAGTTATCTGCATTTGGATAAAGCTGGGTAAAATGATTTTGTAGCAGAGAGCCTGATAGATAAGGAATTGAAAAGGAAACAAATCGATTTTTTAATGCTTCATTCATAGGGGTTGTCCCAATATATCCTTCATTTATTGCTGCTATAACAGTGAAGTCAGGATGTGCCTTAATAACCTCCCCTGTAAATGGATTAGTAAGCATTCTTCTATGATCCAGTACACTATGAAGAATCGGAAGAGTTTCAGACTTTGCCATGTTGATTTCATCTATATAAAGGATATGCCCCTTTTTCATTGCTTCTATTACCGGACCATCCACAAAATCAATCAAACTAGAGCTATCCTTTAAAATAATTGTTTTGAAACCTAGCAATGCTTCTGCATCTAAATCAACAGAACAGTTTACACTTTGCATTGGCTGCTGAAAAAACGCTGAAATTGTTTCCGCAAGTCTTGTTTTCCCAGAACCTGTTGGACCCTTTAATAGTATTGGTTGTTTTAACGTAATTGCAGTTAAAATATCCTCAAACAAATGTTCCTTAGGCGATGTATAGCCTCCCTTTCCTATCAGTTCCCTATCCGCTAAGCTATGATCTCTTGCTACTCTTCCCTGTTGCTCATTTTGAATTAGATTCAATTGTTACACCCCTTGTTTAATCTTAGTTATACACACCTATTTCGCCTTGGTAGACAAATGGAAAAGGGCAAGGAGGTCCCTTGGTCCCTTGCAACCATCTCCCCTTTTACCTTAGGAAAAAGGCACGAATAATAAAAACACCATGTACACTGGGTTCATGGCTGAAAGCATATATAAAAAACGGATGAAATCATCCGTTTTATTGGAAATATTCTTTATAATAGCCACCGATTTTTCCGGAATTGTCGATAACAAATAAAAACTCTTCTGTTTCATTTTTCACTTCATATGTTTTTCCAACAGTTAGTACATTACTGACTAAAAACTTCTTAGCATCAGTATGTACACAAGTAACAGTTTTAACTGTAGGCTTTGACAGCCACTTTGAATGTATCATTTATAGCACTCCCTTTGTCTAAATATCAAATTCATGCACAGATGTTTCAAAAAATAAAAACGGCAGGCACACGGTTGTATGCCTGCCGCAGTAGAAGAATATTAAGAATTTAACATAAGGTCTTCTGGATTTTCTAGAAGCTCTTTTACTGTTTTTAAGAAACCAACAGAATCTTTCCCATCGATAACACGGTGGTCATATGATAATGCAACGTACATCATTGGTCGGATTTCAATTTCGTTTCCAACTGCTATAGGACGTTTTTGGATAGTATGCATTCCAAGAATACCTACTTGCGTACCGTTTAGAATTGGTGTTGACATTAAAGAACCAAATACTCCGCCGTTAGTAATAGTGAAAGAACCACCTTGCATATCTGAAAGAGCAAGCTTGTTATCACGAGCTTTTTTAGCTAAACCAGCAATATCTCCTTCGATTTCTGCAAAGTTTTTACGATCTGCATCACGTACGATCGGCACTACTAATCCACCCTCTGTAGATACAGCGATACCAATATCGTAGAAGTTGTTTTTCACAATGTATTCTCCATCAATTTGAGAGTTTACATATGGATATTTTTTAAGAGCTGCAACTACTGCTTTTGTAAAGAATGACATAAAGCCTAGACGTACATCATTTTCTTCAAAGAATTTATCTTTTTTACGAGAACGTAATGCCATCACATTTGTCATATCAATTTCGTTAAATGTAGTTAACATAGCAGTATTTTGTTTTACCTCAAGTAAACGAGTAGCTATTGTTTGACGACGGCGTGACATTTTCTCGCGAGTAGTACGCCCATCATCTTCTTTAGCTGCAGCTGGTGCTGGAGAAGCTTTTGGTGCTGCAGGTGTATTATTATGTGCTGATACATCTTGAACTCTCACTCGTCCCATAGGATCTACTGGTGAGATTTCGCTAAGATTGATTCCTTTTTCACGAGCAAGCTTGCGAGCAGCTGGGCTAGCAATTGTACGGTCTTGTTCGTTTGTTGAAGTTACTTGTGCAATAGGAGCTTGGGAAGCTTTAGGAGCTTCTGGTGCTTTCGCTTCCTCTTTCACTTCTTCTTTCGCTTCCGTTTTTGCTGGAGCACCTGAACCAGCACCTACAATAGCAATAACCTGACCAACTTGAACAGTATCTCCTTCAGCTGCTAGTAACTCACTTACTACACCAGCTTCTTCTGAAATAACTTCCACGTTTACTTTGTCAGTTTCTAATTCAACGATGAATTCACCTTTTTCAACTGTATCGCCAGGTTGTTTTAACCATTGGGCAATCGTACCCTCTGTAATTGATTCTGCTAATTCCGGAACAATAATCTCTGCCACTTCAATTTCCTCCTCTAATGCTTTCTTACAAGCTCTTTAAAGCTTCTTCAATAACTCTTGCCTGCTCCACTTTGTAAGTATCTCCATCGCCTTCTGCTGGACTTGAACGATCAATACGACCAACATAAGCAATGTCTTTACCGTTAGCGATGTCTAATAAGTATGGAAGTGCAAAATTCCATGACCCTTGGTTTTTAGGCTCTTCTTGTGCCCAAGCTAGCTGTTTCACGTTTGGATAACGGTCTACAATTGCTTGAATTTTTTCAGCTGGGAACGGATATAGCTGCTCTACACGTACAATATGCAAGTGGTCGTAGCCAGTACCATCTTTTACTTTATCAGCTAAATCAATTGCAAGCTTACCACTAGCAAATACAATTTTTTCAACTTTATCAGAGTCTTTACCTAAGCCTGGTTGTTCAATAATTGTTTCAAATTTACCTTCAGCTAATTCCCCAACCTCAGCACCAACTAATGGATGGCGTAATAAGGATTTAGGAGAAACAATAACTAATGGTCTAATTGCTTCTTCATTTAACATTTTAGCTTGTCTGCGAAGTATATGGAAATAGTTTGCCGCGCTAGATAAATTTGCAACAGTCCAGTTATTTTCTGCTGCAAGCTGTAAATAGCGTTCTAATCTTGCGCTTGTATGCTCTGCACCTTGACCTTCAGCTGCATGAGGTAATAGCATTACTAATCCAGACTTTAAGCCCCATTTAGAGCGAGCTGAGCTAATGAAGTTATCAAACATCACTTGTGCCATGTTGGCGAAATCTCCATATTGAGCTTCCCAAATAGCTAAAGTGTTGCTATCTTCCAGGTTGTAGCCAAACTCATATCCGAGAATAGCAGCCTCTGTAAGCGGGCTATTGTAAACAGCAAATGAAGCATTTGCATCTGTGATTCCATGAATTGGAATCAACTGCTCCCCAGTTTTTTCATCATGTAACACGAGATGTCTATGGGAGAACGTTCCACGCTGAGCATCCTGACCAGATAAACGTACAGAATGTCCATCTTGAATAATCGTCGCGAAAGCTAATGTTTCAGCATGTCCCCAATCGATTTTCCCTTTTCCTTTAAACGGCTCTTCACGACGTTTTAAAATCTTTTCTAATTTTTTAAATGCTGTGAATTCTGCTGGCCATGTTAATAGTTCTTCGTTAATTTTTTCTAATCTATCTGTGCCAACGCCTGTTTCCGTTTCTGGCATACCTTGTAACACCACTTCAGGAATAACAATTTCGTGAGCGGTAGTCTGTGGTAATTCCTTTACACGGTCATAAGCAGCTTGCATATCCTTAAATACGGATTGATCAAGCTTTTGTACATCTTCTTTAGAAATGATGTTTTCATTTGCAAGCTTTTCTCCGTAAATACTGCGTACAGTAGGATGCTTGTGTACTAGCTGATACATTTTAGGGTTTGTTACCATTGGTTCATCCATCTCATTATGCCCATAACGACGGTATCCTAAAAGATCAATTACGACATCTTTTCCAAATTGCTTACGATATTCATGAGCAAGTTTTGCAACTGCAAGGACAGCCTCTGGATTGTCTGCGTTTACATGGAATACTGGTACTTCATATCCTTTTGCTGGATCTGAAGAATAAAACGTAGAGCGAGAATCATAATGCTCTGTTGTAAAACCGATCATATTATTTGCAATAATATGGATAGATCCTCCAGTTTGGAAGCCGCGGACTCTGCTATAATTTAGAACTTCCGTTACCACACCTTGACCAGGGAACGCTGCATCCCCGTGAACCAGAATAGCAAAGGCAGCATTTTTATCTTGCACCGGATATCCTGAAGCATCATTTTTCTCCTGAGCCGCTCTTGTTTGACCAGTTACGACAGGACTAATAACCTCTAGATGTGAAGGATTGTACGCAAGCTTAATAGTTAAACCTGATTTAGATTTGAAAGAACCACCCTTGTGATACTTCACATCACCAAACCAGCCTTCTGAAATTTCTAATGAGCCATCCTTTGGTAAAAACGGTTCAGGACTCACATGGGCAAATTCTGCAAACATCATTTCATAAGGCTTATTTAAAACATGTGTAAGGACATTTAAACGACCTCTATGAGCCATTCCAATGTTCACTTGCTTTGTATTAGCTTTATCTGCTTGACGCACCAATTCATCAATTAAAACAACTAGTGAATCTAACCCTTCAATTGAGAAACGCTTAGCTCCCACAAATGTTCGATGAATAAATTTTTCAAAGCCCTCAATGTGTGTAAGACGCTCTAGTAAAGCGACCTTTGATTCATTAGAAAGCTGTTCATCAACTTGACCTTTTTCTATTTGGCCTTGAAGCCACTTTCTTTCCTCTGTGTTCACAATATGAGAGAATTCAAAAGCTATTTTATTCGTATAAACAGATTTTAAATGTTCAATTGCTTCCAGACCATTTGTAATACCAGATGGTGGGCTAGTTAGAAGAAACGCTACTGGAACTTCGCGAAGGTCTTCTTCCGATAAGCCATAGCTTTTTGGATTAATTCTCGCATCATCTTTTGGTCCATTATTTAACGGATATATATCCGCAGTTAAATGGCCATACGCACGTATTGCATCTGCAAGCTCAATAGCACGGACAACCTTTTCAAATTTATTTGATTCGACTACTGGCAGTAAACTTGCAGTGTCTGATGAAGCTACTCCTTCAACCGCAGGCGCACCATATTGTTGAAATAAGCTAGCTAGCTCGTGATCAACCTCATCTGGAGATTGAAGAAACAATTCATATTGTTCCATAACATACCCAAGATTTGGACCGGAAAACGAGGACCAAGGTGATTGCTTGTTCGACATTAAGAAAAACCTCCAACATTTTATGCCTTTTTGGCAATTAATGATAAATAAAACAATGATTTCATAATAAAAGAATGATTAATGAATTTTTATAAATATTTCACATTTCTAGTTTACCATTCTTTCCGGAAGTCTGAAAGAAAGCACTCTTATAACATTTTTCCATATCCATCTTACTACTCTCCGGAAAAATTACAATGCTTTTTCACAAATAAAATTACTCTTTTCGCAATTTTTTCATTCAAAAAAAATGAATGATTATTCACTTGTAAATTTCGGGAATTTAATGTCAAATTTAGTACCTTCTTTGGTGCTAAACACCTCTATACTTCCTTTATATGCATGCACCAGTCTTTGTACAATGCTAAGGCCTAGACCTGCCCCCCCTTTTGCTTTGGTCCTTGCCTCATCGACTATATAAAATCGATCAAACACCTTTTCGAGTAAAGGTTCTGGTATTCCAATTCCATTATCTTCAATTGATAACCGGACCTCATTAGACAGATTTGAAGCTGTAATTTTTATAAATGGGATCTTCTCGTTATATTTTATCGCATTTTCAATCAAATTCCGTAGAATTTGCATTAAGGTGGTCTTTGGAATAGGGATAGTTATAATTTCGTCCTCCTCATATACCATCATGGCACTTGGGGATAGTATTTTATACTGATTTATTAAATCTAAAACAATTTCCTTAACCATTACATCGTCTCGAATTTCTATTCTTTCATTTTTGGCTAGCTTGAGCATTTCTTCAATTAATGACTTCATTTTTTTTACTTCCTCTAGAGAAATCTCTAGTGATTCATCTAACACATCGGGCTCACCTTTTCCCCACCGATTTAAGAGAGCAAGATGCCCCTCTACTACTTGTATAGGAGTCCTTAGCTCATGTGAGACATTATGAATAAACTCATCCTGTCTTGTTAGTGTGTCGGAAACCTCATTCATCAGTTCTTTGTATAAAATAAGAATTTCACCTATTTCATCCGAAGGGACGACATCAAAATGAACTTTCTTCAGAAACTTATGCTCCTTAGCCTCCACAATTTCATCACGGAGCTCTTTGAGGGGCTTTAATAGGAAGCTGGATAAAGAATAGCCAATAAAGGCTGAAACAAACAAAGCAATCAGTGCGAAAACTGTCATGGCTATTAATATATAATCCATTAGCTCCTCAAAGTCGTGTAAGCTATGAGAAATTTCTACATGCCCATTGAACAAGCCGAAATCAATCTGTGCTGTTTTTGAATAGAAGGCTTGTCCACCTACCTTGCCTCTTATGAAATCATGGGGACCATCAAAACCTAGAAATGGACTTGCATCATTGATTCTTAAAATTTCTATTCCATCTGAGTTTAAAATACGGACGGATTGTTCTTGATTTAATAATTGATTTAAGAGTATTTTGTTTCGTTGAATGTCCTGAATAGATATAACAGGTCCTCTTGATTCAAAAAAATCAACAACCTCGGTTAAAGTGTTTTGGGCAGTTTGCATTTCTGAGTTTAACAGCCAGCTTTGCAAGGAAAAATATAAAATAATACACATGACTAAAAAGCTTAGAAAAATAGAAATAGCAGATGAAAAAGTCCATTTCTTTTGTAGCGTCCAATTATTCATGAGCGCATCACATACCCGACTCCCCTAACCGTTTCAATCAATCCGGCCACCTCCGATGGCAGTTTCTTTCTTAAGTGACGGATATAGACATCTACGACGTTGGTCTCCACTTCCGTAGCATAACCCCATACATTTTCTAATATTAAGTCTCTTGTTAATACTCTGTTGAAGTTAGACATAAAGAAAACTAATAAATCATATTCCGTTTTAGTAAGTTCAATTTCTTTGCCTTGAAACATAACTTGGTGTGCATCCTTATTAACATATAAATCATTTACTTGAAGGATATCTAATCTATTAGGAGTAGATTCTACTCTCCTTAAAACAGCTCGGATTCTTGCTAACAATTCCTCTATCGCAAACGGCTTTACTACATAATCATCTGCTCCAGCTTCAAGACCTGATACACGGTCGATTATGGCGTCTCTTGCAGTAATTAAAATAATAGGTGTTTTTTTTTGTTTCCTTACTCTTCTACAGATTTCCATGCCATTTAAATTTGGAAGCATGACATCTACTAGCAGTAAGTCAAACTCTTGTGATAGAGCTAACTCAGCCCCTTTTCTCCCATCGTGGACTACGGTTACGTTAAACCCTTCGTGCGCCAGCTCCCATTCGATAAACTTGGCAATATTCACTTCATCCTCAATAACTAAGATATGCTGTTTCACAACTACACTTCCTTTTAAAAAAACCGTTCAACTAACGCTTGAACGGTATTAATATAATGTATGTAAGGTCATTCTCGAAGTATTTCGCAAGGAAACTCCGTTATAACAAATAGCATAGAGAAAACTATTTTTAACAAATACGGAAAAAAGAGATTGTTTTTTTAAAAAAGCTCCTTTATAATTCTTTCTAATATAATTTTAAAATAAATTTTAATCTATTACTGAAATAAAGATTTTGTGCAAGAAATATTAGAGAAATTCTTTCAAAGTTTCTCGCCGAATATCTGACTAGTATGATCAGTTTCAGGTGTCAAATCCATCATATGTATAATTTGTGAAAGATACAAGTATATTAAAAAAAAACCGTAAAAAGTATGATATTTTTTACTATGCAAAATGAAAAAAACAAAGTATATTATTTTATGCAAATAATTTTATAAGACAGAGGAAACTTTGTCGTGGGAAGGCAAATGGTGCGCCACCAGTTTAACTGGTTCTAGTAGGTTCGATTCCTACCCCGAAATTTTTTATGCAATTCTTAATGAAAAATTTCAGGGGGACCTTCATGAGATTCAATCTCAGAAAGGTACTGGAAGGAGGCGTTTTTTTGTGTTGAAAAAAAGAGATTTACATGAGTGTACTGCTCTTTATGAGCTAATGTCAGACCCTACAATATTACCTTTTGTGCGTCATAAGGCATATTCTGCAGATGAGTACTGGTTTCAAACAAAACAAATTATAGAAGAAGAATTTGCTGGTAAAGTGGTGTCTCGCACTATAACTAGTGATTTTGAGCAGCCAATTGGTACAATTAATCTTTTCGATATTCAAGATGGGGCAGGCTTTTTAGGCACATGGATTGGCACAGCATACCAAGGTCTTGGGTATAATAAAAAGGCAAAAGAACAATTTCTAGAGGAGCTGTTCTTTGAACTAAATATCCATACTGTCTTTCTTCGCATTAGAAAAAATAATATTAAAAGTAAAAAGGCAACTGAAAAACTTCGATATGCTTTAAAAGCAAATGATTCTCACCCATTGATTTACCAAGAGATCAACAAGTTGTCCGAGCAATTTGACCTATATTATATACCAAAGGACCTCTTCTATTTAACTATGCTTCAGCAAAATGTAGAAGAAGAACAAGCAATGTAAAAGAGTAAGAGCTTATCCAGTTGTCTTTAAGGGGCAAGCTAGAGGCTAAAAACATAGAGTGTATAGACCTAATATATATCTTAAAAAACTCCCGCCATTTCTGGCGGGAGTTTGTTAGTTCTTATAAGTTAACAGAAAATCGGTAAATTGCTCTGGTGTTTTAGAAGGAGAGGCAGTAAATTGCGCATCTATGATTTTTTCTTTATTACTAGTCAAGCTATGTAATGCTTCAATGAATGACATCGAATTTAATTCTTCTTCCTCTAATACAACTGCATATCCTTTTTTACTAAAGTAGTTAGCATTTAGCACTTGGTCTCCCCTGCTTGCTTGAACAGATAAAGGAATGAGCAACATTGGTTTTTTAAGCTCTAAAAATTCAAAAATAGAATTGGATCCCGCCCTGCTAATAACATAGTTTGAAATCTTTAATAGATGAGGAAGCTCCTTTGTTACATACTCAAATGCAATATAATTAGGTTTACCTATTAATGTTTCATCTAAGTTACCTTTACCGCATAAATGAATAATTTGATATCTTTTTGTTAGCTCATCAATATTATCCTTTATCGCATCATTTATCTTTTTAGAGCCCTGACTTCCACCCATTACAATGATTGTCTCTCTAAGCGGGTTAAAACCGGTTAATGAAAATCCTAATTTTTCCTCCCCTTGAAAAAGGTCAGGTCTTAAGATGGCGCCAATAGAGGTTGCCTTGTCCTTCGGCAAATATTTCGTAGTTTCTTCAAAAACAGTAAAGATATGCTCAGCAAAGGTTCCAGCAATTTTATTAGCTAACCCAGGGGTAAGATCAGATTCATGTATTACAACTGGGATGTTCGACAGCTTGGCCGCCATTACTACTGGGACAGATACGAAACCTCCTTTAGAAAATACTAAGGACGGTTTTACTTTTCTTAAGATACGTAATGATTGTAACGTACCTTTTAAGACTTTAAAGGGATCAGATATATTTTTTACAGAAAAATATCTTCTTAGCTTACCATTTGAGATTGAGTGATATGGTATAGTTGGAAAATTATCTTGTATGATGGTCTTTTCAATTCCATCAGGTGAACCTATATAATGGACCTCATATCCTTTAGCAATCAGTTCAGGAATGATTGCTTCATTAAGTGATACGTGGCCTGCTGTTCCTCCACCTGTTAAAACAATTGTGTTATTATTCATTCAGAATCTCCTAACTTTCTAAAACTTAAAGGATGTATGCAAAATGCAAAAAACTATGACACTCGGGGCTAAATCCTTATATATGTCTAAAATCGTATTACCGATATTAGTTACACAGGTAGCTCTCTACTTAATGACCTTTTTTGATATATTAATGACCAGTAAATATGCCATTGATCATTTAGCAGGTGTCTCTATCGGCTCCTCTATTTGGGTACCAGTTTATACCGGTCTAACCGGAATACTACTTGGTATAACGCCAATTGTAGCACAATTAATCGGGGCAAAAAAGAAGGAAGATATTAGCGCTTATGTACAACAAGCGTTTTATATAGCACTTTTACTAGCTTTTGTTATTTTTATAGGTATTTATTTATTCATTGGTCCTATACTCGAATACATACCACTTGAAGATAGTGTACGCTTGGTTGCAAAGAAATATTTATATATGATAGCAATAGGTCTTGTTCCGTTATTTCTATATAGTGTACTTCGTTCTGTAATCGATGCGTATGCAAAAACAAGGGTATCAATGATTATCACCTTGCTATCTGTACCGATTAACATCGCATTAAATTATATTTTGATATATGGAAAGCTTGGCCTCCCAGCATTAGGAGGGGTCGGAGCAGGATTGGCATCTGCTCTTACCTATTGGCTCGTTCTTTTGATTACTATTTTCCTCTTTTTTAGAATAAGAGAATTTCAAAATTTAGAGCTATTTAAAAATTGGCCGAGGATATCTTTTCAGAAGTGGAGAGACTTAACTAAAATAGGTATTCCGATTGGTCTATCTTTATTTGCAGAAACGACCATCTTCTCTGCGGTTACGTTATTAATGAGTGTGTACTCTACTGAAGTTATTTCAGCTCATCAAATCGCAATGAATTTCACTTCCTTGTTATATATGATTCCTTTAAGTATTGCCATGGGTGCTACTATTCTTGTTGGACATGAGGTTGGAGCAAATAATCTTAGAGACGCTAAAATTTACAGTTGGCTAAGTGTAGGAGCTGCTGTTGCCTTTAGTTTTATCTCAGCATCTATTCTCATCCTCTTTAGAGAGCAAATTTCTTCCATCTACACGGATGATGCTCAAGTTATCTCTTTAACCATTCAATTCTTTTATTTTGCTGCTTTGTTCCAGCTCTCAGATGCTATTCAAGCACCTGTTCAAGGAGCACTTAGAGGCTATAAGGATGTGAATGTTACATTTATCATGGCGATTATCTCCTACTGGGTTATCGGTCTTCCAACTGGTTACTTATTAGGGACCTTCACCTCTTTAGGGCCTTTTGGCTACTGGATTGGACTGATTGTTGGTTTAACATTAGGAGCGATTACTTTAGGAGTACGATTAATTTTATTACAAAAGAAAAATGGCTTGATTTTAAAATAGGACTACTCACCCCTACTCCTAGCAATTTTCTTATATTTCTCTTCTAAAAAAAGCTGCAGAAGTATCGATTTCTCGAAGCTTCTGCAGCCTATTAAACTATTGCTTATGATTATTTTCCAATGAATTGCTGAGTCCAGTAGAAGCCACTATCTGAAAGACCCACTCCAATATGAGTGAAGTTAGCATTCATGATATTTGCTCTATGACCTTCTGAGTTCATCCATGCTTCTACTACTTCTGCAGGAGTTCTTTGACCCATTGCGATGTTTTCTCCAGCAGTTTTATAAGTTACTCCAAAAGATTTCATCTGATCAAAAGGTGAACCATAAGTTGGGCTTGTATGAGAGAAGTAGTTATTATCTTTCATATCCTTTGATTTTGCTTGTGCCGATTTTGTTAGATTTGTATCAATTTGTAGAGCTGCTAAACCTTGTTTTGCTCTTTCTTTGTTTGTTAAGTCTACAACCTGTTGAATTTCTGATGATACTGATGCCTGTGCACTATTATTTGTTGTGCTAGGTGCTTTAGTTGCTGTAGATGGATTGTTGCTTGTATTTGATTGAGTAGTTGCTTGGTTTGTTTCTTTTTTAGGTTCTTGTGTAACAGGTTTACTGTCAGTAGCTTGAGTTGTTTGTTTCTTAGGTTGTTCTACAGCGTTCTCTTGCTTAGCTGTGTTTTTAGCTTGTTCTGCTGATTTGTTTTGCTTAGCCGTATTTTTAGCCGGCTCTGCTGTTATATTTTGCTTAGCCGCATTTTTAGCTGGCTCTGCTGATTTGTCTTGCTTATCAGTGTTTTTAGCTGGCTCTGCTGCTTTATTTTGCTTAGCAGTGTTTTTAGCTGGTTCTACTGTTTTGTCTTGCTTAGCAGTGTTTTTAGTTAGCTCCAACGCTTTTGCTTTTGCTAATTCTATTAATTCAGCATCTTCCTCATTCGATAGACTAAGAGAGATGTTGTAAATATATTTATCTAGATTTACCCAATCTTTATTATTGGATTCATTCTTAAGAGACTTCCAGTTAAGGGTTGTTTCTGCCTCAGAAGTAGAATTTGAATTGCCAGTTGACGCCGATGCCTCAGCTGATGTTGTTGATAGAACTAATCCACCTGCAAGTACTCCAGCTAAAATCATATGTGTTTTCTTCATTTTCATTTTCCTCCTTCTTTTGTGCCTCCTCATTTAAACACAAAATCGAGAGTAAAAAACAACTATAAATTTCCATATAATCCACTTAATCTATTAAACTCTTTCAGATTAGGCATTCTAGTTTTACGTTTTTGGCTATATCATCCAATGAATAAAGAAATTAGATATCTAATTCCATTGACAATTTTTCATATTCATCATTTAGGTAAAATAGTAACTCAGTTTGATCGGTAATAGATAGGACACTGTTTTCTATTTTGGATTTTATCAACTGATACTTCCTATCTAGAGGAAGTCGTGCTCGTGGATGTGTATATTCCTCCAATAATTCAGCTCGAAGTATTTCACGTATCTGTTCTTTACTTTGAACTTGCTCCAAAGCTTTTCTGTCCTTATAAAGAATTTTTAGGGCAGAAACTACATCAGTCATCCTAACACCTCGATTTTGTCTACCTGATCACCAATAATTACGATTTGCGGTTCCATCTTCACATATTCAGGAAGCCATTGCACCATACCATATGCATATTGGAATAAAAAAGGATTCTTAAAGCCCTTAAGTGGAACATACCCCTTTATTCTATAAATTGAATCAGGTAAGCTTTTCACCCATAACTCAAATTCCTCTCGAACGACTGGCTCATTAAAAATATGAAGTCTAGAAGATAAGGTTAGCTGTTTCCCTATGGCTGATTGCTTCACCTCTGCCTCTCTATAGGTTGCTTCCATCTTTTCTACCATAGAAAGCGGAACTCTACTGTTAGTTGTTTGAATAATTGGGGCATTCGAATTCAGTGCTTGTAGCTGCATAGTAACATTAGCGGCCTCTGAGTCAGTTAATAAATCTATCTTATTTGCAAGCAAAAGATGTGCATGACGAATTTGCTCTAAAAAGAGGACTCTTGTTTGAGGATTCATTCCGTCCTTTTCAAGCCATCTTTTACAGTCTGCTACTGTGATGATTCCTTTCATATGTAACTTACTAACAAAAACTGGACTTAATACAGCATCCATTGCTTCCACTGGGTGTGCAGCTCCTGTAGTCTCAATTAAGAGAACGTCAAATTTCTCACCAGCTAACAGTGTTTGAAGCTGAGCCTCCATCTTTTCTGACCCCGTGCAGCAAATACAGCCCTCTAGCATTTCTCGTAATGGAATATCCTCTCCAACAGCTCTGCTATCAAACGCAAGTTTACCAAGTTCGTTCATAATAACTGCTGGCTTCAACCCTTTTGCTTTGAACTGCTCAATCAAAGTCGAAAGAAGCGAGGTTTTTCCACTTCCCAAAAACCCACTTAACAAATATACATCAATCATCTGTGACACCTTACTTTCTATTTATTTAAAAGCCTACCATACTACAGACACACTATTTAAAGGAAGAGGTAAAGGGGGTGCCAAGAAAGTTTTCACTTTTTCGGCACCCCCTTCCAATAACTATTTCAATAAATCTTTTACAACCTCATGTGCTTTATCCAATTGTGGATCTTCATTTAGGATTTTTTCACGAAGCATATTCATTAACAGATTTGTTGTATCTCCCGTTAATTCTCCAGTAACCTCTAACCCATTATCCGCTTGGAATTTTTTAACAGCATTTTGCATTTTCTCATCAAATACAGTAGTGTCTTCCCCTACTTCATAGCCAACTGCTTTCAACATTTCTTTAGCAGCAGTAACTGCTTCTGAATCTGTATTTAAACGGAGCACATAGGAAGGATCCAATGGAGAAAGCATAGCATAAGAAGGATATTTTACCTCAAAATCAGGAGCTATCCCTTTTTCATGAATCCAATTACCTTTAGGTGTTAACCATTTAGCAGTCGTCAGTTTAATGTTAGAGCCATCTGGCAAATCATTTACAGATTGAACAGTGCCCTTCCCAAATGAATTTACACCAACTAATGGTATATTAGCAGATTCACTAAGCGCTCCAGCAAGAATTTCAGAGGCAGATGCACTACCTTCATCTATAACAAGAGCCATTGGGATATTAATTCGTTTACCACCAGAAGCTGTAGTTTCTTCTGTTGTTCCCTTATCCTCTATTTGAAGAATTGTTTCCCCTTCGTCCAGGAATAAGGTAGAAATATCAATAGCTTCTCCTAATAGACCACCAGGATTTTGACGTACATCGACAATAAGACCCTTCATGCCTTTTGCTTCCATCTCATCTATCGCAACCAATAGCTCTTCATACGTATTAGTAGAGAAGCTGGAAATGATAATATGTGCAATGTCATCCTCTAACATTTCTGCATAGACAGTTTCAATGGGAATATCATCACGGACAATCGGAACTTCCATCGTTGTATTATCTCCACGTTTAACCGTTAATGTAACCTCTGTTCCTTTTGGTCCTCTAATTAAAAGAACTGCTTCGGAGGCACTAAACCCTTGTATATCCTTTCCATCGACAGCCAGAATTTTGTCATTAGGAAGCAGTCCAGCTTTTTCTGCTGGAGAGTTTTTTATTGGAGATACTATAGTTATTACTCCATCTAACGCTTGAATCTCAGCACCAATACCTTGAAAACTGGAAGAAATACTATCATTAAATGAAGATGCTTCTTCTTGATTCATATAGTCAGAGTATGGATCCCCTAACGCATCGATCATACCGTTTATGGCACCATTGATAACTGTTTCATCATCAATATCTTCATAGTATTCATTTTTTAGTTTATCGTAAGCCAAATATAGTTTACTAAATTCCATTCTTTCATCGGTTTTTTGAGGAACTACTTCTACGACCTTTTCTTCTCCCCAAGTAAGTGCAATCATCGTTACCCCAGCTGTTACCACAATAAGGGCAAAAATCATCAGTAGAAATACAAAAGGCTTCATCTTAATATGTCTTGAAGCTGGCTTGTTGTTTGTAGATACTACTTCTTCACTCTGTTGCTTTTGCTCATCCAAAACTTTCACCCTTTTCATTTTCAAGCTTGTTTTAAAAATAGACTGTCAGCAGGTGACAGTCTATCTCAGATGCTAACCGACGAACGATTATTCTTGAATTGCTGCCTCTAAAGCAACAATAATCATATCGTTGAAAGTAGTTTGTCTTTCTTCTGCTGTTGTTACTTCTCCAGTGATAATATGGTCACTTACTGTAAGCACAGATAATGCTTGACGACCAAATTTCGCTGCAAGAGTATATAATGCAGCAGATTCCATTTCAACTGCTAGTACACCGTAGCTTGCAAGTTTTTCATTTTGCGCATTGTCATTATAGAAAAGATCTGCTGTAAAGATATTTCCAACTTTTAAATTTAGACCTGCTTCTTTACCAGCATTATAT
>CAKQHO010000065.1 GCA_934234185.1 uncultured Psychrobacillus sp. | reverse complement strand
GCCTCGAGTTGCAACAATATTAACTTTAGATAATTCCTTTAGCTTTTCAATTTCTTCTCCGCTCAAATCTTCTCGTTCTGTCTTTTTAGGTACAAACCACTCTGGTCGAATATTTTGTAATTCGTTATAAATCTTATAAGCATGCTCTCGATTTGAGCAAACAATCATGGCTTTCTGTACAATTTCTGGTTTTTCACTGACAACTTTCTCATAGTGTATAGCAATATCACTAGCAACTTTCTTGATACGATCAGGATGACTTAAAATTTGGGTCATCTTCGACATTGCTCGTTTGCTTGCTTCAACTTGCTCTGGATTTGAACCTTCATTCTCAACTTTTCTATAATAATCATCAATTTCAGCAGTTTGAGCTTCAGATGTAATCACGCGTGCTAGGCGTGGTTCGTATGATATACGAACTGTAATCCCATCATCTGTCGATTCTTTCATTGTATAGCTATCGACAATGTCACCAAATACATGAATGGTTTCATCGATCGGAGTACCAGTAAATCCTGCATATGTGGCATTAGGAAAACTATCACGCAAGTACTTAGCAAAGCCGTAAGATGTTTCAACACCTTTATCTGTATATTTGAGTTTAGATCCTGTGTTAGTTTGTGTGCGATGCGCTTCGTCAGAAATACAAATGATGTTATTACGTTCTGAAAGTAAGCCTGTTTCTTCTTCGAACTTCTGAATAGTTGTGATATAAACGCCACCACTTTCATTTGTTAGAAGTTCTTCTTTGAGTTCCGCTCGACTACCAATTGATTTGACTTTTTTATCCTTGAGATAGCGTTTTGACCCTTCAAATAGTTCACTTGTCTGATTATTCAAGTCTTCACGGTCAACCAAAATAATTATTGTAGGTGAGTTAAATGTATCTCTATGATGCGTTGCTAATAGTCTTGATAAGAAGAGCATAGTGTTGGTCTTCCCAGAACCCGTGGCACCAAAGTACGTTCCACCTTTACCGTCACCATTAGGTTTCAAGTGTGCTTTGATGTTTTCCAACATTTTATTTGCAGCAAAGAACTGTGGATAGCGTGTGACAATCGCTTTTTCTTTCTTATCAGAGTCTGGATAGTAGATAAAGTCTTGTAAAATTGCAATTAATCTATCTTTAGCAAAAGCACCATTAATCAACGTAAGCAGTGCTGAAATACCATTCGAAACTTTTTCTTTATCGTTCGCTTTGTTCCAAGAATAGTAATATTCGTAAGGAGTGAAAATTGATCCCATTTTCGTATTGGCTCCGTCTGATAACACGGATAAGAAACAATATTTAGTTAAGAGAGGAATCTCTCGATTATAACGAATATGGATTTGCTTCCAAGCATCGTAGATGGTTGTGTCATCCTTAATTGCCGTCTTAAACTCAAAAATAGCAACTGGAATACCATTCACGAAAATCAGCATGTCAGGACGTCGTTCACTATTTCCCACAACTGTAAGTTGATTAACTACCTTGAAAATATTATTTTGAGGGGTTTCAAAATCGAGAAAATCAATATGAATAGGCTGTTTATTTGCATCATCACGCACAAAGTCAAATCCTTCATTCACCAAAAAGAAAGCTTGCCGGTTTCCTATATATAACGGAGTAGTTGGTACAAACTTGAGTTTATTCGCAATAATTTCAAGTTCTTTTTGAGTTAAATCAGGATATTTTGATCTCAAGAAAGAATTAAGATCATCTTCTAAAATTACTTCATCATATTTTCGATGAATTGTATTTCCGCTCACATGCACATAGCCATTTTTTTCAAATAGCTCAATAATAGCATTTTCAAGCTGGGCTTCATCAAACTTTGACATACTCTTTCGCCTCCTTGTTAGCCCCATTGATTAGAATTGGACAGATATCTTTAATTTGTTGTTTTAGTTTTTCGTTAATTTCTTTACGCATACTATAGGCGTTGTAGATTTCAACGATTGATTTTTGAAGCTCTAAGCTAGGTAAGGGAATCTCAATCTCGTAAAATCTTGGCAAATCTAAACTTGCGCGAACACTACTATCACTTATAAACCAACCATATCTGTCGCTTTCCCCCCTACTGAACCACATCATCAAATATTCAGGTAGCACTTCGTTTTTAGCAGTAAGTACTGAATATGCTGGAGAAACAACTGCAGGTTGTTCTTTGTTATATAAAGCAATACGAATCGTTTCATCCCGTCCAGTCTGCATAGCACTATATGCAAATCTTCCGCGTTTAACAACTTTATACTTGGATAAGTCAGAAGAAGATGATTTTGAAGGCATGAACTCTTTATTGATATTTATTCCTTGTACATCTGTAATTTGCTTATCAGAGTTACTTTCATCTATTTCATTAAGTAGAGTTCCAACAGCGACATAAGGTTGAGTTTTCTTAAATTTATCCATCGCAGCATCACATACCAATTTCAAATCTTCAAGTCCCTTTTCATAGACTTGCTGATTGGCGAGCATAGATTTGTAGACTGCCACATATTTTTCTTGAATTTCAAGTGGTGGTAAGTCAATTTCAATATCACACATAGCTTCCCAAGAAAAAGTTTCACGTGCAGAGCCCCATGAGTTATAACGAGAAAATCTATCAAACTCTGGGCGATTGAAGTACATAAACAAGTATTCCGAATTCAGTACTTCAGAATTTGAAACGTTAAATACAATATAAGAAGAAGAAACAATATAGGTTTCTTCAGTATCATTATATGCTAATGTTATTTTTTCACCATTTCTTGAGGTAACCGTTACGTATGCAAAATAATCTGGCTTCACTAACTTATATGGAGTTAGTGAAACACCATCCATTTTAGCTTTAGTTTCAATAAATACTTTTTGAATGGAAATACCTTTAACATTATCAAGAGTATACTTGTTATCACTATTTCGGTCATCTGATTGAGTAATTAACTCTCCCAATTTATATTTCATAGCCAATCTCCCTGAACGCTTCTTCAAGACTAGTTTGTGAAGCTTTTTCCGCTTTCAAGATATCTTTCATTTCTGCTTGGATACGAGCCATTTCTTTATCATAGTCAATTTCTAAGTCATGGTCGATAAATTCAACATACTTACTTGGCGCAAGTGAGTAGTTTGCTTTTTGTATTTCTTCAAGTGTTGCTGATTTACAAAGTTCTGGCACATCTTCATAATCATTACCTGTTTGCCACGATTGATAGATTTCCTTTACCTTATCTATTTGTTTATCTGTCAAAACTGTCTTTTTCTTCTTTTTACCCTTTTCAACCACATATTGTACCACTTGGTCATCCCAACGGCGTAAATCACAGAAAAGCACTTCGTTTTGACGGTCACGAAGTTTACGTCCGTTCTTCTCAGACGATTTCTTGTTGTTATTCATAATCCAAAGCGTAACAGAGATGTCGGTCGTGTAAAACATATCACGAGGTAATACAATAATTGCTTCAATTTTGTCATTTTCAAGCAATTTTTTACGAATTTCATATTCCACACCATCTGCATTTAATGCTCCATTAGCAAGCAAGAAACCAGCGACTCCATTCGTCACATCAAGTTTAGATAACATATGCAATATCCAAGCATAGTTTGCATTAGATTTTGATGGTACTTCATAACCTGACCAGCGAGCATCAGTCAAAAGTTCGTTATCCCCGCGCCAATCTTTCAAGTTGAATGGCGGATTTGCCATAATGTAATCTACTTTCATGTCCTTGTGCTGATCGTCTGTAAAAGTAGAGCTTTCACCGTAAGGTTTTGATCCCAAATCATAAGATATACCACGAATTGCAAGGTTCATCTTAGCTAAACGGCGTGTATCGGGATTTTTTTCTTGACCAATGATTGATATATTTCGCTTGTTACCGTGATGGAGTTCAACAAACTTTAAAGATTGAACAAACATCCCCCCTGATCCACATGCCGGGTCATACACACGCCCGCTATAAGGCTCAATCATCTCAGCAATCAGCTTAACTGCTGAAGGTGGTGTGTAAAACTCCCCGTCTTCTTTTGAGCTTGAAACAGCATAACTTTGTAAGAAATACTCATACACACGCCCTATTAAATCATCTTCATGGAACTTTTTCGGGTCTATTTTATTAATCTCATCGATTAAATTTTTCAGCGTTCTAATATCAGCACCCAAATTCGTATAGAAGTTTGATAATAATGCACCTTCTAGTGATGGATTACCTTTTTCAATGTCAGCCATAGCAGTGTCAATCTTGACTGCAATATCATTTGAACTCGCTTCTTTGACAAGATATGACCACCGAGTATGTGGTTCTAAATAAAATACATTTTCAGCCAAGTAGAAAGACTTCTTATCCAAAAAAACTGGCACATCGCCATATTGTTCTTTGATTTCTTCTCTTCGTTTTTCGAATTTATCACTTGCAAACTTAATAAATACCAAACCGATAACAGCATCACGGTTTTTCTCGGTACTACCCGCACCACGTAGGGCATTGCGACAGTTGAATAATATATTTTCAAGCGTCTGTTCTTTCTTATCAGCTTTCTTCTTAACCATTATTTAATTCTCCTTCAACTTTTCTATACACAATAATTCTTTATGCTTTGTGAGAGCTTCTTAATTAAAATGCTTAAGTAAGTTACTACTTTCGTTTCTTTCTATATTTGACTGCTCCTTCTTTTCTCCTTTTATCTAGCAAAATATAGTTGTGTCAAGTGAAATCTATAAACAGTAAATTAATACTTTTAGTAGTTTTATCTTCAAAAGATCTTCAACAAATTATTTACCTTACCACAGGAAATCATTAGAATTCTTTTAATATAAGAGAGATGAGATATTACTTTTAACATTTTGTCGATACAATTCGAATATTTTAAATCCAAAATCTCTCTGTTCCATCGGTCTATCCCCACTGAATTTAGGACTCTTTTTTAATCTCAGTTTCATAGTAAGAAGTCCATATAACGCTGATAGCAAGTATATATTTACTAGTTTCTCAAGATAATTTATTAATAAATATCACCTAAAAAAGTATATCACAAAAAAATCCACTACAAGCTGGTAATAAATCAATAGTGACCCAATTCGATATAAGTATTTTTGAATATCACGGCAAAAATAATATACATAATTAGTTATTTTTTTTAGCAAGACTATCAAAGGAAAAGAATCGGAGAAATACAAAAAAAACAATAGTACTAGGATAGAAATTTAGTCTTTCCCACTCAGTTATTTTGTCATATATCCTACTTTAATTTTTAAAGTGGCACATAATAATTATTTCATTTTCCCCCTTATACAAGCTCACGAATAATTACACCCACTTATAGTAATCTAACTTAAACAAGTTAAGCGTTTAAGTTACATTTATACAATTTAGTTTCAAAAGAACACTTTCTTATTCGCCTAAAGGCTCTATAGACAAACCTACGATTTAATAATCAGTTGGAATTAGAGCAATTCATTCCTTATTTCAGCTAGATTTTTCTGTTTACTGTTTTTTTCATTTCAGCTATAAATAGCCGCTTCAAAGGAGGATAGTATCTGTTTTCTTGACTTTGGAATTCTAGTGTCCGAGTCACGTTGTCAGAATAACTGCCTGAACATCCCTTTCTTTGGATTCTTTCAAAGTTCTGCTCGTCGTCAGATCGCCCCTCATTATGTCGAACAATCGCCTCTCTAAAAGGACAAATGATAAGTTTAAACTCTTTAAAAGACGTGAGTATGGCTATCGAAATGAGGGTATCTATTCCTTCACTTATGATTGGAAACTGGGAAATAATTATGTCATCCCTGACTTATGGTGAAGAACCTTTTAATAGTTTAATAACCCCTTAATTTCCAACGCTAATTTATTGATTGCTGATCTATTAGTACCACTAACATATATTAATTCGTTACCCTTCTTTTTTTCTTCATCATACTCAGCTTTTGACCAAGCTATTTGACCCTTTAGTTGACCTATATATTCTTTAAAGAGATTTTTTTGAGCTTTATTATAATCCTTGTTACTTTCAAAAGAAGAAGAGTCAAGCTTTTCACTAATTTTCTTGTAAATAAATGGAAAAGCATTTAATAAGGCCCCTACCCCTAGTGTTTTAGGTAATTGAGATTTTTTTTCATTTAAAATAAAGCTTGCATACTCTTCAGGTTCAGGTTTATCCTTAGAGACCGGCCAATCATCGGGAAAAATCTCTTGTATTGACTTGAAGTAATTGAATAAGGTGTTGAATTGTTGCTGCGTATCTAATTTTGAAAGAACTCCATGATGAATTAATGGGTAAATCTCCTCTACTAAAAATGCTTGCGAAATGGCACCTTTACCTGTGCCAAGCATGCGAATTTGCTTATAGAAAGGGGACTTTTCATTATTATAAAATGTTATGCATATCTTATGGCATCTCTGTATATTCTCGATTTCCCTATCTTTTAACTTTATACCTTCATTATCCGAATCCAATACTGGCATTAAATCATAAATTAAAGATTTGTCTACTGATTTTTGATTGGAATTAATATCAATAAATATCTTTGCTGAAGTGGAAAGAGATACACCAAATAAGAGAACAACAGGTAGCTCCATCATATCAATTTCTGGGTCATTACTAGAAAATAATCCTGCAAGTCTATGTTGACCATCAATTGCTGTCATTTCATAATTATCATCAAGTTCTATGCTATACATCCCCAAATTGCCAATCTGTTCTAAGACACTTTCATAATCGTATTCTTGTATTCCTTCTTCGATTAACTTGTTAAAACAACCTAGTATTATCGCATTGGGTATAAAATTATTGCTTTGTTTTACATATTCTGCAATTGACTTTAATTTACTTAATTGCAATTTTCTTTGAATACTATAATTACTAAAAGTAACATTTAATCCTTTTTTACCTAAACTTTTTAGGTAATCATTAAATTTTTCTTGTTCAATACTACTAAGACTCTCAAGGTAAGGATATCTAAAATTTAAAACTACATATTTTTTTAGATCTTTAACTTTCATCTTAGATAAATATATATGCTCTTTTTTCTGAGTTACCTTTATTAAAGGAACAATCATACTCTCTCGCCTCTATTCCTCAACATCAAGTTCAGTTTCCATTTCTTCTACAGCTTGTGTTGCCTTTTGCATTCGCATCGACTGGTCAAAACTTTCTATTACGCCTTGAATATTCTGGATATTGATTGTGTTTTTATCGGTAAATGACTTAATAATAAAATATATAAAATCAATTATGATTACTAAACCTGCACCAGCAACCAAATTTGTTATCATAGGAATATTAAGGAGTAACGCAGCATTCCTATCGTGAACTTTAGAACCCAGTTGTGATATTTCATTCCACTGCATTATAAGAAAAAATGTGCTTACTATTAGTAAAAATGCTGTAATACTAAATTTGATAAATTCTGGCTTAGTCATAAAAGCATTTTTTTCTATATCGGTTTCTATTACATAATTATCACCATGAATATCCTTTTTTAAATGATCATATGCATATATTTTACATTTTGAGGATGTTAGAAAAGTAAACGATAATTCCTTCCTCAGTTTAGCTTTAATTATCTTTTGTGCAGCTGTTAAAGTTCTACTAACATCTTTGTTTGGGGTAATTATTAATATATTGAGTGTCTTAGACTCATTCCCTATAAGTCCATCCAAAGAATCTTTAAAAATGAAATACTCAAAGTTTTCCTTTTTATCAAATGCTACAAGACACTTAATTTCATACAGAGATCTTAATTTCTCGTTCAATTTATTCCAAGACTTTTTTAACTGTGTATTATATTGTTGAGTAGTAAATTGCGGATTGACTGCAAGAAAGGAAGAATTGTTGAAATATTTTTCTAGGACAGTACTTGTTATCTCTCTTTTTTTAAAATTGACCCTTGGATTATTAACGATTCCTTGTAACTCAATTACTAGCACGCATACCTCTCCTCATCTAACAATAATCAGAAAGACCACTATTTTATTCTCTTCTCATTTATAGAACATAAGGATTATCTTATTTATTGGGCCATTTGATTGTTTTTATGTAATTTATTAGAATTCTTCTATTCAATATTACCATATTTATCTCAATCATTCTAAAGAATTAAAATACTTTTCATGCTTATAAACGGTTCACCCTTGTAACCGCTAAAATAAAATCAACACTTTTTTCCAAAAAATCTTTTACACTTTCGCCAATGAATCCTTAACTTCTATTAGACTAAAATTTTCAAGTTCATTGAGGTGATGAAAATTGGAGAAGATACTAATGTTATATTTGGCATATTCTTTAGATGAAAAATTGGAAACTTAAGGTCACAATAATCGTAGAGGAATGAAATATGTCAGTCCTACTATCTATAAGTACCTAAATATGGATTTTGAAGAAATGCAATTCTATTCAAGTGGTGGAGCGTCAGTTCAATGTATATCCTTGTCGGAAAGCCTCCCCTGAATCCAAAGGCATGATTGAAAATGTTGTTAAGTATGTCAAAGGGTGCGGGTAGCCGAATCTATAAGGATATAAATAATTGAAACGAACGTGCATGGAACTGGCTTTAAAGAACCGGTAACCAACATGTCCATCATACAACGGGAAAGAGACCTGAAGAAGTGTTCACCCCCAAAAGTGACACTGGGGTAATCGTTCCAAACAAATAGAGGAGTTAAAAATTCAAGTGCTCACGCTTCCAAATGAAAGAAAGGCAAAGACATATGTAGAATAAACCAGGAAATGTTATCCTCGCTATCGTCGAGAACAACTATTATTTACTAAAGGTGGCAGAAAACCATCCCGCCTATTTAGAGGCTGCACTAACGGAGACCAAGATATAATAACCGCTATTTTAAATCTTTTACTGCATTGGGTGGAAGTCGTGCATATAGATGGAGATAGCTATCGAATGAAAAACCGTTAGCAACTCTTTGAAGCGAAAATGTAAAAGGAAAATTTAGCAATAAGTCTTAAAAACTGCTTTACGGTTACACTCCCAGCTTCAGATTATGCTTTACTTTTGAAATTTACTTCTTACACGAATTGAGGCTAAAAAAATTTAACTATGATTATAACAAGAATGAATGTTATTAGATGACATTCCTTTAAAAAACATAAACGTCAAAATCCTTATTTATCAAGGGTTTTGACGTTCACTGAAATTATATATTTTAATATACTGAGACGGCGGAATTTGACTCCCCTTTCAGAAGCTCCACTACGCCTGTTTCTATGCGTGTAGTCTACTTATTTGCAATTCACGAGTCAATATGCCAAAACTTAGAACCACAAGGGTTCCCATGCTTTAAAGCTGCACTCATTTCAACTATTTTATCTACTAGGGAGTATTACATATTTAAAAACATGTTGCAAAGACCTATTAGTTTATTAAACTCGTTTTAAATTACTTCTTCCAGCTCTTCTATTTTTTCTTTGCAACCTTCCTCTACCACCTCAATAGTACCTTCTTTAAAGTCATTATATTCAAATGCTCTATCAAAATGAGTTTGTACTCTATTGTCTGCGTTACGTAAAGCTTTTATAACAGAAATAGGGATATTACTATTATGTCGATTCGTATCATCATCTACTTCTGCTACTTCTTTATTTTTTTGAATTAAATCTTCAAGTTCTTCTTTTGTCTGTTGCCACTCTTCAATACGTATTTTACTTTTTTCAATTGCTTCTTCTGTATCTAATTCATCGTCATCGTCATCTTCATCCTCATCTAAATCCAGTTCTAACAAAGTGCTATATGTATCAATCTCATACTCATCTATTACATGAGCATCATACTTATTGCAATGCATTTGATAAACTCCTAATAAAAACGTAATACCAGCTATAATTGTCACTGAGAAAGGGCTATTATGTGAAACATTTTTTAAATCAATTTGCCTTTCGTCAAAACCATCTTTTTTTATAAAATTTGAAGCTAAAATTTCAATTTGGTTTTTTTCTGGGTTATATACACCAACAATCGGTCTAATAGTAGTAATTAAGTATCTAGTAAATTTATTGGGTGATACAGAGACTAACTCTTTATATTTTTTCTCACCCATTTTTTTCTTTAATGTACCTTCGTCTTTTATATCTTTATCTATTATAATAAAGTCTTTAGCAACCTTTGTTTCTGTTTCTATATTTTCTTTTAGCTCCTTTAAAAGGGAAAATTTTTTAACTCTTAAATTCTCTCTATCTTTAGAATCTTCTATTAGGTCTAATGATCGGTCTAATTCTTCGTTAAATAACGTAAACTCTAAAATTAGCTTCTCATTTTCATTGAAAATTTCAGTAAATGTATCTTTTAAAATCGACTTATCTAATCTAATTTTGTATTGATTAAATAATGTATATAATGTTGAAAATGTGTTGAAGACATTATTAAACACAATTATTTTCTCATTTGGATATAAAGAATGTGGCTTCCCTAAATGATAAAGCTTCTTAACCCCATTAACAGTATTTAATTTCAATACTTTAATATGCTTATTAGCTTTATGGATATTAAAAGACTTATCTAAGATTATAAAGTTCTCCGGATGTTCACCATTGTTAAGCCTTTCTGTTATCTCTTTTAATAGCTCTTTTTTATAATAAGAATTATTAATTTTCTCAATAAAATCTGTTATTCTCCATGCTTTAACGTGCTGCTTTGTATTTTGATTCATTTTTACTACATATCTCTTTTGAGCTTCCTTTTTCATGTTAGTACCTCACTTCCTATTATTTTTTCTGAGTATCAATAGCTTCTTGCAATTTTTCATTTAGTTCTTCATTCAGCTCAATTAATTTTTTTTTCTGCTCTTTCAAAGAAACGTTATTGGCCTTTAAATCTACATATCTTTTTTCTAATATTTTTATTTCCTTTTTCAACTTTTCTATTTGTTTACTAGTATTTTTCTGTTGATTTTCGTTATAATCCTTCGATGCATAAATGGATATTAATGTGGCAGATAACCCTATTATTAATAATGAATTAGGGTTAAGTCCGATTATAAAATTATAGACATTATCGTAGTATTTAGAGTTTTCATCTAAAATTATAAGACAAAAGGAAATTATCGCCATTATTTGCAAAATAAACGTAATAGATTTTGAAATACCTGTTCTCCACTTGGATTTTAAAGACCCTAAATTGATGCAAGATATTGTAAATAAAAAAGCACAAAAGTTTAAGCAAGCAATTATATATGGATTTTTTATAAGTACTATATCTGTTGCCATCGCTACGCCTAGACCTATTAAAAAAAATGGTACTGTATATTTGTTCAACTCTCTCCCTCCTCTTTGTTATGAAATTCTATATTCAAAATTTATATTCCTATAATCTCCATCGAGTATATTTTCTGATAAAGAGGTTTCATATTCCTCTATGTCATACCAATACTTTTTAATATTTGACGAAACATCCAACTTCGTTAAAAGCTACTACATGGTTGTACATTCTATGGTTGTACATTCTACCGTTTGCAAAAATTAACTACTTAACAAAAAAATAGTAACCCAATTTTATACTATTATACCATTTTATAAGATTGTAAAAAGGAACAATTTTGAAAAATAACCAAAAACCAAATCATTAATAGCTACTACCTAACTTAGTAAAATTAGGAGGAATAACAATAGGAAATTTAGTATATAACCCAGAAACTAAGGTAGCTATATACGTTGATTCTAATGGGTCTAAATCAATCTCTACTACTACAATTCCACAAACCCATTTGTTTAAAGACTGTTTCAAGTGCAATGCTAATGTGCGTACAGTCCATTTTTTCATCTCTATTACTAGCTCAGAACAACTTCATCCCCATTCCCCGCAGATATACCGTGATTTCGCTTTCTATTGCCATAGAAAAAACCTCCTAATGAATTTTATTAGAAGGTTTTTAAACATGCTCAAATATGCTAATTTCACATAGGGATAAGAAAAGGGATATTCAACAAGAGTTCAACCCCCGTTCAATATCCCTAGTCCATTAAATCTTTGATATGACTGCGTTTGTAGCCATTTTAAGTATGGAGACGGCGGGATTTGAACCCGCGTCCAGAAACTCTAACACTTAAGCTTCTACGCGTGTAGCTTACCTATTTGGGTTTCGCGTAACATTATGCCGATAAGCGGGCGTCCTGTACGCTAACTTGGAAATCTCTTGCTGGCAGCTCAAGTGGCACTGACAGCCGTATCCCACTAAGAGTGAGCTCTACCTAGCCACATGGGCGATGGATAGATAAAGCAGATCCGAGCTTACGCTGCGAATGCTAAGTTGTTGTTTGTTTTGCCTGTTATTATAAGGTCCGTTTTTACAGAGCCGAGCCTCTGACGCGCAACTCAAGCTTAGATCATCCCTGTCGAATCCATAACGTCCCCGTTTATGGAATAATGTAAGCTTCGTTACATGGTTAATCATACATCAAAAATGGTCAAAATTCAAGTGCAGAGCTTATTCCAGCATTAACAGGATATTCCTCAGACTTTGCTTTTATTGATTTCTCGCCTTAAATGCACGCTCCATCTCGCGTTTTGCTTCCTTCTGCTTCAGGACGTCGCGCTTGTCGTAGTCCTTCTTCCCTTTTCCTAGTCCGATTAATACCTTGGCATAGCCGTTTTTGATATACATCTTTAAAGGGACGATGGTGTAGCCCTCGCGCTTTGTTTCTCCGATTAATGTGTTGATCTGCTTTTTGTGCAACAGCAGCTTTCTCGAGCGAAGTGGATCGTGGTTGAAGCGATTCCCTTGCTCGTATGGGCTGATGTGCATGTTGGAGATCCATGCCTCGTTGTTTCGGATTCGGACGAAGGAATCCTTTAGCTGCACCTTGCCGTTTCGAATGGATTTGATCTCAGTACCCTGTAAGACGATTCCCGCCTCGATTGTTTCCTCGATAAAATAGTCATGTCCTGCCTTTTTGTTTTGGGCAAGCACCTTGTCGTCGTGTTTCTTTGCCAATTGATTCACCCCCACACAGCTAGGAGGAGCGCGTGTTTACGCTCCTCTATTTTTTCTTTGGTCTCTTACGGCGCTGTGATTTTTTTGCCACAGACTCGTAGAATTTCTTTTTCTGTTTTGGTCCCTTTTTCGGTCCTGGCTGCGATTTGTCCTTGCGATCACTGCCTCCGCCTTTTTTAGAGGCATGGATGACCTTCGGAGCTTCCTTGCGAGTACGTCCTAAGGATTTCTTCATTCCCACTACCTCGAAGTCGATGGCAGCCTCTTCTGGCTTAACAGATGCAACTCGAACGGTTACCTCATCTCCGATACGGAACTGTTTTCCAGAGCGCTCGCCGATCATCATCATTTGACGGTCATCGAAGCGGTAGTAGTCGTCTGTCATATTCGTTACATGCACAAGACCCTCAATCGTGTTTGGAAGCTCGATGAACATACCGAAGTTTGTGACAGAGCTTACGATACCCTCGAACTCTTCACCAATTTTATCGGCCATGTACTGTGCTTTTTTCAGTGCATCGGTGTCACGCTCTGCATCTACTGCACGGCGCTCACGCTTCGACGTATGCTCGGCGATATCGTCGATGATTGCACCCCAATGGTTCACAGTAGCGGAAGATACATCTCCGTTTACTAAATACGTACGGATTAATCGGTGAACGATTAAATCCGGGTAACGACGGATTGGAGAGGTAAAGTGTGTATAGTACTCGGTCGATAGTCCGAAGTGACCTAGGCATTCTCCGTAATATTTTGCCTGCTGTAAGGAGCGAAGCAGCATCGTGGAGATTACCGGTTCCTCTGGCATTCCTTCAATACTTTCGATGATTTCTTGAAGTGCCTTTGGATGAATATCGTTCCCAGTACCCTTCACCACTAAGCCGAAGTTCGTCAGGAATCCGAAGAAGCGCTGTAGCTTTTCTGGCTTTGGATCCTCATGGATACGATAGATGAACGGTACATCCATCCATTTGAAATGCTCTGCTACGGTTTCATTGGCAGCTAGCATGAATTCCTCGATTAGACGCTCAGCTACTGTACGCTCGCGAATCGATACGCCAGTTGGCCAGCCGTCCTCATCGATCGAGATTTTTGCCTCTGGGAAGTCGAAGTCGATTGCTCCGCGGCGCTCGCGTTTATTGCGAAGAACCTCTGCAAGCTCTGCCATTGTTTCGAACATTGGCACTAGGTCCTTGTAGCGCTCGATCAATGCCTCGTCTTTTTCCTCAAGGATTTTATATACATCAGAATATGTCATACGCTCTGTTGTACGAATCACGCTTTGGAAAATCTCATGAGAGGTTACCATACCTGAGCCGTCGATGATCATCTCACAGGATAGCGTCAAACGGTCCACCTGAGGATTCAAGGAACATATTCCGTTTGACAGGCGATGTGGAATCATCGGGATTACACGGTCAGCCAAGTATACGCTCGTTCCTCTATCATATGCCTCACGGTCAATCGGAGAGTCCTCTGTCACATAATGGCTCACGTCGGCGATATGCACGCCTAGCTTATATGATCCATCTGGAAGCTTCTCTACTGTCACGGCATCATCCAGGTCCTTTGCATCTGCTCCGTCAATCGTTACGATTACTTCATTACGAAGGTCGCGACGATTTTCAAGATCCTCTTCTGCAATTTGGTCTGGCACTGCCTCCGCTTGGTCGATTACTGCCTGCGGGAAGTCAATCGTAATACCATGCTTATAAATAATCGATAGGATGTCGACACCTGGATCATTCTTATGACCTAGGATTTGCTTCACGATTCCTGTAGCGGATCGTCTTTCATTTGGCCAGTCGGTGATTTCTACGACTACCTTATGCCCTTCGATTGCTCCAAGTGTGTCGCCCTTTGCAATGAAGACATCCATTGGCACCTTCTTATCGTCAGGAATAACGAAGCCGAAGCCTTTATTATCCTGGAACGTCCCTACTACCTGTGTCGTTCCTCTTTGGGTAATCTTGATAACCGTTCCCTCGCGGCGGTCACCAGAGGATTCCTTCGATACGCGGATGAGCACCTTGTCGCCATTCATCGCACCATTTGTTTCGGTTGGTGGAATAAAGATATCGTCCATTCCATCCTCTTCTGGAGCAACGAAGCCAAAGCCCTTTGCATGCCCGATAAATGACCCGACGATTAAATTCATGCGTGCTGGGACACCATAACGATTGGAGCGAGAGCGTACGATTTGCCCTGCGTCCTCCATTTGTACAAGTGTTTTAACGAGCTGCTTGAAATCGTCAGCATCTGTCATGTCAAAATGCTCCTCGATTTCCGTTGTGGTCATCGGTTTGTATTCTTCTTCATTCATTAATTCTAATAATTTTTCTTTTAAGTTCTCCATCGAAAACATCCCTCCTTTTTCAGCGTGTGCGCAATTGGTCTGTTTTACACATTCCAGTCCAGAGATTCTAAAAAGTTTAGGATATCAGCGTGGAGCTGCTCCTTCTCAGAATCTAGGGTGATCACATGACCGGAATTCTCATACCATTTGATGTGTTTGTCGATAGATTCGGCATTTTCATAAATATAGCTGGCAGAATCTATCTCAATCACTGTATCTTTTTTCCCTTGCGTCACTAGTAGCGGAGCATAGATATGGTCCACCTGCTCGCGGACATCGTAGACGAATTCTCGCAGCTCGCCAAGCGTTTGCATGGGGCGATTGCGAATTGCCTCTACTTCTTCTTCTATTTGCTGCTCCGACTTTCCTTCATATCGTTTATAACCTCTCGCATATTTTAGCACTCCCTCAAACATGAGGTCGGTAGTTTTCATCGTCATCGGCGAGCACATTGTGACAATTCCTTTTACAGGTACTGTATACCCCAATTTCAAGGAAAAAATGCCTCCGAGCGAAAGCCCGGCAACCGCTATTTCCTCATAGCCCTCTGCCTTGAGACGGTCATATGCTTTCATGACATCCTTCCACCAATCACGTGGACCTGTTTCTAGCAGCTCCTCTGGCGGAACGCCGTGTCCCTTATAATGTGGCGCTAAGGATGTATATCCATTTTTCTCTAAAAATCTTCCTAGCATTCGTACATCCGAGGAATTTCCCGTAAATCCGTGAAGCAGCAGGACAGCACGCTTCCCTGCCTGGAAGAAGAATGGTTTGGGTGTGGTGATTCTCATCTATAAAGCCTCCGTTCACTAGCAAAAGCATATCCACTTCATTTTATCTTATGTATAAAAAAATAGAAAAGAAAACGCCTAACCAATCGTATGTTGGCCAGGCGTACGCTTTTATCTTATTAGACTTTCGTTACTGCAATTGTCAAAATGAAGAATAATACTGCAAGAACGATCGTTACTCTATGTAACACAAGGTCCATACCTCGAGCTTTCTGTTTGCCAAATAGTTGCTCAGCTCCACCGGAGATAGCTCCTGAAAGTCCAGCACTTTTCCCTGACTGTAGTAAGACAACAACGATCAAAGCAAGTGAGACGATGATTAATAATGTCATTAAAATTGTACTCATTGTTACACCTCCTGATAGAAACTTTCACAACAACTCTTATATTACCAAAGATATTAGAAAGTTACAATAGTATTAAAATTTTTAATAGTCTTCTTCTCCCTAAAAAAATGAGAAAAATAGGAATATAATAGAGTAGAATAGAAATAGAAAATATGTTGAAAAGGAATAAAACATCATGAAAATCAGACTATGGATTTCCGCAATGCTTATTGCCTTAGGCTTAATGGGCCTAAACTATTGGTTTACGTTAGAAGAAGAAACATCGCTCCCCTCCAACAATTGGAGCCGATCCTTCCCAGTCGATGCGCCTGCTAGCAGCTTTTCCAACATACAGATTGTAGAGGAGGAGTCCGGTTATACAATCAGTTTAAGAGATTTCAAGAATCAATACGTGCTAGGCTGTGACGAGGAGCTAGCGTGCGAGCACCTGCATACATACGATATTTTTACGACTACGAAGAATACATGGAGTGACCAGGAGGAGTTTTATTATTACCGCAACGGTGCTCTGATTCGAAAGAGTGCCTCTGGCGAGGAGACGATCGCCGAGGATATCGATAACTTTGTGAAGAATAAAGAACGGCTAGTCTACTGGACGAAGGAGCAAGAGGTTGTAGTAGATGGGACGGCAACCGTATTCCCAGAGCCTATCTACGATGTCAAGCTGCTGGACGAGCTAGTCTTGGTAGTGACAAAGGATAAAACTGAAAATGATTTTACTGTTTATGAGCTGGCTGGGAAAGCTGAGGAGCTGTTTGACTTTCAATTTGCAGCAATGGATATCGTCAATTCTCTAGGTTTTATTCCAACAGAAGAAGGCTACAGCATGCTTGCAGAGACGACTCTGCTTGCCGGTGGTGCGAAAACAAAAACCATTCAGCTGGCACCGTTTACATTAGAGACCGACCAGCAGCTAGCCTTTGCGAAACTCGAGTTTGTGAATGAAGAGAATGGACGCAAGCTGCCAAATGTCGGAACACCAAGCCTTGCTTCTGTGGACGGAGCCACTTACGTAGCATTCTCTTCCTCTAATCGATTGTATGCCGGGGAATTAAAGGACGAAACAGTGGTTGCATCAGCAATCAATAAAGCGGGCAGTCATAACGATCGCCCAACTATGCTGAACGAAGACACGGTACTCTTTTTTGATATCAATGGCTCGAAGAAAGATTTGCATTTTGCCTCCTCCAATCCAGCGCTGATTGCGGAAAGCGAGAAGCTCCAGGATGGGGACTTGAAGGAAGCACTTTATACCATGCTTTCGAAAGTATTTAACGGCTTTATGATACTTGTGTTTTCCGTCACTTGGATTGTTGCCTCACTGATGGTCACGTTTGGGATGTTATTTATTCTGCAGAAGAAGAAAACGGGAGATATGCATAAGAGAGTCTTTCTTGTTTTCGCTGCTCTATTGTTTATCTTTCAAGCGTTTTTCTTCACACAGATGATTTCGACTGAGACTCTCTTAGCAACATTACCGCTAGTAGAAAGTAGCTGGCATTTGGTTGGCGTTCTGCTGGGAGCGACTCTCTTATCTATTGTTCCACTTAAGGTCGGGAATCTGCGGGTGAATGAGGACAGCTTTAATTTCTCGGTGATGTTTGTGACGCTGTTTAATCTAGTGATTTTATGTCTTTTGATAGGACCTTATTTATATTGAATGGAATGGAGCTGCTTCTACGGGGAGCAGCTTTTTTTATGGGAGGGCAGAATTACAACTTTCTGCTCCACTTTTACAACTTTTCCTTCGCTTTTTACAACTTTCTATCCTGCATCTATCTTCGAAGAGCGAAATTACAACTTTCTGT
>CAKQHO010000064.1 GCA_934234185.1 uncultured Psychrobacillus sp. | reverse complement strand
CGATACGGACTCCCTATCAATCGAAAACTACACTCTATCGCGCGATACGAACTCTTTATCAATCGAAAACCCGTATCAAACACTCGAATCCTTAAGCCGAAACTACTAACGAGCGCTAAAAGCAGCCTATCAATCGAAACCCACACTCTAACGAGCGCTAAAAGCAGCCTATCAATCGAAACCCACACTCTAACGCGCGCTAAAGGCCACCTATCAATCGAAACCCACACTCTATCGAGCGATACGGACTCCCTATCAATCGAAAACCCGTATCGAACGCTCGAACCCTTATGCAGAATCTCCTAACGCATGCTAAAAACCACCTATCGCTCCCACAACCACAATCTCTCTAACTCCCGAACCCCGAACTCCCGAGCCCCCGACCCCCCACTTCAATTCAATCTCCTCAAGCTATTCTATTATCGCCCTCACACATTTCTCCTTCCATCGTTGCATATAATCTTTCTATGACTATGAAAAGAATAATACTTTTAATCGCTGTTTGTGTGGTGCTAATGTTCTTGCCATTTTTGTTGGTAAAAGAGAAGGAAAAGGTTGAAGAAGCAGTATTAGAAGTTACGGGGATGGAGGTAGAGTGTCCCATCCTAATCGAAGTAAAGGGGGAGCAGGAAAAGATTCCGCTGGAGACATATGTACTTGGGGTGGTTGCTGCGGAGATGCCAATTAGCTTCCATGAGGAGGCGTTGAAGGCACAGGCGATTGCTGCGCGGACTTATGTGCTAAGGGAAACAGATTATGGGCTAAAGCCGATTGATCCTACTGTTCAAAAGCAGGTATATGCTAGTGTAGCAGATAGACAGGAAAAATGGGGAAGCTCATATGAGAATAATGAAAAACGGTTGGAAGCAATTGTCGCAGCTACAGAGGGTAAAGTAATCGTATACAAAAATCAGCTTATTACTGCTATGTTTTTCTCTACAAGTAATGGACAAACTGAAAGTGCAGAAGATTATAGTGGCTATGCCATTCCATACCTTGTATCTGTCCCAAGTGCAAAAGAAGAATTGTTTGCACAAAATATGAAAAAGCAATTTGAATTTTCGAGACAGCAGTTTGCAGGAGCATTCGGACTATCATGGAGTTCTTCATTGCCAGAGGCATTAAAAATTGAGAAGACAGGCTCCAATAGAGTTAAATCTATTGAAATTGGCGGTAAATCTTGGACAGGCAGGGAAGCCAGAGATATTTTAGGATTACCATCTACTGATTTTCAAATCATCTTTCAAACTGACAAAGTAATAGTAGAAACTGTTGGATATGGTCACGGAGTCGGGATGAGTCAATATGGTGCACAGGTGCTTGCAAACGACTCTATGAAGGCGAAAGATATACTTTTACACTATTATACAGGAACAGAAATAAAAAATTTTTCTCCATGTTTAAAATCTCCTTGATTTGCCAACAATAGCAACTAGAGGTGATGAAAATGAGAGAAGAACAAACGAACAAGGCTTCTCAGAAGAAGAACAACCCGAAAAAACCTGCTTGGTTTTGGCCAACAATTTATATTGGTTTTTCGGTAGCATTTGTTGGAATGATTTGGGGTTATACAGCATTTATAGGTTCAGAGACCGCAGAGGAATCTGAATGGAAAGATGCAAGCAATCCAGACAAGGTGACGATTGAAACGAATGCAAAAGCTGAAACGATGAAATATCCATTTAAGGAAGCTTTGCTTGATAACATGGAAATCGTCCAACATTTTTATGACATGGAAGCAGACGAGGCAACTCGTGAAAAGTCCTTGCTAGTGTTCAATCAAGTCTATAAAGCAAGTACAGGTGTATCCCTGTCTATGAATAATGAGCCATTTGAAATTGTTGCTGCATTAAGCGGTACAGTAGAAGAAGTGAATTTAGATCCATTCGCTGGAGATGAAGTCGTAATCTCTCATGCAAATGGTATGAAAACAGTCTATCGTTCGGTAACTGACATTCTAGTAAAAGCAGGCGATAAAGTAGAGCAAGGTCAATCACTTGCAACTGCTACCGAAAATGAATGGAATCCTACTGCTGGTATCCACTTACTATTTGAAGTGTTTGAAGATGGCGTTCTTGTTAATCCGGAATCATTACTAGCATTTTAATTCATAATAGCCTAGGCGTGAGCATAAATTGATGAAAAGTGTTCCTTTACTAACGAAAGGAAGAGTTGGTGCACGAAACGATTCGTCATAGATGTTTACGTTTAGGTGAAATGGTAATTGAAACAAAAAAAACTGTTCGTGCTATCGCGAGCAAAACTGGTCATTCCAAGAGTACCGTTCATAAGGATTTAACGGAAAGGCTTCATCTGGTAGACCCACAAATGGCAAAGGAAGTGAAGGAGATACTAGCCTATCACAAATCCATAAGACATTTGAGGGGTGGAGAAGCTACAAAACAAAAATGGAAGACCAAAAAGAAAGATAGTTAAGGCCGTTGATTCTTCGTAATCACGGTCTTTTCTTATTTTTCCTACCAAATGCTCTAGTCCTCTAGTACATATAAAGGTAGTATGGTCCTAGTATGCAATAATATAAGTGACCTATACAGAATTTCGACAAAAAAATTAAGTAATCATCAAAAATTACTAATTTTCTCCTGAATTTTCCCCTATAATCACTTAAAAAAAGTGTTTTAAAGACAGAAGTATGCTAAAATTAGAAGTTAGATACATAACGGATTATAGACATACTATATATAGCGAGGAAGGGGAAACACCGTTAATGTTTGCAAAAGATATTGGTATCGATTTGGGTACAGCAAATGTATTAATACATGTAAAAGGCAAGGGAATTGTTCTAAATGAACCATCTGTTGTAGCTTTAGATAGAAACACGAACAAAGTACTAGCAGTAGGTGAGGAAGCTAGACAGATGCTTGGTAGAACACCTGGCAATATAGTAGCAATTCGTCCTCTAAAGGATGGGGTAATTGCAGATTTTGATGTTACAGAAGCAATGCTAAAGCATTTTATAAATAAATTAAACGTAAAAGGTTTCCTTTCTAAGCCACGCATCTTAATTTGTTGTCCAACAAATATTACAAGTGTAGAGCAAAAGGCAATTAGAGAAGCTGCTGAAAAATCAGGCGGTAAAAAAGTATACTTAGAGGAAGAGCCTAAGGTCGCTGCAATTGGAGCAGGAATGGATATTTTCCAACCAAGCGGAAACATGGTAGTGGATATAGGTGGGGGAACTACGGATGTAGCAGTTCTTTCCATGGGCGATATCGTTACCTCTGAATCCATAAAAGTCGCAGGAGACGTTTTTGACAACGATATTCTTCAATATATTAAAAAAGAGTACAAGCTATTAATCGGTGAAAGAACCGCTGAAAATATTAAGATTACCATTGGAACGGTTTTCCCAGAGGGACGCAACGAAGAAATGGATATTCGTGGACGTGATATGGTAACTGGTCTTCCAAGAACGATTACTATTTACTCCAAGGAGATTGAAAAAGCTCTTCGTGAATCTGTTTCTGTGATTATCCAAGCAGCAAAAAATGTATTGGAAAAAACTCCACCAGAGCTTTCTGCAGATATCATTGATAGAGGTGTAATTATCACTGGTGGAGGAGCACTACTACATGGAATGGATCATCTGCTAATGGAAGAGTTAAAGGTTCCTGTATTTGTTGCAGAGAATCCAATGGACTGTGTGGCAGTCGGCACCGGTATCATGCTAGATAACATTGACAAAATTAGAAGAAGATAAAGGGAGGCCCCTTAATGTTTCGAGGATTCCAAACAGCAGCATCTGGAATGATTGCCCAGCAACGCAGAACAGAGCTGCTTACTAACAATATGTCAAATGCAAACACACCTGGCTATAAGGCAGACCAATCTACCATTCGATCTTTTCCAGATATGCTGCTTTCCCGAGTTGGATCTACAAGCATACCAACAGAGAATAAAATAAATGGTAAATACGCTTCAACTGTTGGAGGAATTAGCGCCGGTATATATGTACAAGAAACAATAGCGTTACAAACACAAGGACAGCTGAAGCAAACCGAATTAAACACAGATATGGCCCTTATCAATGGACAATTGCCTGTTGATGAAGCTACTGGCGAAACAGGAGCAATCTTTTATCGCTTAGAGCATCCTGTAGATGGTGAGGCCTACACAAGGAACGGAAATTTCACCCTAGATGCTAATGGCTTCCTAACAAACACACAGGGATTATATGTATTAGATGATCGAGGTCAACGAATACAGATGGAAAACGATGATTTCCGAGTAGGAGAAGATGGGCAATTATTCGTAAATAATCAGGCTGCTGCAAGGATAGGCGTTTCCTTTTCAGCAAATCCTAGCTCTTTAACTAAGCAGGATAACGGACTTTTTAGAACAGGTGATGGAGCAATTCTTCCGTCAGCGTATGAAGTTGAGGGAGTAAACTTTTCCTTACAGCAAGGTTATATTGAAGGGTCAAATGTAGACACTGCAAAAACGATGACAGATTTATTAACAGCTTATCGTTCATTTGAAGCAAATCAAAAAATTCTTCAAGCATATGATCAAAGCATGCAAAAGACTGTCAACGAGGTAGGTCGCGTCAACTAATATAAGCCTATTTTAAAAGGCTAATAGATGGAGAAGGAGGTGTGTTTGTATGCTACGAACTATGATTACAGCAACAAACACAATGTCTCAGCTACAAAGCCAGTTAGATGTTATTGGGAATAACCTTGCTAATTCCAATACACATGGTTATAAGGCGAAGGATGTAAAGTTTCAAGAAATGCTATACCAACAATATAATAACGATAAATTAGATAAAGCTGATCGACAGTCCCCACTAGGGATCAGATACGGAGTGGGTGCTTCCCTTGCACAAGCTCAAATGAACTGGAAGCAAGGAAGCATTCAATCTACGGGTCGAGATTTAGACTTAGCATTTCAAGAGCCAAAACAATATTTTCAAGTAATTATGCCAGATGGTGATGGACAAAAGACTGCCTATACTCGTCAAGGTGCTTTTTATGTTTCTCCAATGGAAAATGGCTCTTTAATGTTGGTAACAGGAGATGGATATCCCGTTGCTGGAGCAGATGGACAGCCAATTAGCATTCCAGAGGGAGTACAAAACTTTTCTATAAATGACAGAGGAGTATTAGTCGCTAATTATGAGAATGGTACTTCCGTCCAAAGAGAGCTGGGAGTTTCTATTCTACAAAAGCCTCAATTTATGGAGCATATTTCTGCAACCTATATGACATTACCTGAAAACTTTGGTGAACTTGGAGTGACCCAGGAGGAAGTAATGAATAACCTTCAAGGGGCCGAGAGAAATGAGATTTCTTTAACCAATAATGCTTTAGAGCTTTCCAATGTAGATATGTCAAAGGAAATGACGGAACTTATGACAACGCAGCGTCAATACCAATTCAGTGCGCGTTCTATAACGATAGCAGATCAAATGATGGGTCTTATTAATGGTATACGCTAAACTTTCCAGTAAGGAGTATCAATGATCATGACAGAAGAAGGTAAAGTTACTGGCAGACTGCAGCGTAGAAAAGAGCTAGAGAAGGAAAAAAAGCTAGAAAAAGGAACGAACGATACAGGCTCAACTAAATGGGTCCAAATACGTTTAATCCCCATTTGGTTACGTTTAATCATAGTTATTATCCTACTCGGTATTGCTGGAGCAATAGGTCTTACTGTTGGATACGGAATTATTGGGGAAGGTTCAACAAGTGATGCTTTAAAGTGGGAAACATATCAGCATATGTTAGATATTTTAAGTGGAAAATAACTTTTGGAGGGCGATTCCATGCTAACGACAGAACAAATACAAGCAATTTTACCCCATCGATATCCCTTTCTTATGGTAGATAGAATGTTGGAAGTCGAAGAAGGAAAAAAAGCAGTTGGATTAAAAAATGTATCAATTAATGAAGAATTTTTTAATGGCCATTTCCCTGGTTATCCAGTAATGCCAGGCGTTCTTATCGTGGAAGCGCTAGCCCAAGTAGGTGCAGTGGCAGTTCTTCAAATTCCAGAAAATAAAGGAAGATTAGCTTTCTTCACAGGAATAGATAATTGTCGTTTTAAGCGCCAAGTTAAACCAGGAGACCAATTAAGGCTTGAAGTTGAGCTTACAAAACTACGTGGACCAATGGGTAAAGGGCATGGTATTGCTACAGTAGACGGTGAGATAGTTTGTGAAACAGACATTCTATTTGCCTTAGGGCCAGTTGTAACAGATCAAAATGAAAGATAGTAACGTTAGGAGGTCATGTGCATGATGTATCAAGAGTTATCGTCTGGGATTAAAAGCAGCATAACAAGATCTATTACAAAAGCTTTTGAATTGTATATGGCGAAAATTGGATGGGACGAAAATTTATTTAGCATAGAGGATTTTGTGAAAAGCTGGCAAAGCTATATACAGGAATCAGCTTCTTGGTATGACAAGGTTCCCTTAGAACTGAAAGAAAGCCAAGAGTTTCATGAAGAAATTGCTAACAAAATTAACGTAACAATTGAAAAAATTCTTTCAGAGCCTGTTCATGAGGATTTAGTTGCCTCTATTGAAATGAAGCAGAATGAGTTAAATACACATTATAAATATGGATGTAAAGCAGAAGCACTATACATTGAGTCATTACTTAAAGATTTGGAAAAACAGGCATAATTGATAAAGGATACTTCCTTCTTCTTTTGGATAACCTAGCGTAAGTCACATGAAATATGTGATGGTTAAACAAAAAAAGGAGGAATTTTTTTATGTGGAAAAAAGCTGTTCCCACTGTTGCTTTATGTTCAGTCCTGTTAGTAGGATGTGGCAATACCGATGATACTACTGTTCCTTCGGATAATGAAACACCAATGGAAGACGTTAATAATGGATACGATGTAAACACACCTTCTCCTGGAGACAATAACGATACCTTTAATAACGATAATGGTAACGGTACTGGAGGAATGGGCGGTACAGGAACCGATAATACTGGCGGAATGGACGGAGACAACGGTAGTGGGTTAGGTAATGATGGTAATGATGGAGGAGTAAATGGTTCAGGCAAAACGATTAATGGTACTGGTGACGGAGTAATGGACGAAAACACTTATATTAAAGAACCACGCGTTAATAGCGGAGATAGTAACCAATAACTTGAAAAGCTGACTCTTTTAAAAGAAATGTTCTCCAATTGTTAGAATGAATCTAACAATTGGAGTTCACTTCATAAAGAGTCAGCTTTTTTTATCTCTTTTTAGGGACGGACGAGTTTTCATATCGTTTTCAAACTTGCTGAGTAGCTCTTCACCACTTAATCCATCCTCTAAAAGATCAGCAAGTAATGATTCTGCATACTTTCTTCTTACTCGCTTCAATGTACCTCTAAGTAGGACGGACAGGTGATCCCCTATATGCTTCACCGAATAAGTAGCCACCTCAAAATGTGCAGGCTCATTTTCAGGGTAGGAAATAACCACCTTTGCTACAAATAACTCATTGGAATCCTTCAATTGATTAAAAAAGCTTTCATGCTTTTGATCAATAAATAATTCTAAAATCCAAGAACGACTAGTATTTTCCTGGTTAATGACAATGCCATCCTCTAAAAGAATAGGCGTTTCCTCATTATCTCGGATAAGAGAAATTGAAATCATTTTAAACGTCTTCATACACCATCCACCCTCTGTCCACTAATTGTGTTTAATTATAGCATAGAGAAAGTGTTGAAAAAAATAATTCCTAAATTACTAAAATCATATTTTGATCCTTAAAAAGGGTAAATAGTGAATGGAAACAAGGTAAAAATAACTTTTTCAATGCAAATAACCAGCCCAAAATTAAATTGCCGACCTTTGCAAACACTTTATCTGTCTACTATTATGGGAATTAGAAGGAGGTGAGGGAGTGAATACGGTTTCCTTGATCGGAAGAATTACAAAGAATCCTCAGTTAAAACAGTTATCAGAAGGGAGAGTTCAAACAAGCTTTGTTATAGCTGTAAACAAAGGCTATAAACAAGACGAAGCAGATTTCGTACTATGTACTATCTGGGGGAAAGTTGCAGAGAATACGGTAAAGTACTGTGGGAAAGGATCATTGGTTGGAATCACAGGTAGATTAAATACGAGGTCATACGAAAAGGGGGAAGGTACAAGAGTATTTGTGACTGAGGTAGTAGTAGAGGAAATCAGATTTTTGGTTACCAAAAAACCAGAAGAAAATAGAGAACAGAAAAACCTAAGTAATTTTGAATTTCCAACACCAAATGAAGTTCCAGTATAAAAATGAATGGCCGCAACCAGTTCAAAATACTAGAAAATCAAGAAAAGCACAAGCGCCTATCTCTGCCCCGACAAGCAAATGGGGACAGCGAGGAGACAGCTCCGCAGTCACCATAGCCAGCAACCATTTGGCATCGAGGGACGGCGGGTGTGGACATCCTAGAAAAGCGCAAGCTACAACAAGTAAAATCCGGATTTCTAAGCATCAACATGTATAGACAAAAAAACCTGACCATACAGGCCAGGCTTTTATAACTAGATAGAAAGGGATAGTAAATCCTTTAACTCTGAATCAGACATTTCTGTAATCCACTGACTAGAATGAATCAATTCCTCTGAAAGTGCCTGCTTTTCCTCAAGTAATTTATCTATTTTTTCTTCAATAGTACCAATGGTTATAAATTTATGAACATGAACAAAGTTGACTTGACCAAGTCGGTATGCTCGGTCTGTCGCTTGATTTTCAACTGCTGGATTCCACCAGCGATCGGCATGAAGAACATGGTTTGCAGCTGTTAGGTTCAAGCCTGTTCCTCCTGCCTTTAAGGAAAGTAAAAAGACAGGAAATTCTTTTGCTTGGAAAGCTTCAACTAAATGATCACGCTGATTTTTTGGCATACTTCCCGTTAAAAAAGGTGTATCAATATCATACAACTCAGCAAGACAATGCTGTAGAAGGTGGCCCATTCCAATATATTGAGTAAAGATCAAGCATTGCTCTCCACGCGCAGCTATTTCTCCAGCCAACGTGACAATCCGTGCTAACTTCTCGGAGCGCTCGAGCATTTCCTCAGCCTCATCAAAAGGCTCCTTTAAATAAAGAGCAGGATGATTACATAACTGTTTAAGCTTACTAAGCATTTTTAATATAAGGCCCTTCTTTTCAAATCCCGAAAGTGTGTCTAATTTGCTAACCGTCTCCTGTATAAGTGATTCATAAAGAGCAGCCTGCTCGGTAGTTAATCCACAGTATTCTTTTTGTTCAAGCTTATCAGGAAGATTTAATAAAAGCTCAGGATCTTGTTTCGTTCTTCTTAGTAAGAATGGCTGGATTTTAAGGCGAAGCTTATGCTTCGTGCTTTCAGAATTATCTCTTTCAATAGGAGCTATAAAATCCTCCTGGAATCTGCGGAAAGAACCTAGATATCCTCGGTGAATAAAGTCAAATATAGACCAAAGCTCCGATAATCTATTCTCTACTGGTGTACCGGTTAAAGCGATGTGATGCTTTCCTGCAAGTTTTCGGATAGCTCTGGATTGCTTCGTATGCATATTTTTAATATTTTGAGCCTCATCTAATGTAACGCTGGACCAGGTAATGTTCTCTAAAGAATCAATATCCTGCATTGCCGTACCGAAAGTAGTGATGACTACATCAGCGGACATATCAATTTCCTTTGTACGTCCAGATCCATAATGAGTCTGCACCTTTAGAGAAGGGGCAAACTTTGCAAGCTCCTTCTGCCAATTCCCTAGAACAGAGGTAGGGCAAATAATCAGGGAAGGAGCCTCCTGAGGAGCAGCCTCATGAACATGAAGCAGATATGAGATTAGTTGAATAGTTTTCCCAAGTCCCATATCATCTGCTAGGCAAGAGCCAAATTGTTCGCTTCTCATAAATACTAACCAATCTAACCCCTGCTGCTGATATGGTCGTAGCTCGGTCAATAAGTTAGGAGACACCTCAATAGATGGATAACCCTTCTTTTCAGAAAGCTGTTCCATTAAGGACTTTAACGATTGCTGCATTTCAAACTGAAGAAGAGGATCCTCGTCAGTCTCCTCGTCCGTATCAAGAGCAAGTGCCATTTCCTCTGGAATTTCACGGAAGAGTAGTTCCTTTACTGTCCAGTTTTCTTCTTCTGATTGTCTCATTAGCTCCCTTATTTGATGCATCCAGCCGGCGTCAATCCGAAACCACTCATTACCTGCTTGAATGTAGGAACGATTTTCATTAACCATCTTCTGGAAGTCATCTGCAGTGATTTCCTGGCCATTAAGAGAAAAGCTCCAGTTGAATTGAAGAATTTCGTTTAAGCCAGCTGCAGTTTTATAGGAGTTTGCTGTTTGGGCAAGCGTTTTGACCTTCATCTTCGTTTCCTTCACAGTTTTCAACCATGCCGGTAACACTACCTCAAAGCCAAGTGCCTGTAGCTTCACTAAATCATCTCGAAGAAATTGACGAACTTCTCCATCGGAAAGGGGAGAAGAATAGAAGGTATCTAGGTCAACAGCATCAACTGCTGTCACTAAAGAGAACATATTCCTTTGGGTGCTCTGAATATAATCGCTATAATCCCTCCACTTATCCGGTAGGACCTTTTCGATAGAGAGAGCTTTTTTTCGATAAGATGGTGTCCAATAGACACTGCTTTTTTTACCACGTACCACAGTTTCTAATAACCATGTATCATCTAAGCCCTCGGGCTCTGAAAGTCTTAGGGCTACCAAGAGAACAGGATGAGTAGATTGAGAAGTTAGTGGCCATCCTCCTTGCTGGAAGAAAGGGACAAGCGCTGGTACATCATCTATTGTTAGACCAGACTGCAATAGTTTTTGCATAATTGCCCGCTCGAGTAGGTTAGCTTCTTTGCTGCCAAAGGCTGAAGGCATTGTAATACCATGTTCTTCAGTCTTTACTTGCTTCCATAGGTCTGGAGAATTCCACTCTTTTGCAGCTTCCTTAAAGGATGATAGCCAAGCTACGGATTCTTGATCTGCTCCATAAAAATGGACAAAAGGATGTTCTTCTCCTGAAAAGACTTCAACTAGCTCTAAGGGAGTTAAAATAAGAGCATCGTCTTCAATCGTAGTATTCAATCCAAAAAAACTAGGGCGGTGCTCTAAAAAGAGAGCTTCCACCCATTGTTGGGTCGGAGCATCAAAGGACGTTACTTGAAAGGTTTCATTTACAAGTTGTTCTATATGCAGGGAAATTTCTTTTGTAATAGATAAAGGCTGTGTCATAACGGTAGATTTCCTTTCTCTATTTCTTGTTGTAAGGCACGCAGACGTCTATATTTCTCTTTTAAATTCTCAACATATGCATTCCAATAGTCAGTCTCATTTGCTTTTTTGGCTACCTGTTTCATTTTCTTCCACACTCGAACAGCCTGCTTATAGCTGTAGCGATTTTTCTCTTGAAGGAACCGCATAGCATAATGATGGTATAGAGGGAGCAGAATTTCAGGAGCCTCCTCTTTTACAATTGAAAGTCCACATGCCTCCGCATATTCAAGAGAAGAATTAGCTGACTGATGTAATGCCATCCAATCGCGATAACGCTTTTGGTCTAGTAAAAGCTGCGAGTATGATTGAATTCCGTATAATCCAAAAGATAGATATAGATTTTCTAACTCCTTAGATTCAAGTTGTACTTGATCGTATAGCAGCTCTAATCTACGAATTAGCATAATCCGGGAAGGGTTTTGAGCTACATGATTCAGATAATAGGAAATAGGAGGGAGCAGCTTTAGTGCCAAGTTATTAGCCAGTTCTTTATTTTGTAACTGAAGTGCCTTCTCGCAAACTGTAACCCACTCTATAAGGTGATTAGGGTCCATGTTCTCTGCTGCAGTCAATAGCTCGTCTGTCATAGACAAGGTCAGATAGAAGTATGGTAAAACCATATTTAACTTCATATCGTCCTCTTCTCTTTCTAAGCTTTGAAGGTACTTTACTTCCTCAAGCCTTGCTTGCTTATTAGTAACTAAAGCTTCCCAAAATGCAAGGTAGATATGCTTACGATAGTGAAGTAAGCCACTCGTTTCAAAATAGAATTCGTGAACTAGATCCATCATTTTATCGTAAAAAGTATCTGCTGCAAACAACCTCGGTTTTGAAGCAAGCTGTCCTAAGCTTTCGTCTAGTTCCTCGATTGATGTGTTTAGGAAGTGATACACTCTATTACGCATGTTAGTGTCTTCGTACTCAGTTATATAAGGCCAAGCCTTTGTTAAAATAGAAAGGTTGATGAATGCCTCAAAAATCGGTTGCCATTCACGCTCAAAGGGTTTTGACTTTTTTACCTGGGCTTTCAAGTCATGTACAGCAAACTCTAATAGATAAAAGCTTGCAGGGGGATAATTTGATATGAACTTACGGAAAAAAGTTTCTACAAGAAGACTCCAGCTTTCTGGACTTCTTTCATCACGTAATAAACTTAATTGGACTGCATCTGCAGAGGAACGCCAGTCGGAAATCCAGGAGGATAGAGATTCGTTTTGCTGGTATAAATAAAAAATAGCCGCAACTATATGACGACATGGCTTTGACATTTGGCATTGGCAACTAACTTTATCGCTTAACGGAAGATAATGGACCTCCACGTTTGTTACATCACGTATTACAAAGTCAATCTGATGATCCTTAGGGTGGTAATTAGAAATAGATACGGCTCCATTTCTTACAAAAAATGCAGCACGTCTGACTAACTCCTCGTCCTCAGATACATTGGCTTGAAGCTTACTTTTTAAATTATTTAACGATTCCTCGATTGATTGTTCATAATATGAAGCTAATTTTTGATAAGATGTTAGGTTCAATTGAAATCTCTCCTAAGTAAAAAAGGCTTTCCTTCCATTATACGTTTAAAAGGCCTTTATTAAAAGCCAGAGAATGGGAAATAAAAAAGCTATTACTTATTTTGGCGTATAAGTAACAGCTTTAATCAGTTTTTAAATTTTTTATTAGACGCTTACGCTCTTGATCAGTAGAGGCTTTTCCTAGTATGTGAAGTGACAAATCACGAAACTCCTTTAAATGAATTAGCTGTGATATGACATCTTCTTCAAAATTTTTGATATATCTTGCTCTACTTTCCCTAGCCTCTAGCCCTGGGTTTTTGCTTTTGAGTGGTTTATCCAAAATCATGTTGGTAAAAACGTCTGTAGGTATGGAATAGACTTGTGCAAATTTTGGTAGCAAATTAATGGGAATGGATAAATCCCCTCTTTCATATTTAGACAAAACAGAATGATCTATTCCTAATCTTTTAGAGGCCTCCACCTGAGTAATTTCAAGCTGTTCTCGGTAAGCCCTAATATGCTCGTGAAAATCCATTTGCATCCTCCCTCCTTACAATGCCACAAGGATATCGAAAGAAGGAGTAAAATTTATATAAATCTCCAAATTGGAGATATTAATAAATGTAATTGGATTATATTATAAAATTAATAGGACAAATGATACACAGGAAGGATGCGGAAATAGTAGAAAAAATACAGTTTTTTATCCCCTATTTGGTAGATTCTCTAGATTCAGAAGCCTTGGAAAAAGAAAGTGCAAAATTAATTGGTAGAAGAATGAACTATGTAAAGTACTTTATAGAAGATCCTACCCTAAACCTCACCCATATCCCTATGATTGTCACCGAAGATTTCACTATTTATGATTTGTCTATTGATTTTGAGCAAAATACCCTTTCCTTTTATTTAGAAGGAGGTAAGGAACTGGCGAAAGATGAAGTGTTGAGTAAAATTTTCCAGTTATTTCTTGTGAAATTTAGTACGAAAAAAATTGGTTTCTTTACCTATTCAAAAGGAAGAGAAGGACGTAAATATAAAGTAGTGAAGTAAAGAGAGAGCGAATGCAGAAATTGTGTTCGCTTTCCTAGTAAAATTCACTACACGAAGAAAGCGAATTATGATATACTATTAGAAATCAGAAAATTCAAAAAGAAGAGGAGGGGACCGTATGTTACTTGTGCAACTGATGCAGCCTTGCTATACACATTTTGAGGGCAATCGAATTAAATTAGTTTTTGCCTATCAATATTTTTCTTTGCGTAAAAATGATGAATTGTTTCATTTTATACCAGTAGAAGGAAAAGAGATTATTATCAACTCACAGTCACTCCAAGTAGAAAACTTGTCGGAAGTGTTTGTATTTCAAAAGGGTAATCGTTTTATTCGTTTACCATTGTACCAATTACTTCTCGTTTCTGATATACATGCTCATTTACAGACCATCATTGCAAAAGGAGAAAGTGAGTCTAGTAGTATCCTATCTGAAGGAGCCAATGAAATTATTGAGCAGCTTGAAGCTGAAAATTACGAACGAATGATTGACTATGCTTTAGCCCATAAAGACGCAGCACTATTTGAAAGATTACAACTGGATAAGGAATCTACCACAGGAGGACGAGAAATTGAATAATCTGACTCCATAAAAAAACACCTTACGAACAACTATTTCGTGAAGGTGTTTTTATATGGGTATTTTATGAAAAGGAAGTGAAAAAGTAAAGGAACAAAATGAATCCGCTTGAACCAACAACTCCAAAAATTATGTCCCCCCAGTTAAATCCCAGTTTATTTAATTTCAATTCAATCATTCTCCTTCCATGAAAAAACTTGGGACAATCATAGTAAATAATGTAAAAGTGCCTGTCCTTCTTTTGAAATTAGGAGTATCATAGGGCAGAAAAGAAATTTACACGTTAACAGGCATTTCGGCATTTCTTATTATATAGGTCGAGATATTTTAAAAAAAGTTACATGTAGGATACCCATATTTTGGATAGATTAGACATCGCTATAATTTTTTCTATCTTAACAGAACAGGAAGATTTGTTGGAATAGGCTTTCGGAATCAGCAAATTCCTCTACTATTCGAGAAAAAGATAAATGAGATTTTATTTCCCTGACTATTCATTCATAAAAACAGTTCTTTTCTGTTAAATAATTGAAATAAAACGTGTCTAATGATGTAAATATATAATAATTAGAAAAAAATTAGTTTATGATAGGTTTATAAACTTCTCAAGGAGGGAAATCACATGAAGAAGGTTTCCATGTTAACAAGTATTTTACTATTCCTTGGAGTATTATTATCTCCATATTCTACGCTAGCCGCACCTTTGGATGAGGTGAAGGAGATTATTAGTGAGAATTATGCTGGTGATATACCCCAAAATCTAAATCACTACACATCCATACAGGAAATTATGAATCAGCTTGATCAATACTCTACCTATTTTTCAAAAGAAGAATATGAGAAATACAACTCATCTATTAATAACGAAACTACAGGTATAGGTATAGTAATAGGCGAAATACAAAATGGTATAGAAATCCTCGATGTATTTGAAGAAACTCCCGCTTATCGTGCTGGCATTGAACCAGGAGATATTATCTTGTCTATAGACGGGGTATCCACCAAGGGTATGTCTATTCAACAGGCCTCTTCCTATATAACTGGAAAGGAAGGTACGACTGTTGTACTTCAAGTGCAGAAGCAAGGTAATATCCAAACATACATAATTACACGTACCAATTTTAGTGTCCCTGTTGTCACTAAAAGGCTACTATTAGGGAATGTGGGATATATTACTCTTTCCTCCTTCTCTGATGACGGTGCTAGAATGGTAAACATAGCTAAAGAGTCTTTGAAAAAGGAAGGAGCCACCTCGTTTATAGTAGATCTTCGAAATAACGGTGGAGGCTACGTAGATACTGCAGAGAAGCTTATAGGCCTATTTCCCAGCAGTCCCTATGCTTATAAAATGAAAATGAGAAATGGGGAAACAATTGTTCCTTCCGTAAGACAAACCTCTCTTTTTCCTGCTAATACTAGGGTATTGATTAATGGGTCGAGTGCTAGTGCCTCCGAGATGACGGCAGCAGCACTGAAAGATCAAAAATCTGCTATACTATATGGGCAAACTACCTTTGGAAAAGGGAGTATGCAATCATTTTATCCGATCTCAGATGGCTCCTATTTAAAGCTAACAATTGCTAACTTCACTGGACCAAAAGGAACCGTGATTAATCATAAAGGAGTAATACCTCATGTAAAAACAGATGTAGGAAAAGAGCTGGAGCAAGCTCATTTTGATTCCTTAATAGAGAGTAAAAAAGGCTATAAGAAAATAAAAGCGTTAACAAATGTACTTCCAAGCAAAGAATTTACCATTACCTTTTCAGGAAGTGTTCATCTAAATAAAAAAGAGAAAGTCGAACTAATCCAACTTGGTGAAGCTAGAAATCTACCAATAGAGATAGAAAAAATTTCATCAACTCAATTACTCGTGAAGCCAGTAAATGTATTAAAAAATGGAGCAGCATATGTGCTATTTATCCATCCAACGACTTCAAAGGCAGGTAAAGTGATAGAAGCTGGAGCTTATGTGAAGGTTACTGTTCGACCATAGGGGGGAAAGCAATGTTTTTCGAATTTAAGTTTTGGAAGTATTTATTTCATCAAGGAGATTTAGTAGATTCCTTGGAAAATGCAACTATGCGAGACTTCCAAAAAAGAGTATGGATGGTGGCAATTTTTGCGGTCATTTTATTTGCCCTTAGAGATATCTGGGGTATGTATACGGAGGATTTAACTTATTTGTTTGTAAAGGGCTTTGACGATACTTTTATCATCGCAAGAATTGTTTCTCTCATTGGAGCAAGTTTTTGGGCTGTCCTATATTTTGCCTTTTTCTTTTTCGGAATTTCTTATTTATTACATAAAATACTTACCGTTGATTTAGCTAAGGTGGCCGTAATTCAACTTTTTGCTGTAAGTATCCTGCTGATGGAGAAAGCATTTAACTTTGTCATGTATGCAATTGTTGGCTATACAACGGATTATTCACTGTTATCCTTTGGGCCACTTGCGGCGGTCCTGTTGGATCAGTCTTATTTCGTCGCTTTGTTTAATCACTTTACAATTGCAGGGGCTTTAATAATTGCACTACAATACCAGTTCTTGAAATCCTTCACGATGTTGTCTCATCGTAAACTATTAATAATCTTATTAGCCATTCAGGTAATACTGGCAGCACTTTCTGCTGGGCTTGAGGTCCTCCCGATTACTAAATGGATAGAGGAGGGGATTTAAAATGAAAAGATGGTTAGCAATCGGAATTGCTATTGTCGTGTCGATGCTAATAGCAACGAATGTTGTTCTTTTATTTGACGAGGAAAGCGAAATAGACCGTACCTATTACATTAAGGAATATGATAGACCAACTAAAAGTACATATGTAAAAGAACTGGAAAAAGAATCGGTCATCGTTCCAACAGAGATTACCCATGTCTCTATTGAAATAGAAAAGGTTCAACATTTACTAGTTTCAGAGGGTGACTATGTCCAGCCTGAAATGGAGCTTGCCCAGCTGAACAATGCCTATGCAGATGAACAACGTTCACTATGGGAGACGCAGCAGCAGGCTTACCAAAGAGAGCAAGGGCAGCTTCTTCAGCTGCAAAGTAGGTTAGAGTCCGAAAGAGCATCTACCCCAGGTACGGTGAGTGATAGTAATACATCAACTGCCAACAATGCCGACGGAGAAATGGACGTAAATGTTCAAGTAGATGTAAGCGCGTCACAGGACGGTAATTTTGCACAAGCAATAGCTCAGACAGAGTTGAAGCTCCTTGAAATTGAACGTCAGTTAGATATTATTCGTGCTCAGCTTAACCAACCTGCGGGTGAACTGGCAGTTGTCAGTCCAGTTGAGGGAACAATAGGCTCCATTCAGGAGAGTGAAGGGAAGTACGTCATAGAAGTTTATACAAATGATAAATCTTTAGTTACTTTTGTGGAGGAAAATGAGTGGCATGAGCTAGGGGAAGGCCAGCTAGTAAAAAGCTATACGACACATCTCGAAGGAATATTGGAAGGCTCAGTTGTTAGCCGTTCTCAGGTGCCAGTGGAAAGCTCTAAATGGCTGACTGCTTTTGAACAGTTTGACAAACCATATGATAAGCCGTTATATGAGATTGAGGTCCAGTTTGCTCAGCCGATAGATACGCTCCCATTTGCTGCGAATGTAAATTCTGTTTTTATTACAAATGAAGCAGCAGATGCGGTAAGGATTCCAGCTAAATGGCTTGTTGCTAATGAAGAAGAAAAAGCAGCTATTTATACGCTGACGGAAGAGGGTAAAATTGCCATCACTCCAGTGACAGTCCCATTCCATCTGGATAAGTATGCCATCGTAACAGATTTCCAGAATGACACAGTGGTAATCGAGGGAGAGAAAAAATATGAAGACTCTAAAACCTTCCTCCCATTTCCATCAAAACTCCCTAGCTGGAACAGTATCAAGGCAGTACACTGGAAGGACTATCTAAAATATTTAACCTATAAATAATGAAACTGCCCTCGTATGACATAGAGGGCACTGAAAAACTGTAGTCTTTTTATAATCGATTAATATCTAGAAAAAATAAGACCCTTTTTGTTCGTTTTTG
>CAKQHO010000063.1 GCA_934234185.1 uncultured Psychrobacillus sp. | reverse complement strand
CTTAACATCAATTACACCTGTTCTTTTAGACACAAAAAAACCTCCCAATCATTATGATTAGAAGGTAGTTTCGGAATCAACATTTAGTAGGGATATTTGGTCTGAGTTCGAATCTAGACCGTTTCACCCTATTTAACTAAATGTTGATATATCAGCGTTTCCGCTCATTTTATGTACGTCCCGGGAGGGATTCGAACCCCCGACCGACGCCTTAGAAGGGCGTTGCTCTATCCAGCTGAGCTACCGAGACAATTTTCTATTCGATTAGATCTAATAGAAGACAAAATTTATTATATAATGATAATTTATGAAAGTCAACCGTAATTTAAGGGAATTAGAAAATTACTTTTTCTAATTCCAGATTTTGTTCATTGAAAAAAGTAACAATCCAGCTGGAGGCCTTCTTTTCAAGAAGTGCGTAACTCTTTTCTCTGCGACCTCGAGGATTCGTTAAGCTGCCTGGGTTTATAAAGAGTATATCATCCTGTATTTCTGCTCCTAGGATATGTGAATGACCAAAGCATACAACAGTTGCCTCTACCTCTTTTGCTCGATAATAGAGAGGCATTAGAGTGCTTTTTACATTATGCATATGACCATGGACAATTAAAAATTTTTCATTTTTTAACTCCATAATCCTTTCCATGGGATAATGTTTCTCAAAGTCACAATTGCCACGAACGATTTGGATTTCTCTATTTTCAAAATAAGTAGCTTCTAGCTCACTATCTCCACAGTGGATGATAAGATCTACATGATGGTTACTAGAGATCACCTGCTCCATTCTCACCTTATCACCATGTGTATCACTTAGTACAAGTATTTTCATAAAATCACCCTAATAGCGTTGGTAGCTTAGAGGACAACTGTTTGATTGCATTTCCACGGTGTGAAATAGAACCTTTTTCTTCAGGAGTTAACTCGGCCATCATTTTTTCTTCAGATGGGACATAAAAAATAGGATCGTAGCCAAAGCCATTAGTACCTTTACGTTCAGTAGCAATAGTGCCTTCGCATGTCCCTCTAACAGTGAAGTCTTCAATAGTCGGGCCAGCAACGGCTATTACACAAACAAATCGTGCTATTCTCTCTCTCTCTGAAACTCCCTGAAGCTCCTCTAACACTTTATCGATGTTTGCCTCGTCACTCTTCTCTTCACCCGCATATCTAGCAGAATAGACACCTGGGCGACCATCTAAAGCATCAATCTCTAATCCGCTATCGTCAGCGATTACTATAGTCTGTAAGTGCTCTGCGAGGGCAGTGGCTTTTAATAATGCGTTCTCCTCGAAGGTTGTCCCTGTTTCTTCTACATCCATATGTTCTGCTACGTCATGAAGTGTTAATACCTCATAGCCGTGAGGATGAAATAATGCTTCGAAATCCTTTGCTTTGCCTCTATTTTTTGTTGCGATGATTATTTGTTTCATTGGACCACATCTCCTTCACCGATTTTATTCGCAAGGTCTCCTAATGCCACCTTTTGAATGTCGATTAACTGTTGGATACCATATTCCCCAAATTCCAATAGCTCAAGCAATTGAGCTCTTGAGAACGTTGCTTCCTCTCCTGTACCCTGAAGCTCCACAAATTCACCGTTTCCTGTTTGAATAATATTCATATCCACTTCTGCTGCTGAATCCTCTAAGTAATTTAAATCCAAGACAACTCCATGCTCCTCAATTACTCCTACGCTAGTAGCGGCTAGAAATTGACGAACTGGGAAAACAGGAAGCTCTTTTGCCACGTATAGTTTATTGAGGGCTATCGTTAATGCCACAAACGCACCAGTAATACTAGCTGTTCTTGTTCCCCCATCGGCTTGTATCACATCACAATCTATCCAGATTGTTTTTTCTCCGATAATTTCTAGGTTAACCACAGAACGCAATGCTCGTCCGATTAAGCGTTGTATTTCCATTGTCCGCCCTGTAACCTTCCCCTTACTAGATTCGCGTTGTGTACGTGATTCTGTGGCTCTTGGAAGCATGGAATACTCTGCCGTGATCCAACCTTTCCCTTGTCCACGTAAAAACGGTGGTACTCTATCTTCGATTGTTGCATTACAGATAACCTTTGTATTGCCTACAGTAATTAATACGGAGCCCTCTGGATGCATTAAATAATTTGTTTCGATTGTTATGTCTCTCAGTTGCCTTGCTTCTCGTCCATCAATTCTAGTCATCGTATTCTCCTTTTCTGCTCTTGTCTTTGAACAAAAGAAGACCCCGCTATTCGAAATCTCCTAACAGGGTCATTTTAGAATGAAATTGTTCTTACGTCGGCATTCGGTATTTCCAACCACTTTTCTACAATCGTCTTGAATATAGGTACGGAGCCTGTTGTAAAGAAAATAGGCGTCTTTTTACCTTTATCAGGATTGTGCATGTGATGATAATCTAAGTATTCTTTTACATCATGTGCAGTTTCTTCTGCGGAGGAAAGAACATGTATAGTATCACCAACTGCTTCTTCAATATGCTTTTGCAGCAGCGGATAATGTGTACAGCCCAAGATGACTGTATCGAATTGCTCCGTTTTTAAGGGAGCCAGAGCTTGAAAAACCATCTTCCTTGCAAACTCACCCTCGTATTCATTACTTTCTACGATGGGAACAAATGTAGGGCAAGCTAATGCAATTACCTTGCTAGAGGAATGAAGGGCTGCTATCGCCCGCTCATATGCTCCGCTTTTAATTGTACCGCTTGTACCTAAAACTACAATTTCATGTGTTTTCGTCGCTTTACTGGCTGCACGTGCCCCTGGGAAAATAACACCAATCACAGGAAAGGGCATTTTCTTACTCAAGGAATTAAGCGCCACCGCAGTTGCAGTATTGCATGCTATCACTAGCATTTTAATATTCATTTTAGACAGAGCGATTGCCATCTGCCACGTAAACTTTCGTACTTCTTCACCAGTTCTTGGTCCATATGGACATCTTGCAGTATCGCCAATATATATAATCTCTTCGTTAGGGAGTAGTTGCAAAATTTCCTTTGCTACTGTCAATCCTCCAACTCCGGAATCTATAACACCTATTGGGGCCTTCACGTTAATTCCTCAGTTCTTCATCGCTAGATGTAATTTTTCTAATAAAGTGGATAAATTTGCTACCTCTGTTGGTTCGAATTGCTTCAAGACCTCTTCAAGATATTGCTGTCGCTTTTGAATTACTTCTTGAATAATTCTTTCCCCTTCATCTAATAGGTGGATGCGAACAACTCGACGATCCTGTTCATCCCTAACACGCTGAACTAACTCATTTTTCTCCATTCGATCAATTAGGTCCGTCGTTGTGCTAAAGGCTAAGTACATTTTATTAGATAGTTCACCGATTGTCATATCACCAAGCTCATATAGCCATTGTAATGCAACAAACTGTGGCGGGGTAATTGTATAAGAATTAAGGATTTGACGCCCTTTTTGTTTAATAATACCCGAAATATGTCGAAGTTCTTTTTCTATAAAAGCAACATCTTCCTGATTACGCTTTAATGTTCTTGTTTCCTCTGCCATAATGTATTTCACTCCTCAAAACAATGCGTCTATCTATTATTGTGAACTGTTCTGAGGAAAATGGCAAGGATTCAAATTAATCCAATGTTAATTCACCTAACCTTAATAATTCCACAATAGCCTGTGATCTTCCAGAGACTCCAAGTTTTTGAATTGTATTCGAAATATGGTTTCTTACTGTCTTTTCACTAATAGATAGCTGAATTGAAATATCTTTTGTAGAATTATCCTCTACGAGTAATTGAAATATTTGACGCTCTCTACTCGTCAATATTGATCGTTGCTGATTTCCATCGTACAATGCCATAGCCCCCTATCCGCTCTCCTTCTAACGTATGTAGGTGCTTTAGAGGTGGTGACGGCTATAGAATACTCTTTTGAAAAACTTCTCGTTCTTCTTCTGTCCACTTAGCAGATTTCCCGGTCTTACGGTCTATTTGTACTATTGTACCTCTACCCGTAAAGACGATTTCATCCTTTTGATTCTTTGCCATATAGTGAATGTCTACAGAAGAGCCCCCAATAGAATTAGCCTTAACATATATACGTAACTTTTCATCGAAAAAAACCTGTTTGACGTAATCACATTGGAGATCTGCAACCACGGGTATTTTTTCTCCACGTGGGTTCAACCAATCATTCATCAGTTTTATATGCTTAAAATACTCGATTCGGGCATACTCGAAATAAGCGAAGTTAACTGTATTGTTCAAGTGGCCGTACATATCCGTTTCTGAAAATCTTACACTTACCTCAGAGTAAAATGTAAATTCCTTTTCCCAAGTAGTTAAGTCCCCTATGTATGATGCTTTCATCATTATTACCCCTTTTCTTTGTCATAAAACTGAATGATTATTCATTTTTATTATTGTAACAAAGAAATAAAAAAACTGCATAGAATTTTTTATTCTACGCAGTCTTTTTGGATTTATTAGTCAACCATGTTGTCGCTTCCGAAGAAGTTTCTAAACATTTGAACTGTTGTATCACGGTTTAAAGCAGCAATAGAAGTTGTTAAAGGAATACCTTTTGGACATGCAACTACACAGTTTTGTGCGTTACCACAGTTAGCTAGGCCACCGTCTCCCATAATTGCGTTTAGACGCTCGTCTTTATTCATTGCACCTGTTGGATGCGCGTTGAATAAACGTACTTGTGATAATGGAGCTGGTCCGATGAACGAAGCGCTATCATTCACATTTGGACAAGCCTCTAAGCATACACCACAAGTCATACATTTAGATAATTCGTAAGCCCATTGACGTTTTCGTTCAGGCATACGTGGACCTTCGCCTAAATCGTAAGAACCATCAATTGGTACCCATGCTTTTACTTTTTTCAAAGCATCAAACATACGGCTTCTATCAATTTGAAGGTCACGTACTACCGGGAAAGTGCTCATTGGCTCTAATTTAATCGGCTGAGTCAATTGATCAATAAGTGTTGAACATGATTGACGTGGACGACCATTGATAACCATTGAACATGCTCCACACACCTCTTCCAGACAGTTCATGTCCCAAGTCACAGGTGCAGTTGCTTTTCCTTCTACGTTTACAGGATTGTTACGAATTTCCATTAAAGCGGAAATAACGTTCATATTTGGACGCCAGTTTACTTCGAATTTTTCCCAATATGGTTTAGATTCAGGAGTATCTTGACGGAAAATTTCAAGCTGTACTTTTTTTGTTTCCGTAGCTGTTACCATTATTAATGTTCTCCTTTCTTAGAAGAATAGTCACGTTTACGTGGTGGAACAAGCGATACGTCTATATCTTCATAATGGAAAATAGGCGCTCCGGTTGTTGGATCAAATTTAGCCATAGTAGTTTTCATAAATTCTTCATCATTACGTTCAGGGAAATCTGGTTTGTAATGAGCTCCACGGCTTTCGTTACGATTCAATGCACCTAACGTAATTACGCGTGCTAAGTATAACATATTTTTCAGTTGACGTGTAAACGATGCGCCTTGGTTAGACCAACGTTGCGTATCATCCATGTTAATGTTTTGGTATCTTTCAAGAAGCTCTTGAATTTTTTTGTCAGTAGCCTCTAGCTTGTCGTTATAACGTACTACAGTTACGTTGTCTGTCATCCACTCGCCTAGTTCCTTGTGAAGTAGGTAAGCATTCTCAGTACCACGCATTGCAAGTGTAGCATCCCATTTCTCTTGCTCTTCTTTCACTGCCTCTTCGTAAATAGAAGCATCTAAATCGTCAGCATGAGTATCCATGTTTTTCATGTATTTCACTGCATTTGGACCTGCAACACTTCCGCCAAATACTGCTGAAAGCAATGAGTTAGCTCCTAAACGGTTTGCACCATGTTGAGAATAATCACATTCACCAGCTGCAAATAGCCCAGGGATATTTGTCATTTGGTCATAGTCAACCCATAATCCGCCCATTGAATAGTGAACTGCTGGGAAGATTTTCATTGGAACTTTACGTGGGTCATCGCCAGTAAATTTCTCATAAATTTCGATAATACCACCAAGTTTAACATCTAGTTCATGTGGATCTTTGTGGGAAAGATCTAAATAAACCATGTTTTCTCCGTTGATACCAAGTTTTTGATTAACACATACATCGAAAATTTCACGAGTTGCGATATCACGTGGAACTAGGTTACCGTATGCAGGATATTTTTCTTCTAAGAAGTACCAAGGCTTACCGTCTTTATATGTCCAAATACGGCCACCTTCTCCACGAGCAGATTCTGACATTAGACGAAGCTTGTCATCTCCTGGGATTGCTGTTGGATGAATTTGAATGAATTCCCCATTTGCATAATATGCACCCTGTTGATATACAATACTTGCTGCAGAACCAGTGTTGATAATGGAGTTTGTAGTTTTACCAAAGATTATTCCAGGTCCACCAGTTGCTAAGATAACAGCATCTGAACGGAACGCACGGATTTCCATAGATTGAAGGTTTTGAGCCTTAATACCACGGCAGTGACCGTTTTGATCTTTGATAATACCCAAAAATTCCCATCCTTCGTATTTTGTTACTAAGCCTTCTACCTCGTAACGACGTACTTGCTCATCTAGTGCATAAAGTAATTGTTGCCCAGTAGTTGCACCAGAGAAAGCTGTACGGTGATGAAGTGTACCGCCAAAACGACGGAAGTCTAAAAGACCTTCTGGAGTACGGTTGAACATAACTCCCATACGGTCGAATAAGTGAATGATTCCAGGAGCAGCATCAGTCATTGCTTTAACTGGAGGTTGGTTAGCTAAGAAGTCACCACCATAAACAGTATCATCTAAGTGAACTGCTGGGGAATCTCCTTCACCTTTTGTATTTACTGCCCCGTTAATACCGCCTTGTGCACAAACAGAGTGTGAGCGTTTTACGGGAACTAATGAAAATAGATCTACTGGCGTACCTTCTTCGGCAGCCTTCATTGTTGCCATCAGTCCTGCTAGACCTCCACCAACAACGATAAGTTTATTCTTTGCCATTCTATCTCACTCCTCAAATATTAAGTAGCTTACGGTGTAGAAGGTTCTTATACGAATGCTAGAAGTGCTTGTACACCAACTACAGATAACGCTAAGAAGATTACTAAAGTAACGTAAGTTGCAATTCTTTGTGATTTTGGAGATTGTGTAATACCCCAGCTTACAAGGAATGACCAGATTCCGTTTGCTAAGTGGAATGTTGCAGAAATAACCCCAACAATATAGAAGCCCAACATCCATGGGTTAGACAAAATCTCTTCCATCATGTTAAAGTTAACTTCCTTTGCACCAATTGCAGCTTGGAAACGAGTTTCGAATACATGCCATGCGATAAATACTACAAGGAAGATACCAGTAAAACGTTGGAAAATAAATAACCAGTTTCTGAAAGTGCCATATCTATTTGGATTATACTTAACAGTAAATGCAATATAGATACCATAGAATGCATGGAATAACAATGGAATGTAAATCACAAAGATTTCCAGCATTAATCTAAATGGAAGGCTCTCCATGAAATGTGAAGCATTATTAAATGCCTCTTCTCCTCGTGTAGCAAAATGGTTTACTACTAAATGTTGCGCCAAGAATAATCCTACTGGAACGATCCCAAGTAGGGAATGCAATCGACGCATGTAAAATTCGCGATCTTTTGACAAAACAGTAACCCCCCTCAAATTGACATAGAACAAAAGGATTTATTATTCTGCTAGAATAATTGAATCTCGTTTTGTTCACATCTTCATGTTACGAATTTATGACATATCCATTGTACTCTCAACATTTTTGAGCGTCAAGGTATCTTTCCCCTTTTTCTCCTTCTTTGACTTTCATTCCTCTATAGCAAATTGTTTCTTTTTTCACAAAGTATTCCTTATCACACGAAAAACCATTTATGCTAAAATAGATTAGAAGTTTTGTTAAATTGTTTTGAAAGCAGGGTTGCATATGAGTGAAAGAGAAGAGTCACAGGTTCCTGCCTTTGGGTATGAACTACTTAGAGATCATGTACTTACTTCCATTCTTGGGAAACACGAAAGAGATATTTTATATTGGGCTGGAAAGGATCTTGCTCGAAAATTTCCCCTCTATTCAATGGAAGAGGCAATCTCATTCTTTCACGAAGCAGGTTGGGGTAGATTAGAGCTGGAAAAGTCCACAAAGGATTCCTCGTCCTATATTTTACATACGTATAATACCCCTCAGAGCGGCACGAACCGCTGCCACCGATTAGAGGCTGGCTTTCTTGCAGAGCAGCATCAAAAAATAGAAGGCTATTTGACGGAGTGCTATGACGAGAGTACAAAAAAGAAAGGAATTGTCTCTTTTCTTATTAAATGGGATATTAAAAGTAAATAACAAAAAAGTAGCCAGACTCTATAAAGAGTTTGGCTTATGTTTTTTTAAGTTATAATATTTTAGACCTTTTTAGTCGATTTCTAGATCGAATTCTTCATGCAAGGCGTTTGCAGCTTGAATCATATTAACCTGAGGTACTACGACAGATACTTTTATTTCAGAAGTGCTGACCATTTTAACTGGTATATTCTCTTTTCTCAAACGATCAAACATTTGCGCTGCAACACCAGGGTTAGAGACCATCCCTGAGCCTACGATGGATACTTTTGATAAACCCACTTCAAAATCCGCGAATGTAAAACCTAGCTGCTCCTTGTGGGACTCTAATACGGAAATTGCTTCCGCAAGGGATTCTTTTTTAATCGAAAAGGACACGGCAGGCTTGACATCTCCAACAATGGATTGAACGATAATATCCACATTGATATGATTATTTGCCAAGGTAGTAAAAATAGATGCCAATGAACCATTGAATGGGATATCATATTCTATGGTTAGACGTACTATATCGGATTCGAAAGCTACTCCTCGAACTACTAGATTTTTTTCCACATCTACTTCCTCCTTTAAAATGGTACCCTCTTCGTCGTTAAAGCTAGAACGGACCCTCAATGGTATTTTATAGTTTTTTGCAAATTCTACTGCTCTTGGATGAAGCACACCAGCTCCTAAGTTAGCAAGCTCTAACATTTCATCATACTCGAGCTGCTTTAGCTTTCTGGCACCCTTCACGTACCTAGGATCAGATGTATATACACCATTTACATCTGTATAGATGTCACATATTTCCGCTTCAATGGCAACAGCAATAGCTACAGCAGTTGTATCAGATCCCCCTCTTCCGAGAGTCGTGACCTCAGAATCATTAGCCACCCCTTGAAACCCTGCTACTATTACTACCTGATTTTCTGATAAATAGGAGTTTATCTTTGTTGGATCTAACTTTTTAATTCTAGCATTCCTATGTACATGGTCCGTCTGAATTCCTGCTTGCCATCCTGTTAATGAGATTGCGTTGACACCTAGCGCATTTAATTGGATTGCTAACAATGACATCGTAACCTGTTCACCGGTAGTGAGAAGCATGTCCATCTCTCTTTTAGTGGGTGCGTCGGTAATCTCTGCCGCTAACTTTTCTAAATCATCTGTTGTTTTCCCCATCGCTGACACGACCACAACAATCTGATGACCATTTTCACTTTCTCTTTGGACTTTTTTTGCTACATTTGCAATCTTTTCAACAGAACCTACAGATGTTCCACCAAACTTCATGACAATTTTACCCACGTTATTTCATCTCCCTTTTTTCTATATGACTAAGTCATGTCAGGTTCTTACCTGATTCTCTGTTGGGAATAAAAAAAGCTTTTCACAAATTGTGAAAAGCTAACTCTCATACACGGTCAAAAAGATGTCCATGTGAGATAGCCCTCCAGAATATATATTCTGACAATCCTGCATTTCTTAAACGCAGGACCAATATAGAGAAGGAAAAGCTTTTCTATATTTCGGCGAACAACCCTTTTCTCTACATTCCACGGATCTTTTCATCCTCCTGTAGAGTACTCTTGTTGACTCGCACCTCTATCTTCACTGAAAAAGTGAATATTAAATTAGTTAAAAGATAACACAGTATTATTCGGAAGACAAGGAACTTTTTTGAAAATGCTCCACCAATAGTTCTGACAGCTTAGAAGGCATTCCAGCCTCCATAAACTCTTCTTTAGTTGCAGCCTGCATTCGCTTCAAGGAACCAAAATGCTTAAGCAATAGCTTTTTGCGAGTAGGTCCTACTCCTTCAATCCCATCTAGAGAAGAGGCAATAGCGTTCTTTCCACGCTGCTGTCTATGGAAGGTGATAGCAAATCTATGCACCTCATCCTGAATACGCTGGAGCAAATAAAATGCTTCGCTTGTGCGTTTCATCGGAATTATAGAAGTTGGATTCCCATATAAAAGGGATGAGGTTTGATGTTTCCCATCCTTCGCAAGTCCTGCAATGGGTATATCAAGGCCTAATTCATCCTCTATGATTTCCCTTGCGGCTTCAATTTGACCCTTCCCTCCATCAATAATGATCAAGTCAGGAAGCGGGAGGTTATCTTTTAATACTCTTATATACCTTCTTCTTACAACCTCGCGCATTGCCCCATAGTCATCATGTTTAGCAGCAGTACGTGTTTTATATTTTCGGTAATCCTTTTTGTACGCTCTTCCATCTACAAAAACTACCATAGCAGAGACAGCATCAGTACCGTGAATATGGGAGTTATCGAATGCTTCAATTCGCTTAGGAGCAGCAATGCCCATCAACTTCCCTAACTCTTCTACTGCACCAATCGTACGCTCTTCCTGTCTTTCAATTAAATGAAATTTCTCTGATAAAGCAATTTCTGCATTTTTCTGGGCTAAGTCTACCAAATTTTTCTTCGTACCCTTTTGTGGGATAATAACCTTCATCTGTAATAACTCGGTAGCGAGCTCTATATCTGTCGTATTCGGAACATAAATTTCTCTTGGTTTGATATGCTCTGGCTTTGCATAAAATTGTCCTAAGAAAGTTAGAAACTCTTCCTCCGGATCTCTGTAAAGCGGGAAAAGAGAAACGTCTCTTTCTATTAGTTTGCCTTGTCTAATAAAGAATACCTGAACACACATCCATCCTTTATCAACCTTGTAGCCAAAAATATCGCGATTAGTAAAGTCATTCATCGTCATCTTTTGCTTTTCCATTACTTGGTCAATATGGGCAATTTGGTCACGATATTCTTTAGCTCTTTCAAATTCTAAGCTTTCAGCTGCGACATTCATTTTCTCTATTAAGCTCTTCTTAACGTCGCCATGTCCACCATGTAGGAAACTAGTAATTCCTTGAATAATTTCTGCATAGACATCCTCTTCTATTTCCTTTACACAAGGAGCGAGGCATTGGCCAATATGATAATAGAGACAAACCTGATTGGGAAGCTTTTGACATTTACGAAGGGGATATAAACGGTCTAGCAGCTTTTTTGTTTCATGAGCGGCATGAGCGTTTGGATAGGGTCCGAAGTATTTCCCTTTATCCTTCTTCACCTGTCTTGTTATAATAAGCTTTGGATTTTTTTCTCCTGTAATTTTTATATATGGATACGTTTTGTCGTCCTTAAGCATGATGTTATATTTAGGGTCATGTTTTTTTATGAGATGAAGCTCTAAAATAAGTGCTTCTAGCTCGGTCGACGTAACGATATATTCAAAGTCAACAATTTCTTGTACTAATCTTTGGGTCTTCCCATCATGTGAACCGGTAAAGTAGGAACGTACTCGGTTTTTTAATACCTTAGCTTTCCCGACATAGATAATTGTTCCCTGTCTGTCCTTCATAAGATAGCAGCCAGGCTGGTCAGGTAGTATAGCACATTTTTGTTGGATTAATTCGTTCATTTCATCACCTTTTAAAAAAACCGGGCGCCTAAAAGGACCCGGTTTTTATATTTAAGCATTTTTTTCTACAAATTGAGCTAATGCTTCTTTTGGTTGGAAGCCAACAACTTTATCTACTGGCTTACCATCCTTGAATAATACTAATGTTGGGATTGACATAATACCAAATTCGCTTGCTGTAGCTTGGTTAGCATCTACGTCTACTTTTACGATTTTTACTTTGTCGCTCATTTCAGCGTCTAGTTCTTCTAGTACTGGAGCGATCATTTTACAAGGTCCGCACCAAGTCGCCCAGAAATCTACTAATACTAACCCATTTTCTACTTCAGTAGAGAAAGTTTGATCTGTTCCGTGTACAATTGCCATTATTAAATTCCTCCTTCGGTAACTCTATTTAGATTATAGCAGACAAAAAAACCTACTTCTACATTTTAGCTTATAGCTTTTATTCTATACCTTCAAATGTCTAATGTCGATATATTGAGTATTTATCCTTTTGGCCGGTTGACTAACTAGAAAATGATAGTTCTTCTTCGAGGCCTGAGGAAGTTGGTCAGGTAAACCCTAAAGTGTTATGGTACGGGATAATAAAAGGAATAATTAGGCTCAGCTATCTATAACAACCGTGCATAAATTGATCACGTCACTATACTTAGCACTTGCGAACTGTAAACTAAATGGTAATACTTGCGATTGTGATTCACTTACTTGCGATAACAGTTTGGTTACTTGCGCATCTCTTTATTTTACTTGCTGTAGAAGCGGTATAACTGGCGATTTTGTCCAATTTACTTGCGAATTGCAAGTATGTTAGTTGTTCTTACTCTTTATTCGGTAATTAGAGCTTAATTGATTAACATACAAGCATACAAAAAAGGCATCGAACCTAGATTCGATACCTTTCCATTTATTTAAGCATTCACTTTAAGCTTTTTGAATTCTTCTGTAAGCATTGGGATTACTTCGAAAAGATCTCCAACGATTCCATAGTCAGCAACTTTAAAGATGTTTGCTTCTGGATCTTTGTTGATTGCAACGATTATTTTAGAGTTAGACATACCTGCTAAATGTTGAATTGCCCCAGAGATACCAGCAGCAATATATAAATCAGGAGTTACAACTTTACCAGTTTGCCCGATTTGTAGTGAATAATCACAGTAGTCCGCATCACAAGCTCCACGAGAAGCACCAACAGCTCCACCTAATACATCTGCAAGCTCTTTTAGTGGGCCAAAGCCTTCTTCACTTTTCACTCCGCGTCCGCCAGCTATAACAACCTTCGCTTCGGAAAGATCTACACCCTCTGAAGACTTACGAACTACTTCTTTAATAATAGTACGTAGATTCGTAATATCAACAGATAGTGATGATACGTCAGCTGATTTACCTTCGTCTTTTGCAAGAGGTGCAATATTATTAGGACGAATTGTAATGAAGTCAATACCATCTTTAATCTTTACTTTCTCAAAAGCTTTTCCAGAATAGATTGGACGAATATATACCGCATCATCCCCTTCTCCTTCAATAGCTGTAACATCGGAAACTAATCCAATCTGTAACTTACTTGCAATTTTCGGAGAAAGGTCTTTCCCTTGGGCAGTATGTCCAAAGACAATCGCTTCTGGACTTTCTTGATCAATTATTGCCATAAGCGCTTGACCGTATCCATCAGATGTATATTGCTTCAAATGTGGATGTTCTACAGTAATTACACGGTCTGCACCGTACTTACCTAGCTCTGCAGCTAAATCTTGAACTGCATCACCAAGCAATACCCCAACTACTTCTCCACCAGCAGAAATTTGTTTTGCAGCTGCAATAGCCTCATATGATACATTACGAAGTGCACCTTCACGTGCTTCCCCTAAAACTAATACTTTTTTAGACATGTTTTGTTCCTCCCATTATGTTAATGAACATCATCCTTGTGAAAGATGGATAGTTTATCTAGCTAGAAACTTTCTATTAAACTACTTTTGCCTCTGAGTGAAGTAGGTTAACTAGCTCTTTTACTTGATCAGCTAACTCTCCCTGCAACACTTTTCCAGCTTCCTTTTTAGGAGGCAAGTAGATTTCGATTGTTTCTGTTTTTGCCTCTACATCATCTTCATCAATATCAAGGTCATCTAATTCGATTTCCTCTAGAGGTTTTTTCTTCGCTTTCATAATCCCTGGTAATGAAGGATAGCGTGGCTCATTTAATCCTTGTTGAGCAGTAACTAAAAGTGGTAAAGAAGTTTCTAGTTCTTCTGTATCTCCTTCAACATCACGCTTGATAGTAACAGTTGTACCGTTAATTTCTAGGTTTGTGATTGTAGTTACATAATTAATTCCAAGTAACTCGGCTACACGTGGCCCTACTTGACCAGAGCCACCATCAATAGCAACATTACCAGCTAGGATAAGGTCAGGATTTTTATCTTTTAAGTACTCGGAAATGATATGGGCTGCAGTAAATTGATCCATTTCCTCCACGTCGTCTTCAGTATTAATAAGTACAGCTTTGTCAGCACCCATAGCAAGTGCGGTACGTAGTTGCTTTTCAGCATCCTCTCCACCCATTGTGATGACTGTTACTTCACCACCATGTGAATCGCGAACTTGAATTGCTTCTTCAATAGCATACTCGTCGTATGGATTGATGATAAATTCGGCACCATCCTCTTGGATTTTCCCTCCGCTTACAACGATTTTCTCCTCCGTATCAAATGTACGTTTCACTAAAACATAAATGTTCATGTTAGCATCCTCCTTTGTTTATTTACCTTTAAAAACAGGTTGTCTTTTTTCAATAAAAGCTGAAATACCTTCTTTAGCATCCTCTGAAACAAATACTGTTCCAAAAGAAGCAGCCTCCGCTTTGACTCCTTCATGATAAGAAGAAGGCTTCACGTATTGAAGCATGTTAAGAGCTTCCTTCACAGCAATAGGACTTTTCTTTGCAATTTTCAATGCCAAGTCATTTGCACGCTCAAATAATTCCTCTTCTTTATATGCATGATTGGCTAGACCAAGTCTTGCTGCCTCGATCCCACTAATCGGATCACTAGTCAACAGCATTTCTGCAGCTTTGGCAAATCCTACATAACGAGGTAGTCTTTGAGTACCGGCAAATCCTGGTATTAAGCCTAATTGAAGCTCTGGAAGACCAAGCTTAGCATTCTCAGAAACTAGTCGGATATGACAGCTCATTGCTAGCTCAAGACCGCCACCAAGGGCAGCTCCATGAATTGCAGCAATTACTGGTTTGGAAAATGTTTCTACGCGTTCAAATATCGCTTGACCGCTAGCAGCAAGCTCAGAGAATTCTTCTCCACTAGAAACTTCGGTAAATTCCTTAATGTCGGCACCTGCTGAGAAAAATCTGCCTTCACCCTTTAGCAATATTACTCGAACATTGTCATCGTTTTCCACAGCATCCAGCAGACTGTTAACCTCTAAGATAACTCCCCTAGCCAATGCGTTTGCTGGTGGACGATTAAGTGTTACTGTTGCTACATGATTCTCTACAGTCCATGACAAAAACTCCATCTACTCACATCCCCTTTTAGCTTTTAATACCCTTTAACAAAAGACGATGAACCTTGCTAGCTTGAGCTACTAGGTCATATTTATATTCATTCATAACCCATGTGGTTGTCGTCTCATCAATTGTACCAAAAACCATTTGTCTTGCTAAACGAATATCTACTGAATCTTCAAATTCTTTCTTTTCGATTCCTTCTTTTAGGATAGAATCCAACAAAATTAGATAATTTTTTAGAATTGTATTAATTCGTAAACGTAAAGCAAGATTTGATTGTCTAAGCTCCAACTGTGTCACAGTTGCCAAATGATGATTTTCAGAAAGAACCTTGAAATGGTTCTCTATCATCTTGTATAATTTTTCAGAAGCACTAATATCCTCTTTTAATATTTCTTTCAGGTTATCAGCAAATACTTCCATCTTCTCTTCAAAGACCGATATTAAAATATCCTCTTTGTTTTTGAAATATAAGTAAATAGTTCCGTCTGCCACTCCTGCTTGCTTTGCGATTTTAGATACTTGTGATTGATGGTATCCATTCTCAGCAATTACGATTATAGCCGCATCAATTATTTGCTTATATTTAGGTTTGTCCTTCTTCAATGAATTCACCACCAAAATAAAAATATGAATGATGATTCATTCATATTTTTATTTTATATTCAATTTATCCTTCTGTCAATCTTGAAAATCAACTTGGAACTGCTTCCTCTTGCTGAGCCTTTTCTTTCTCCTCTGCAATTAGATTTCTTCTTAAAATTTTTCCAACGGCAGTCTTTGGTAATTCCGCTCTAAATTCATATACTCTTGGTACTTTATAAGCCGCTAAGTTTTCACGGCAATGCTTATTTAATTCTTCCTCAGTTGCAGTCTTTCCTTCTTTTAACACAATATACGCTTTTACTGTTTCTCCCCGATATGGATCCGGTATTCCTGCTACTACACATTCCTGCACTGCTGGATGTTCGTATAATACTTCTTCCACATCGCGAGGATAGATATTAAATCCTCCGGCAATGATTAAATCTTTTTTACGATCCACTACATAGAAGTAACCGTTTTCATCCATGTATCCTAAATCTCCAGTTAATAACCAACCATCTCGCATCGTTGCTTCTGTTTCTTCGGGTCTATTCCAATAGCCTTTCATAACCTGAGGCCCTTTAAGTGCAATTTCACCAATCTCACCATATGGCAGAGGATCGGAGGAGTCGATTCCAAAAACTCGTGCATCCGTATCTGGCCAAGGAATACCAATGGAACCTTTAATACGGGACTCTCGGTCATATATTAAATTAGCATGGCTTACTGGAGAGGTTTCCGTCAAGCCATAGCCCTCCACCAAATTACCACCAGTCAATTCCTCAAACTTCTCTTGTACCTCTGTTGGTAAAGCAGCAGATCCACTTATACAAGCAGCAATAGAAGAAAGATCATACTTTTGTAGATTTGGATGATTCAAAATACCGATGTACATCGTAGGGGCTCCAGGGAATAAAGTAGGCCTTTGCTTATGAATCGCCTTCAAAGCAGTTTCTACATCAAACTTAGGAATAAGTATCATTTTATTTCCTTGCATAACAGAGAATACAAGTACTGTAGTCAGTCCGTATACATGGAAAAATGGAAGCATTGCTAGAACTATCTCTTCACCTTCTCGGCACTTATACAGCCACGCCTTACACATGGAAGCGTTTGCAATCATATTTTTATGAGTCAGCATAACACCTTTCGGAAAGCCTGTAGTTCCCCCAGTATACTGAAGCAATGCAATGTCCTCTTCAAAGTTAAATGGCACATCCAGAGGGTCACTCTTTGCCACTTTAATGATTTCTGTAAATAAATGGTTCATACCCCGATGCTCTACTTTTACACTAAAACCATATTGCTTTTTTTGAATAAAAGGATAAACGAGGTTTTTAGGAAATGGTAGATAATCTTTGATTCCTGTAATTATAACATTTTCAAGATCCGTTTCTTTTAACACCTTTGTTACTCGTGGAAAAAGTATATCCATGGCCAGTATGACCTTTGCCCCTGAATCCTTCATTTGATACGCAAGCTCCCGCTCTGTGTATAAAGGATTCGTTTGAACTACTATTGCTCCAGCATATAATGCCCCGTAATATCCTATCACCCCTTGTGGACAGTTCGGCAACATTATTGCCACACGATCTTTCGGCTTTACCCCTAATGTAACTAAGTAATTCGCAAACTTTAGTGAAGACTCATAAAGCTCTTTGTACGTTACATCTCTCCCCATGAAATGTATGGCTACCTTTGAAGGAAATTTTTTATACGCTCTAGTTAAATACTCCTGAACAGGAATAGATTCATAGTCAAGCGTATGCGGTATTTCCGGTGGGTAGTGAGAAAGCCATGGTTTTTCAGTCATTTGTTTGCCCCCTTTGTTCGATTTTAATAGAGTGAATATTCCTATTTTTAATTATAGATAAAAATGAATGACAATTCAATTCTTTCTATAAAATAAAAAAAGAGACCATTTAACCGCTAGTTCATTGAATGAAGCGAGTATAAATAGTCTCTATAAATGAGCGGTTAACTCATTGTATTAATTTAAAGCTAAATATATTATACCTACTACGACAAAAATCACTCCAACAGCCAGTAAAACTTTCGACAATTTTTCCATCTAAGCCTCTCCTACTATATACTTGCCCCTATAACAAAGGATAATCCAACTGAGATTACTAGGGATATAAAACCTACCGATCGGTTATCTTTTTCAATTTCTTGATCTACGTTAAAGGAAGGCGTTAAAAATTCAAACAGCCAGTATGCAATGATCAACAAAGTGAAGCCATAAAGACCCCAGCCTATCATCTCAAATAAGGTATTATGTTCCTCGATGGAATACTTGAAAATATTACATACTCCGAAAATCTTTCCTCCGGTTGCCATTGCGACCGATACATTTCCTTTTTTAATTTCTTCCCAATTGCGGTATTTGGTTACTAATTCAAATAGCACCATAGATACTACAAGACAGAGAACTACCACGCTGAAATAGCCTGCGGATTCAACTAATGGATTGGACCAAAAACTACCTAGTAACATGTCCTCATTTACCCCTTTAACCTTTTTCCTCTTTACGTTTGAAAGTAGAAAAAGTTTCATTAAATATGATCTCTTATTTCAATTCCACCACAGTTACCC
>CAKQHO010000062.1 GCA_934234185.1 uncultured Psychrobacillus sp. | reverse complement strand
CCCTCTAGAATTCAGAGCTCAAGCCGCTTAGTTCAATTTTTATTATTTCCACTGTCTACTTGACAGGGAGCAGTCCAATTGGTTCTATGCGTTTTTTGAGTTTTTTTTATGTTTTTCAGGTATGGATTGTCGTATTTTTCGTCATATTTCTAAAAAAAAAGAGTCGAATGAAAAAATAGTTGTGACAATTTTGTGAACGTTAAAAACCTAGTTGTATCAAGCTTTTAAAGAGTCGAATCAAGAAGGAAAGGCATGAAAAACACGTTATTTTCCACTGATTTTTAGTAGTTTTGCCACCCATTTGCCACCTAATAGTGAAGGAGTCGTTTTTAAGTGAAAAGGAGGTGGTGGTTCGATATGAGATTAGAAGCAAATCAAGAAATTAAAAAATTAATGAATGATAACAATCTTCGTCGTTATTTGGTTGCCCACAAAATGGGGGTGCATAGATCTACGCTTACCGGTTGGCTCCGTTTTGAAATGTCACCAGAACAGAAATGTAAAGTTATTAAAGCAATTTATGAATTGTTAGCGGAAAAAGAAATTCAATTAATAAAACAAGCATGAATTGCAAGTGGAGGAGGAGATAATGCCAGAGGTTAAGTGGATTAAATTAAGCACATCCATGTTTGAAGATGAGAAAATTCGTTTGATAGAGAGTTTGCCTGAAGCGGATTCAATCTTGGTTATTTGGGTGAAACTTCTTGCTCAGGCAGGAAAGACAAATGCTTCAGGATACATTTTTCTCAACGAAAATATCCCATTTACAGATGAAATGTTAGCCACTCTTTTCAATCGGCCATTACCAGTTATTCGATTAGCTTTAAGAACTTTTCAGGACTTCGGGATGATTGAGATATCGAGTGATCACATCATTAGCATTTCTAATTGGGAAAAGCATCAGAACTTAGAAGGGCTAGAAAAAATAAGAGAACAAAATCGTCTTAGAAAACAGAAGCAACGTGCTAAAAGTCTTTTAGTTTTACCTGAAAATAAAGAATCAAACACAGTGTCACGTGACGTCACGGGACAGGTCACACCAAGTCACGCAACAGATATAGATAAAGATATAGATATAGATAAAGAATTAAATAATAAAAAGAGTCGTAAACAAATTTACGACGAATCCTCAATTTATTTCCAATTAGCTAATTTGTTGTATCAAAGGATATTAGAAAACAACCCAAATCATAAAAAAACCAATCTGCAGAATTGGGCGTCGCAAATCAGGTTAATGATGGAGAAGGATAAGAGGACCGAAGAACAAATCAGATTTTTGATTGATTGGTCTCAGAATGATTCTTTCTGGATGGGCAATATTTTATCTACCAAGAAATTAAGAGAAAAGTTTGATGCACTTGTCATTCAGATTAAAGCACGCAAGAACAAGACAGCTTATGCAAAACCGCAAGTTTCTTTGTTTGAGCAATCAGAGGAATCGAAACGTAGACAAGCAGCTGCTGAAGCTAGCATGACGGATGAAAGATGGGAAGAAACAAAAAAGAAAGTGGAGGAGATGCCTTATTAAAGATGTTGCATTATTTCTAGATAGATTTGGTCGTGATCGAATGAAAACATTGTTTTTTAGGATTCGAGCAGATCTGTTAGATAAAACAGACGATGTAATCTCGGAAATGTGTGCTTGTTCTGGATGTGGCCAGAATACGATGTTGCTTTTCAAATATAGGTTGAAAGGTGAAGAAGAGTACCGGGAAGAGTTGGCTTATAAGGTTTGTAATGCTTGCAATACTTTGCAGCTTAGTCAGGAAGTAAAGCAGGAAATGGAGAAAAAAAGAAAAGATGTTACCAAAGCGAATTGGTACCATCCTACCCACGAAGATGCAGGTTTTAAAAACTATCATCCTTACAACAATGCTACCAGAAAGGCTTTAGAGACGGCAAGAGAATACACTGATCGATTGTTAGCCGGTGAAAAGATAAACTTGTTGATTATGGGGAATCCGGGTACAGGAAAAAGTCATTTAGCAAGTGCTATTGCAAGAACTCTTGATTATAAAGGTTTGTCAGTCGGTTATATTACAGCAGTTGATTTATTCAAGAAAATTAAAGATACCTTTGGAATGAGGGGCGCAGAAGAAAAGCTCTTTAAAGAGATGAAGCAGCTGGATGTACTTGTCATTGATGATGTAGGGGTAGAGACCGTGAAAACAGGTCATGAAGTGAGTTGGAATATTTCTAAATGGACTGAAATTATCGATAACAGACTTAATTTACCGAATATTTGGACCACGAATTTAAACGATACAAATATTGCTGGAGTTATCGGAAGTCGAGCGGTTTCAAGGATGTATGAAAATAGTATGTTCTTCGATTTATTCACTGAAGATTACCGCAAAAGCAAGCTTATAGCACAGTAATTCGAAAAGGGGGATATTTCTGGATAAAACACGTATTCTGGATCGCGTTGTCGATACTAGGAATCTCACAGAGCAACAGCTAGAAGAGCTTTGGGAAGAGTACCAGCAAGGAAAAGAGACAAATGACCAATCCCGGATTGCCGTTACAAAAGATTAAAAAAGAAAGGGTGTAAGGATAGTTGACTCCCTTAATAATGTGGAATAGTTTTCAAAAAACGAGGAGGATGAACATGTATAACAATGCTAAGAAGCAGCAGCCGACAGTTAAAAAAGAGCCTGTTAAGGAAATTCTTACGGGCAGCGAGATAGTCAGTAAAGAAGTTAAGGCAATGGAAACAATGATTGATGGAATTATTGACGCTAATAGCCAAAAACAGCAGGACATGAAATCGACTATCCAAGAGTTAAAGGTGAAAATCAAAGATTTAAATCAGAAAATTCAAGAAAAAACACAATCACTTCTCGATTCCAATATATTTAGCCAATCTCAATTGTTGGAAGGTTTTAAGCAAAGAGGTATTAAAAAATTGAAGGAAGAACTGGAAGAGTATGAAATGCTGTTGGATATTTACCAAAACAAATCACATAGCAGTGATTTTTCTGAAAGTGATTCTCAAAAAATAAGGGATGCATATAACCGTTTGAAACAAATAAGAAGCAGAGAACATGAAAACGCAAGGCAGAATCGAGATAGATTAAAAGAAAAAATCAAGGAATTAGAAGAAGAGCTTAAAGCACAGCAAATTGAAATGAACTATTTGGAAAATTCATTAGAAGATAGAATCATTTTGACGGCGAAAGAACATTTAGAGCCACGCTCCAATGCTTCGGGTATTAAATTTCATTTCGATAATCGTGCTTTTATCCAAAGCTGGTTACAGGGTGATGCCAAGGTTCGAGCGTATATAGACGGTCTATTTGAAAAAGAGGAGCTACGCAGACAAGAGGGTAACGCCCCTTCGCAACTTATCTATCGTAATATGGATTGATTTTAGCGACAACTTAAAACAGCTAGCATCTGGTATTTAGAGGATGTGTACGATAAATGAGACATATCTACCACAATCAAAATAAATTTTATTGATGAAAAGGAGATAATTAAACTATGTACGGTAAATCGAATAGTAAAGTGAACGTCCAAGGGATGGCAAATCACTCGTATACGGATATAGAATTGACAGCTTACGAGAAAGAGAATGCGGTTGAAATCGTGAAAGCGATGGTTCAAGCGAAAGGCGGCAATCCAATGAATTTAAGTCCAGCTGAAATTCATAAAGCGGAATTGCTAAGACAAGAGTTTGTAGAAAAAGAGCAGCTGCGCAACCCAGAAGGCGCCCTTCAGCAATCTGAGAAACAGATGTGGGCAAAAGCTTTTGAAAATACACGAAAATAAGCAGATGTAAACAAGGACAAGGCGTCTTGCTCGCAATAAGCGGGAGGGCGCTTTTTTCTTGATAGAGGTCATTTGATTGAAGATGCTGGAGGAGCTTATTTTAAGTTAAGATAGGTGATGAAAATGAATTTTGTTCAACCGATTAGAGATCCGGATTTGATTGAACAGATCGAGCATTATTTAAGAGAAAAAAATGAACGTGATTATATTTTATTTATGTTAGGCATTTACACGGCGCTTCGGATATCGGATATTTTAAGCCTGAAAGTGCAGGATTTGAAAGGGAAAAACTCCTTGGTTATCAGTGAGAAAAAAACCCGCAGGAAGAAAAACAATCGGCGAACCATTGAGATGCACCCTTCTTTAAAAAAAGCATTGAAGGGTTTCTTGGCAGATAAACCGGATCATGAGTATGTAATCAAAAGCCGTGTGGGAAAGAATCGGCCGATTACTCGGGAAAGAGCATATATGATTTTGAATGAAGTCGCCAAAGAATTTGGAGTGGATTCGTTAGGCTGCCATTCGCTGAGGAAAACACTGGGGTTCCATTTGTATCAGCAAACCAAAGATGTAGTTCTGGTACAGAAGATGTTAAATCATGAGAACCCTTCGTACACGTTGCGCTACATCGGCATTGAACAGGATGAGGTCAATAATGCCATTACGAAAGTACGATTCTATTAAACAAAGGAGCGGGATGCAAATGGAGAAGATCAATAACCGGAGGTATGAGCTGACACTTCATGATCTGGCTGTATTAGGATCAGAAGTAGAACGAGCATTAAAGGCGATTAAAGAAAAGGCATACGGCATCTATAGCGCAGAAGATTTGGAAGTGGAAGAGAAGTTGGCTCTTCGAGTGGCATCCGGTATGCATGAGTGGCAATGGGAACATAACAAAGGCATCCGGGTGTGTAACGATGTGCATATCCAAGTGGAAATCTATGATCTGCATGCGGTGCAGAAACAGATCGACGAAACCATGGGGAAAGACTTGTATGAAATGGATGCCTAACGGCATGGTCTCAACATCACATAATTCGGATAGGTAAAGTTCAAAAGAAAGAATCGCTGAAAGCCTTTATGGATAAGGGATGAAAGGGTGTGCGTGACCTTAACAGAATATGAATTAAGTTATGTTCAGAGAAATTTTTTTCAACTTAACATATTTCGTAAAAAAAGCAATTTTGGACATTTATGAAAAAAGTCGTGAAAACTCAATAATACCAAGGGTTTGAGCCGTTTTCCCCTTTTTTGGGTCCTCCCAGAGATTTATGATTCATGCGGGTGCTTGCGACCCCAGAATTCGTTTAGTCTCTGGGCGAAAAAGGCCGTTTCGTTTTCAGGGGGAAAATGACGGGAAATAATGAATGGAGAATAAATAGCCGTTGCCATTTAAGGATTTATGAAAAAATGCAAAAGCGAAATAGACGTGCAGAAAAGTGAAATCTACTTCTTAAAATAGCGAAAATCTGGTTTGAAAATTACTTGAAAATCGATCGCTTTGCGCCTAATAATTCGTGAATATTACAAATATGCTGTGTGTTAGGGTAAAAAGAGAGAATGAGGTCCGCCCATTTTGTTGTGTTTCCAGTTAGAATATATGTAAAAAGACGAGCCTGAAATCAGACTCATCTTGCTTAAATTGGAAAGTCAATTATCCCTTTTATTTAAATACTCTATAATAGCTGTTTTAACGACATCAACCATGGTCGTATCATTCATCATGGCAAAAACACGTAGTCGCTTGTGTAAATCGGCATCTAATTCAAATGTCGCTTTCTTGACGTTTCTCTCTGTATTTACAGGTTTCTGCATACCTGTATCTACAGTTTCGTGTACTTCTGTATCTACAGTTTGCTGTATTGCTGTATTTACAGTTTCCTCGTTATGTACAATTTTACTGATAATATCAGCATTTCCTTTCTTCTTAGGCGGCTCTTGTTTGTTTCTTTGATACTTTTCTTTAATGGACACGGATCAACAACTCCTTCACAAAATTTTTATGCGCCTCTGCAGCTTGACGGATTTCCGGATTGTCAAAAAATCCGTATACCGATAATCGGCCAATGGCTGCTCGACGGGGAATAACCGTCTTAAAGACTAAATCTCCGTATTCTTCATTGATTAACTCCAATAATTCCTTGCTATCATTCCGTCTTGAATCTGATAATGTAGCCAAAATGCCGGCAATCTTTAAATCCGGGTTTCCGTTATTTCGGGCGCCTTCAATGGATTCTAAGAATCGGGGAATAGCATTATAGCTGAATTTCGCTGTTTCAAACATGATGACCACATAATCACTCGCGATCAGCGCATTGACTGTTTGAATACTCAGGTTTGGAGGCGTATCAATTAAGATAAAATCATATTCCTCTTTCGCCTGTTCAAGCGCATTTCGCAATAGAGTGGATTTAGGTATGGGTCCTTTGTAGTCCGCGATTAAAACCAAATAATCATCGGCTGCCACATAATGAAGCGTATCAGACGTAACCTTGATAAAAGGATTTACATCACCAAATTCCAATGCTTCTTTGATTGTGTCTTGATAAAACGGCTCTAGATCATCATAACCACTAATTAGTTGCGTTAAATTACCTTGACTGTCCATATCGATGGCTAAGACCTTATAACCCATTTCGCTCAGTAGGAATGCGCTCAGACCACAGGTTGTCGTTTTTCCTACGCCGCCTTTTTGCAATGAATAAGTAATAACAGTTGCTGTCATAAATAAATCACCGTCCATCCTTATAGATATACAATAATACAGCTATACGGGTATACAGTTATACATATTTCTGTATTTACAGTTATACAGTTTACTGTATTTACAGTCTTTAAACTAGTGCTAAAAGAAACAATTTATGATGTTTTTCTGAATTCATAAATCAGCCATATTAGGGAAAAGGATTTAGGTGTAGAGAGCAGAACTTTTCTCCTTGAAAGAAAGGAGAAGTGATTATGTTAACAGTGGAGCAAGCTAAGAAGAAAATTGAAGAATTGCAGTTTTTTGTAGACGTTGCAGAATCATATATCCCCGAAACAATCGAGCAGCATGTGATTAAATAGTATGCATTTACTTCTAGTTGGAAAGCCGTGGTCGAAAATTTGAGCGCTTTAGGATTTGAATACAACAATAGACCGTTATGCAAGTGGATGTTTCAAATATCATCAAGAGTAAGACGTTAGACGATCTTCACCGCCTCGTGAAATCTGGATTTCTAAAAAAACAAAACCTCAAAGAAAACGTGCTGCAGAATCTAAAGTTTATTTCCGTAGATAAATAAAAAAGACCACCAATTAGTTTGGTGGTCTCTCTGATCATTTATTGTCTCGTGATGAGACTGGATATTATTTGCTGTCTCGCAATGAGACGGGATTGTTTAACTTATACCTAAAATATATAGGAATGTTGACTGTAAGTCAACGAAAGGTTACTATAACCCTTCAATTTAATTATTCCCTAATATAATCGAAACTATTCCTAAGCTGTTTAATTTATGGCTATTCACGTCTTAGACCGTGAGTTGTATAGCGGCTCTTGATCTTATCATAAATTAATCCTAACAAAGATCCGTTTATGTAAATTCGTTGATGATATCTATTAACCGGAGCGACAATCCTTTGTTTTGCAATTGCCCTTGTTTGGTTAATTACCGCAACGCTTTTTGTCCCTTCTGGTTTTCGAGAAATTGCATTTAACTGGGGTAATTCCCCCAGATATGCATCATTTGGGTGTACGTCTTCTTCGGTTTTATTTGGATCTAGCGAAGAAAGAGGGACAATCATAATCATACCTGCACTTAATGGGCTGTTTTCTATCACAACCGCAAAATGTCTTCCGCCGTATTCAGAACCAACATTGTACCCAAACTCAGCATAAACAATATCTCCGGCCTTATATTTCCCCAACTTTTTAGAATCAAATTCCTTGTTATCTTCAGCATAAATAAAATCCGCAAACTTTCGCAGCCATTCCTCAACTAAATGTTGATTTTTCATCTTAATGGAACGGATAGCAATGGCTTGTTTGATTAATACTCTATATAAGCGAGTATTTGTAATAGGTCTTGAATATTTTCTTTTTCTATTTTGCTTAGCCAAACTCTTCTCCCCTTAATATATGTGTTAGTCGTTCAAAGGATACCTGTAACGTCTTATAATCAATTTATCATAAAATTATCATCGTCCAAACAGTCGTTTCCAGAGACCTTTGTTCTTTTCGGATTCTTCTTTAGCTGCTGCTAATTCAAGCATTAGCTTTTTAGTTTCTTGTGATTGTCTTAATGATTCCATTAATTTTTTATCACGCTCTTCTAATCGTCGATTTATGTACTCTTGCTGATTATCAAGTCGATCTAATAGTTCACGATTAAAGCGCATTAATTCTTCGTTGAATTGTTCTTGTTTTTCAGCCCTTTCCAATAGTTCCTCTATTATTTCTCTAGAACGCTCAAAATCACGCATCTGAATATCGGCTTTTGGAGGAACGATAGGCGCTATCGTTTCGGACGGATTTTCTTTATACTTTGTTACAATAACCTTTGCAGCGTTATCCAACGAAAAATTTTCACCTTGAACCAACTTTTTATAATATTTCAAAACAACCAAGTCGCGTTCTACATACAAGCGTCTTTGATTATCCGTTCTGGTAAAAATATATCCGTTCTCTTCAAGAGAAAGACACCATTTCCTTAAAGTTGATGTACCAATATCAAGAGTCAAACTAACTTCTTTTGGTGTATAGGCTTTTTCAAAGGTATCCATCTGAAACACCACCTTCCTATCCGTTCTATAATCCGTTCTACTTGTATTAATTAGCTATTCTCTTCTAAAAACCTTTAATTCTCTACGACATTCACAATGATGTTCGCTAATGCGGTAACAGTCCCTAGCAAGATTTATTAATGCAATTTCAGGTGTATCATGGCTCGTGAATGTCCAAGGTATTTTTAAGTCGTACTGATCTTCATACGCGCTGACTTGTACCATTCCATTTATCGTTGCATATTTTAACTCCCACATGTATGTTAACGTTGAATCATCGAGAGTATTTATCGTACATGGGAACAGATGCGAATGGACTTTACCAATTTCAAATTCTGTACAGTCATTCTTGAAATAACTTAATAGATTTGTTTGTTCCTTAATTCTTGCTATTTTCTTTTTGGCTTCGTCTACGTTGAATATCTCCATTAAAAATCACTCCATATGTCATCTCATTAGCTACTATCCGATTACAACATGTATAGTTTATCTTCATTTATTGATCTCGCCAAGATTCTGGGAATAATCCAGCTGTATGCCGAGGGGATAAAATTGGATTAGATGAATTTTTATGAATGTATGTTTTTTTACTTAAAAACGTACGTTTAAAACCGTTGTTATCTTGTTCGGTATGTAATTATCATGAATCAAATTAAGGAATTGTAGGGGTCCAAAGTTAGAGGATATGAAGGATATGCTAATTTTCGTCTGCAGTAAACTTATTAATTGTTTTAGTAATTCCATTAATTCAAATGCGGAGGATGAACAAAAAATGAAGGGAGAAGCCTATTCGACTTCTCCCTTCATTTTCATTGATTAGACTATTAACTAATATAGTCAGTAATTTTTTATCTTATTGGTATATGTTATACTCTAATAAAAATAAATAATAGCAAAGGAGTTAGATCATGGGAGATATACTTATAATTTTAATAATTACATTGACCATTAGTTCATTTATTCTTTATTGGATCGTGCTTAATGCTTTGAATAATTCTAGACTTTTTTTAAAATTAACAGATATAGAAGAACAATTAAAACAACTTCAAAATGAAATGAAAAGTAAAAAATAAAATCTTACATATCAGGGAATGATCTGTCGTAAGAACCTGTGTTACCTATAGCATAGCTATTTAAATTTTTATAATAATCAATATTATGCTGATGTCTAAAATCAATAGTTGAATATTGATTTGTCATACGGACACCGGGTTCCATAACATAAGTACTTTTTGCTGTGTTAGAGCCTAATGCTGTTTTAAAAATCCATCTTGCATATCTATCAGGTATACTTGAAGTATCTGTAATTACAGAGTCATATGTATTGAAATTCCAGCTAAATGAAGGTTTTATTCCTGATAATGATACAGAAGCAGAGCCATTTTTTTGTGTTGTAAATGGTCCGTAGGAACGTATTGTTTGATCAGAATAAACTGCAGTAGACCTAGTAATTATTTCTCTGGTTTGGTAACCATTTGTCGGTCTTGATTGATTGAAATATGCAACGTCCCAAATAGATACAGTATTTCCGTTTAGGCTTCCGGTTCCTAATCTTTCGTATTCCACATTACTTGTGAATACACCTGCAAGTTTAGAATAGTTATCGTATAAATTGTAAGTATAGCTATCTAAATAATTGTTTGTTGCAGCTAAAATAGATACACTTTTCTTTTCATTTGAATACTTTTCTGTTGCTTTTTTTATTGCAGATTGACGAATATTATCTACAGATTCTGTTTCTAAATTTGAGAAAACGAAGTCTGTATAGACTTTTCCATCCAATTCGTAAGTTCCCACTCCTACAATATTCCATTTACTATCATGAGTGAATTCCCCTTGAATCACTTCGTTTACGCTAGTTAGTGGTATACTTTTCCCCTCATTATGCAAAAATCTGTATTCATTGTCGTTTTTAGACTTTAAATCCACTTTTTCAGATTTGCTAGTTGAATATTCTTTAAACCAATCAGGTGTTTCAATTTTTGTAGCAATTTCATTAGTTGGTTCATTTGTTTCAGTCGTTTCAGTTGCTAAAGAGTTCGAACTAAATAAGCTAATTCCTAATAAAACTGTTAATGCTGAAATCATTACCTTCTTCATAATATTCCTCCTAAAATAGTAGTATATTAAAATAATAGGTACAAAAGCCTAATCAAGTCAATGTATTCCAATAAATACAATAGTTGGTATCAAAACAAGACTTCTTCGGGGTGAAAAATAAAGAAATATTGTATTTAAATGGTGTATTTTAAATTGAACTTTACAAAAACAGTATCATAACTTAATAGTTTTGACACTGTTTACATGGTGTAGTAATATCAATACATATGAAGGTGTCATAACTAAGTGTCAAAAGTGAGGTAGAACGAAATGAAATATGGATACGCTCGTGTTAGTACGATAGCGCAAGATTTAGAGGCGCAGCTGCAGCAATTAGAGAAAGAAGAATGTACGCATATTTACTCTGAAAAGTTCACGGGAACAAAAGCAGATCGTCCAGAGTTAAAGAAGGTTCTTTCACTGTTAGAAAGTGACGATACGCTTGTCGTAACCAAATTGGATCGATTGGCTAGAAATACTAGAGAAGGCATCGAGATCATAGAAGCATTATTCGCTAAAGGCGTGAAAGTGCATGTTCTAAACGTCGGACTGCTCGAAAATACAACGATGGGGCGTTTCTTCTTACAAACACTATTAGCAGTTGCAGAGATGGAACGTAATTTAATCGTGGAGCGTACCCAAGAAGGAAAAGCTATTGCGAAACAGCAACCGGATTTCAAAGAAGGTAGGCCCTTAAAATTCAGCAAGAAGCAAATGGCACACGCTTTAGAACTTTTAAATACAAATTCATATAAACAAGTGGAGGCTTTGACAGGCATTTCAAAAAGCACATTGATTCGTGCAAAAAAGAAAAATCAAAAAATATAAAGTTAACTATAGTAAACTCGGTTAACCGTTGATATAATAATATTTATAAGTTAACTAAAGGGAGTGTCCAAAGTGGCGGATAAAACATTTGGTGTGAAGGTTAGTGAAGAATTGCATGATAGAGTTAAAGAAATGATTGAGACGAGTGGCATTTCAGCGAAGGAATGGTTTGAAAAAGCTGTGGCCGTCACAGAAATGAACGCAATCAAGCAAGGTGCTACTGATTATAGCCAAGACTTATCCGAGCTTGAAGTACATACAACACGAATCTATGAGCTTGTGGCCAACATGGTACAACGTTCTATTTACATAAAGGATCATGCAGTTAAAGAAGTATCCGACAAATTAGAGCAGCGTGAAGCGATTATCAGTGAATACCAAGAGAAAGCGAAAGCTGCCATTGAAGAAGCAAAGCAATCCAAGGAATTGGCTGATTCTACAGAAAAAGAGAAGCAAGACTTGATCAAGCAGCTGGATGAGTTGCGCTCCGTCCATACAAACAATCAATTATTGATTGACCAATACAAAGAGAAGAATGATACGCTTAGTGGTCTTGTAACGAAGTATCAAGCATTCGCTGAAGAAAACGAGCAACTGAAGAAGGAATTCTCGAGAGAAAAGCATCAGCTGGAATCACAAGTGAAAGAAGTATCTAGTCAAGCTGATGAACAGGCTGCTGAAATTAAAGATTTAAAGCGAGAAATCGAATTATTAAATACGACTCATGTTAACGAGTTAGAAAGATTAACCGAGAAAAAAGAGTATGAGAAAGATAAAGCAGTCTTGGAAGTTGAACGCTTGTTCCAAGACAAGCTACTCAAAGCAAATGAAGCCCACAACAAGAAAATAGAATCTCTTTATGAGGAAATGGCAGCCATGCGCAAAGAATATGAAGAAAAACTTGTTATTGCACAAACTAAACAAGATTCGAAGAATCCAACATCGGAAAAATAGTACGAAAAAGCGCCTTACTCGAAATAGGGCGCTTTTTTTATTTATTACAAGTGGAATTAGTCCGTTTCTGCCTTAATTTGTACAGCCTGTCGATGTGTGCAATTTTTTTCAATCAAGTGATTGAAGAGGGGAGGACTCATATGTTCGGTAAATCTAGAAATCAAAGATTCCTGAAATATCTGGTACTTTTTTTATATAATGCCTTGAAATACCAATCGGGTATGTAGTAACATTTTTATATACCAATTTATTTTATTTTTATTTTGCGCCACCAACGATGGAGGCAGCGGTTATGAACAGATGAAAGCCTTTGGGGCTTATGAAAACGAAAAAACTGATACGCTATCAGTCTGGCCATATTTAGAAAACAAAGCCTATGAATGAGGCTTTTTTGTATGCTCTAAAAAAATCACAGTGAGAGCAGCTGCTCTTTGTGTTTATATAAATCAATAACAGCCATTCTTTGGCTCTGGGTGTCCACAAACAACAAATCTGCTAGTAAGCAGGGAGTAGTAGGTCCAGAGTTCAAAGGGTGGCTTTTTTGCGTTCCAAAATTAAGAAAACGGGGGTTGATGTTATGAAACAGACTTGGTCTGAAGGAAAAAGAAATTAAGTATTATCCAATTTTAATTTTATATATAGAAATCCATTGCATGATCGTGCCGTTGCCTAACTCATGTGTGGTCGGAATCGTATAGCCGTTGCTCTGATTTTGGGATTTATAGATGCAGTCACAACTATAGCTAGGTTGTGGCGATCTCGTGGTGGTAACGCACTTTAAAACGTAATAGCTTGCTGTAAACCGTGGTGTGTCATGGCACCACAAAAGAAGCGTCGCTTTGAGAAGGCGCTGGCCATCGGGCTTTAATTCTTACATGACAATACCGCCATAAGAACGCTCTACCATGCGTCACCTTATGACTACATGTAAGGAAAATAGGGGTTTTGTACAATTTTCTAGAAAGGAGCTATCTATGAGCAAAGCCGGGAATCGACTGAAATATCAAGTTGAAAAAGCATTAAAAAGCATTAATTTTATTAATCAATCTAAAAAAGAACATCGTGATAACAAGATGGATACAGGCATTCATTCTATTAGCCAAATGAAACATGCGTTATCAGCCTCGCAAAATTTTGCTGATTGGTTGCAGAATGAAAAGGCGGTCGATGATCTATTCAAGTTAAAACGAGCGCACTATCGCAATTACATTGAGCATTTACGAAATAAAGGTTTATCGATTGGCCACATAATCAATGTGGAAACCAATTTACGACTGTTAGCCAAAGGGATGGATAAGATTTCAATTGAAAAAGGAATGAAATTGCGTGATTGGGTACCGTCCGAACGGATAATAATGGCGGACGAAAAAGAGAAGCCAAAAGACCGTTCTTACAACATTCATGAGTTGGAATTGTTTTATAAGAATATGTCGGAGAACGCACGTATAGCCTCTGATTTACAAATAGCTTTCGGTTTACGTCTAAAGGAAGCGGCTAAATCGAGAGTGGCTCATATCGAAGAGCGTAACGGTCGTTTATATTGGGTTGCTGTGGATGACAAGAACGCTATTAATAAGGCTAAAGGTGTTACGAAAGGCGGCAGACCGCGCAAAGCGTTATGTCATCCGATTCATGAAGAACGCATTCATGAACTAATAAAAGACAAGCAACTGCATCAATTTATTTCACCATTAACTTATAACAGCGTAAAGAATGCATATTATCGGGCCGGAGTCGGTAAAGGTTCTCACGGGTACCGGCACACTTATGCGCGCGAAATGCTTAGGTTAGAACTGGAACGGCGTGGGATAGAAAAAGAGGGCGTCTCCATGATCCAACGAATGTTAGAAAATAAAGCAGCCGGTTACAGAAAAGATTATTTAGTCATTGCTGCAGAACGTCCATTGTACAAACAAGTCAATGAAGTTGTGGATTTAATCCATGAATACCTCGGTCACGGAAAGGGCCGTATGGATTTATGCGAAGTGTATATGAAAGGGGTAATGTTCGAATGAGAACAGAAAAAGAATATCAACAAGAAATACAAAGGTTGCAAGAAATGCTTATTTCATGGAAAAGGCATTCTCAAGGAAAAGGTCCGAGGAGAGACTTTATACGTGAGGGATATGATTATAACCGTATGTCTCATTACAAAGTTTATGCTGTGCAAAACATACCGGGGGATTTGCCAATAACAGAAGTTTTGGAGGAATTGAAACGATCGTTTCTACCTGCAGTATATCCGTATCAATTTGAGCGCTGTGACTACTCAAACAAGTATAACGGTTGGATGGTTCAAGTTAGTAATTACCTTCAAATTAACATGTCGATTTTACCGGATTTAGAAGAGAAATCTCAAAAATGAACATTTTTTGCTAGTTTTAAATGAACAATCTATTAAGGGACATTTTTAAGCTCTGGAGAAATCCAGTGCTTTTTTTTTGTTCACGGCCCCCTCTTACTACCAAAAGGGGGAATTTCTTCGCTTGGTATGACTTTCAGTAATGCCAGACTCAACACACATTGGAAAGGAGATGATAATATGCATGACATTCTAAATGCAATCGGAACTTCAATTGGAGTTATCGCTGCTTTTATCACAATCTATGACAAAATAACAACAAATAAAAATGAATAGTTTCCACTAAAGAACGCTGTTTTACTTATTCGACAGCGTTCTTCTTTTCTAAAATTATTTCATAGCCCAGTAATTCTGCTACTTTACCAAGATCTCGAATTCTCAAAGTTCCGTTATCCAAAGCTGATTGAAATGTAGTTTTCTTAACTCCTAATGTTTCTGCTATCTTTTGAAATTGATCGTATTCACTGTTCTCCATCATTAATCTTACTGAAGATTTAATACTTGTTTCGCACAAACTAATCCTTTTCACTTTAGTCCCTCTATTCGTTTTTAAGAACATTTTATCATTAACAAACGAATATTTAAATATAAAACGAATTATAGTTTGACAAAACGAATATTTCGTTTTAATATACGTATAGAAAATGGAAAATATAAGAGGTTTTATTCATCACAAATTACACTATGTACTAGGGGGATTAAAAATGGCGGAACAATTGATTACAGATTTCACACTGGAAATGGATGAACAATTAGATAAAATCGCTGCAAATGTAGGAGTATTAAATGACATTGAAGCTGAGCTATCGCAATTAAGAGAAGATATGGACGATGTTGCTTATAAAGGGGAAGATCCAGCAGCTTATTTCTTCGAATTTCATCGTAAAACACGAATATTGTCAGAACTAATGCATCACACCATGCAAAGATTAACAAAGGATCAGCAATCGGTACATGTAGTTCTTAATAATGGGATTAAAGAAAGTATAACAAGCAGCTGCAAATAAGGAAGAAATACATGGTGCAAATCCTTTTTTTCTCAAAAAGAGTGAAGAATTACTCCTTTTCTACTAATGGAGTAGAAACGTACTATTTTGCGTGCTAGAATTATAGATAATAAAAAAACTCTGCTATAAGGTTTGGCGACCAACAGAGTTTTTTAGACAAGGGATTCGTGTACCCTTTTCATATTTTGTTGCTATTAATATAGCACAGGTACACGTTCCTTTCCAGTCTAAAAAAATCCAAATGACTAAAAGGAGCAATCAAAATGGCAAAAAGAGAAGAATTTAGAAACGTAAGACGAAGCAGCTTCACTATGATCAGCAACGAGGTAATCAATAATCCGGAGCTAACATTACAAGAAAAGGGCCTATTGGCTGTTTTCTTATCAAATAGTGCCGACTGGAATACTAACATGAAGGAGATTATCAAACGTTCAGCTAATGGTCGTGACGCTCAATATAAATTGGTTAATAAATTAATCGAACATGGCTATTTTGCTAGAGTTGAAATAATGGACGAAAAAACCGGCCGTTTTGAAAAGATGGTCTATGTCTTTTCTGATAGCAAAGAAGACGTCGTCTTAGCTTTATCCGAATACAAAGACAATAAATTTGCGGTTATCAATGCAGACAAGAGTAGAAAGAAAGAAGTTGAAAAAACGGCGCAAAATCAAGAAAAATCTCCGGTTCCTGAAAATCAGGATACGGAAGAAAATCCACTTCCTGAAAATCAGGATACGGAAAATCGGGATACGGAAAATCAGTATATTAATAATACTAATTCTACTAATACTAATTTAAACAATACTAAAGATAGATTTAATCTATCTATCAAAGAAGAAATAGAAACACTAGATTTACCTGTATCAATAAAAACTGTTTTACAAAAACAGATAGATAGATTAATTGAATTTAAAATTGATATGCAAAATATTGAATTACATTACCATTCAGTTAAAGATACATACACGTTAAGCGAATACACATATGTCTTAAATGCATTGCTGCAGAAGATGGACCAAGCTCCAAATGATTTTGAAAATGTGTTAAATAATTGGTTGAAACGTAACCGCGAAAAACAAAATGAAGTTGCTGAAAAGAAATTAGCTATTGGATCCAAACCAGTTAGAGAAGAAATTGTTCCAGAATGGATACCTAGTCAACAAGCTGCTGCTAAAGTTCAGAAAGCTCCAGAAGAAACGAACCCAGATTTTCTTGAAAGAAAAGAGAAATTGCAAGCTAAATTGAAAGAGAAATACAAGAAGTCATCAAACGGGTAACTTATTCGTTCATTTTGCGGGCAAATTTATCTATAAAACTATTCCCGAATACGAAAGGTACCAAAACACATAAAATGTCTTAAAAACGAAATATAGGCTTTTGGAGGAGTGTCTGGTAATGGACGATAAAATAGTACGTATTCCGATTACTTATAAACAGAGAAAAATAAATGAACACGGGGAAGGATATGTTCCTTGTGAAGTCTCTAATCGATGGTTACAGTTTGAAAATACCTCGCATGACGATTTTGTTACAGTTGATGTAATGACGACTGCAGATTCTGGCAAGGATCACAAGATAACGCAATTGCTTTTAAAAAAAGAAGATATTTTAAGGGCTTTAAACAAGTGAAAAGTATATAGCTCTAAAAATGCACAGAATTGATTCTAAGCGTTCTTTTTAGTTTGTAATGGTTTTACTCTAGAAAACTATTTTAAGAGCGAATCTATACCACTGTCCCATTAATAGACGGAGTTATATAGTGAAGGGCGCCTAATAAGATAATAAGAAAGTTAGTAAACTGCTTTGAATGATTTAGGGGTTCGAGATTCCCAGCCAGCTTCTGTATCCTAATAGATTCAAAAAGATACTCGACGTAGAGAACGGTGGGTTTGTTTACTATACTAATAATCAAGCTTCTCAAGAGGTTTTTCACTCTTTTGTGATAAACCTATTTGACTACTGTTCAAAACGTACAGTAGTAACTATTTTCATTTGCTGAGCAGTATATTTTCGGAGGTTTTAATAATATGAGTTTACGGAATGATGTACTACTGTTTGATAAGGAGCAGGTAACTGAAGAGCAGATCATGGAGCATGTGCAGCATTATTATGATCTAGCAAATAAAGGCATGAGCCTCTTAGAAACAAATCGTAAAGAGGCGATGGCTTGCTTAAAGGAAATTCGCAAGACAATGACATTAGAATATCGATACTATGATAAGTCCAAGGTACAGGCTATCATGTGGGCTAACAATCTTTACAATACATACTACCATTACATTCGAGATGCATTTGTAAAGCAAACGAATCCGACAGCGTATGAGAGTCTAGGCAGTAATCTGTATGATGTACTGGACTATGCGAGGTACTATTACGGGGGAAATTTGAAAGATAAATAAGTTTTTCGTGCGACTGCTTCATAATCAAGAGTGACGATCCTCCCCTATCGGTTTTATTTAAGGGTTCCATTCTGTGGAAACTGAGATGGCTTCATTTGTAGCGCAAGAATGTTCCAACAAGTAACTAATATGTCTGATCTTCAATTACTGATGATTAATGAGCAGCAGCTATTCGAATATACAAAAGAACTAAATTAGAAATTGAATAACTTATAGCTCAAAAAACGCATAGGACCATTGGTTCTATGCGTTTTTTGAGTTTTTTTTATGTTTTTCAGGTATGGATTGTCG
>CAKQHO010000061.1 GCA_934234185.1 uncultured Psychrobacillus sp. | reverse complement strand
CCTTTACAGTTATATTTCCCCCCTTCCTAATTATAGAGCAGAAAGTAATGCTTAAAAACTAAAAATTTCCTATTTTTCAGAAATAAAAGGACTGCCATTTGGCAGCCCCTCTATCTTAAAACTTATTTTTCTAGACCTTCAATGAAGTTCACAAGCATCTTCGCAATATGTGCACGAGTTGTAGGCTGAGTCGGCAAGAATTGGCCGTTGTTTCCGTCTACGATTTTCAACTCATGTAGCATAGAGATAGCATTGATCGTTTCTTGATCGTAGCCACCAAAGTCGCTGAATGGTGCTTGGTTTGTCACTTCATATTTCTTGCCTGTTTTTGCTTCATACGCACGTTGAATCATTAACGCAAGCTGTGCACGAGTCACTTTGTCGCTTGGGCGGAATGCTCCGTCGTTTCCTTTAACGATTCCATATTTGTATGCTGCAGCAATTTCCGCTTGTGTTTCAGCCGCATATTTACTGATGTCAGTAAATGGTGCCGCTTCGTCAGTTGTAAGACCTAGACCACGAACAATTAGGGAAACTGCTTGAGAGCGAGTTAACCCAGCGTTTGGTTTGAACGTGCCATCCTCATAGCCCTTGATCATGCCAAGTGCCGCTGCTTTTTGGATATAGCTTGCAGCCCAGTGCTCTTGAATATCACTAAATACCGGTACAGATGGTGTTGGTTCTGCAGGTGTACTTGGTGATGGAGCCGGCGTGCTTGGCGTTGGTGATGGACCAGGACCTGGTACAGACGGTGCCACTACCTTCACTAGTACTTTAGCAGTTAAACCATTGTATTCAACCGTAACTTCTGTTTGGCCTACACTTTTTGGTGTAACTTTTCCTTCTGTTACAGAGATAACTTCTTCATCCGCAACCGTATAAGTTGCCAATTTAGCTACATCTTCTTCTGTAGTTTCACCGGAGAATAGAGAAGTCACATAATTAACTTTAATTTGAGCTTCTGCTTGTGTAGTCACTGTAATTTCTTTTGACACATCTAAAGAAACAGAAGATAGGATTTCTTGTTCGTTGCTGTTTCCTGCAACATCCTTCACAATAACTTTTAAAGAATCAGTTTCTTTGTTGAAGCCAGCAACTGGTATTACAAAGGAACCGTCTTCTTCAAGTTCAAATGATACTGGAGCTTCTTCTACTCCATCCTTGCTAATAACATAAGAAGCAAAAAGTTTTGTATTTAACTCATAATCTAAGCCGTAATCAGCTAATACATCATTATAATCAATATATTTATCTGTTACTTTACCAACTACGTTGTTTTCATTAAATACTCCAGAGATTTCTGGCTTCGTAGTTTTTACTACCACAGGGCCAACATACTCTGCGATAGGTCCAGTTGCAGATTCACCATTTAAATCAACTGTGTATAAACCATCTGGAATAGTAGTTGCTGGTGTGCCATCCCATGGAGTGTAGCGACCAGTGATATTTAATGACCAGCTGCCTGCTCCTAAAGAATTTTGTGCTAGGATATAGCCGATATAGCCATCCTCATAAGCACCACCATCTGGATTTTGAATATCCCATAGTTCAATATAAATCGGTGCAATGGTACCAGTTGTTACAAAGCTTAATCTAGCAGTATCTTTTACTCCATCTCCATTAAAGGAAAGATCTGTTTCAGAAATTGCTAGGTTTCTTACTTCAATTGGCGGAACGTCACTGAAATCTGCAGCGAATGGTAAGGAAACTCCTTTTCCATCTTTTTCAATTTTAATATAACCAAGGATTTCATCCCCAGCTTTTGTCGTTTTTTGTGGAGCCGTTAACGTAACCTTGATTAGTTGCTCACCATTTAATGTAAAGGAGGATTTGTCTACAGTTACTTTAGCGCCTTCATAGTCTTTTGTAACTTGTACATCAACTTTATATTCTCCACCCTTGCCTTGCATATCTTTTACTAGGATTTCTTTTGTTACACTGATAGCTCCGTCCTTTAAGCTTTGAGGACCGAAAGTTACAGTACCTTTAAGATTTTCAACCACTTCTCCAGACGCATCTAGAATAGCTGTATCTTTTGCATAAGCTAAGACTTCTGGGAATGCAGCTGCATAAGCCTCTACACGACCAGCACCTTGAGAGAATACATCGTATTTAGCTGTATCTAATATTTTTGCTGTATTGGATAATGCTACCTTTACATCAAAAGGAGTCCATTCTGGATTCGCTTGTTTGATTAACGCAGCAATACCAGCAATATGTGGTGTTGCCATTGATGTACCTGTAAAACGTTCGTATGCAGTATCATACACTGCATCTGGGTAGTCTGCTTTGTATCTTGGTATTGATGACATAATATTCGTTCCTGGTGCAGATACATCAGGCTTGATATCAAAGTTTGGAGTAGATGGTCCGCGTGAGCTGGAATCATTTACTTCATCACCAGCTGTCATTGTCATGTTGAAATCATTAAATGACACCTTCGCTTCGCCTACAGCAATTGCCTCACGCAGCGCGTTTCCATCTGGTAATGAGATGTCGAAGGTTGGGATGAATTCAAAAGAATCTCCTAAAACTATGTTCGCTGGTGCAGTACCAGTGTTGTTATGAATGATTGCAGCAATTGCACCATTCGCTTTTGCATTTTCAATTTTTTCATCGAATGCAATGGTTCCGCGAGAGATTAATGCTACTTTACCTTCTACATCGATTCCTTCAAAATCCTTTACTTCTCCCAATCCTGGAATAGCAACGATGTCAAACTCACCTTTTAATTGGTCAGATAGTGACTTACCAAAATTAGTTCTCATTAAGCTAGCAGCTTTTGAGTATTTATACTCCCCTGCCGTTACATTAATTTTAGCTGTATATTGTGCTTCTGGGTTTGTCGTATTACCTACTGCAATCCCTAAGCGTGCAGTTGATGGAGTTCCCATAGTTCCTCTGTTAGGACCTGAGTTTCCAGTAGCAACTACAGAGATAACACCCGCCATCATCGCATTGTTGATAGCAAATGAGTTAGAAGAAGTTTCTGTATTAGCTCCTCCACCTAAAGACAGGTTGATAACATCCATGTCTTCTTTAACGGACTCTTCAATCGCAGCAATAATACCTGCAGTTGCACCGCTACCGTATGCCCCTAATACACGATATGCATAAAGGTCAACCTTCGGAGCGATCCCTTTAATGCCATAGTTGTTTGCCCCGATAGCAGCAATTGTACCTGCTACGTGTGTACCATGATCAGTGTGGAAAGTTCTACCGCTCGCATTAACTTCTGGTGCGTCTGGAGCTCGTTCCGCTGGTGATGTTTCTGAAGCATCATCTTCAGCTCTTTGTCTATTATATTGTGAACTGTGGGTTACAAAGTTTTTACCACCTTTATAAATTCCAGCAAATTCAGGGTGATCCGCATCGATACCAGTATCTAATACCGCTACCTTGATGCCTTGTCCTTCAAGTCCTTCAGCCCAAAGCTTTTCAATTCCTAGGAAGTCAATGCTTGTAGACATCGCTGTCTCTACTTGATCATTTTCATCATCAGGAACGATTGCTTCTTCGGATACTTCCTCAGTACCTTCCTCTGTAGCTTTCTCGTTAGGTACTTCTTCTGTGGATTCGTCTTCAGTTCCTTCTTCTGTATTGTCTTCAAAAGCAGAAACGATTACATCAGGTTCAACTAATGTTACTCCCTCTACTTCTAAAAGCGTCGAAAGGTCCGATGCTTTAATAGTAGCCGAGAAACCATTAAGTACTGTGTTATAAGTAAATCCTTGTTCCAATTTTACTGACTTTTTCTTTAAGTCATTTAAAACCTTTTCTTGCTGAGTAATTACTTTCTTTTCTGCTTTGTTAGCTTCAGCAGCAGAAAAAGACTTCCCAGCTAATGTTGCAATACCTTTTTCTAACGCTACTGGGTTTTCAGAAAGGTGAACAATAATGGAAACTTCTTCACTTCCTGATACGTTTTGTAGCGCTTCGTGAAGCTTAGGCCCACCATTTGCTAGTGCCAATTGCTCAGCAATAGCAGCTTTCAGTTCAAGATTACTCTCTTGAGTACCTTTGAATGGCAGTGTCTCTTGCTCGTTTGCAAATGCTGAAAACGGTGATAGCAAGGAAAGAACCATAACGAAAGCTAGAATACTGCTAAAATACTTGGAAAACATATTTCTTTTCAAGCTTTTTCCCCCTCTTATTCTATTTCGTACCTAGATAAGCATATTTAACCAATCTAGGTCGTATAATCTAATTTATCATAATAATAAGTATATTAAAATAGTAAATTATCAAAAATATGTTACTAATTAAAATATTAATGCCTATTTTTTATATTTAATTTCTATCAAAAGACAAATATATTATTTTTTACCTATTTAATAAGCGACAAAATCTATGATTTATATTATATTTTCCATATATTACATTATAAATAATCGTTAGGTACGGCAAAACGAAAGAAGACTATTAGCTTTTTTATGTAAGTATTTTAAGTTTTGAAGAATATTTTTCAAAAGGTAGGAGATAGATTCGAGAACCTTTTAGGTAAAAATAACCTTTTGTTAGGAGGGGTATAAATACTCACTTCGGTGTTTCCATTCGACCTCGAGAGGCAAGGCACTAAAGGTGGACAACAATCGCTGAAAAATTATATACATTCTTATTTTTAAAATAAAACAAAAAGGACTACCAGCTGGTAGCCCTTTTTATCTGAAAACTTATTTTTCAAGACCTTCAATGAAGTTCACAAGCATTTTCGCGATATGAGCACGAGTTGTAGCAGATGTTGGCATGAATTCACCGTTGTTTCCGTCTACGATTTTCAACTCATGTAGCATAGAGATAGCATTGATCGTTTCTTGATCGTAGCCACCGAAGTCGCTAAATGGTGCTTGTTTTGTCACTTCATATTTTTTACCAGTTTTCGCTTCATACGCACGTTGAATCATTAATGCAAGCTGTGCACGAGTCACTTTGTCGCTTGGACGGAATGCTCCGTCGTTTCCTTTAACAATTCCATATTTGTATGCTGCAGCGATTTCTGCTTGTGTTTCAGCCGCATATTTACTGATATCCGTAAATGGTGCTGCTTCTTCAGTTGTAAGACCTAGACCACGAACGATTAGGGAAACTGCTTGAGAGCGAGTTAACGCAGCGTTTGGTTTAAACGTTCCATCCTCATAGCCCTTGATCATACCAAGTGCAGCTGCTTTTTGAATATAGCTTGCTGCCCAGTGAGCTTGTACATCACTGAATACTGGTACAGATGGTGTTGGTGCATCAGGTTTAGTTGGTTCAGTTGGCGTAGTTGGCTCAGTTGGTTTTGCTGGACCACCTTTATCTGGTTCAGCCGGAGGTGGTGAAGTAACGGTAATTTTAATTGTTGTTTCAAAATCTCCGTATGTTACTTTCACAGAAGTTTCTCCTACTTTCTTAGGAGTAACTTTCCCCTCTGCTGATACAGTTGCAACTTCTTCATTTTCCACTATAAAAGTAGAATCCTTCGTAACATCTTCTTCAACTTCTTCTCCATCTTCATTTGTAGAAACAAACTTAACCACTACGTGAGTTGTACTTAAAGTAGTCAAGCTAATATCCTTCGCTTGTAGAGGAGACTTAGGAGCTTCTGTTACAGTAACCTTAACCGTTGTTTCCAGGTCTTCATATGTTACTTTCACAGTAGTTTCTCCAACTGCTTTAGGAGTTACTTTCCCCTCATCTGATACAGAAGCAATTTCTTCATTTGCAACTACAAAAGTGGATTTGTTCGTTACATCTACTTCACTTACATATCCACCTTCATAAGTGTAAAGCTTATTAACAACTAAGTTAGCTGTACCTTGTGTAGTCAAGCTTACGTCAGCTGCACTCAGAGTACCCTCTGATTTCAATTCTTGAGTACCGAAGTTTCCTGCAGCATCTTTAACTGTTACTTTAAAGTTGTCAAAGTCTTCGATTTCTAACTCAAAAGAACCATCTTGCTCTAATTCAAATTCTACTGTTTCTTTAGCTCCCTCAGCTTGAATCTCATAGGAAGCAGAAAGCTTATCATTTAAATCATAGTCAAGACCATATTGAGCTAAGTCTTCGTTGTAATCAATATACTTATCTGTAATTTGACCAGAAAGTACACCATCTTTGTATGAAACTTCTACCTCTGGTTTAGTAGTTTTCACTACTACTGGTCCAACATAATCACCGACTGGTCCAGTTGCAGAATCTCCGTTAATATCGATTGTATATAGACCATCTGGAATAGAAGTTGTTGGTGATCCATCCCATGGGTTATAAAGACCAGTTATATTTAAGCCATAGCTACCTGCAGCTAATCTATTTTGAGCTAGTATATAACCAATGTAGCCGTCTTCAAATTCTCCACCGTCTGGATTTTGAATATCCCAAAGCTCGATATAAATTGGTTCAATTACACCTGTAGTGGTAAATGTCAATCTAGCAGTATCTTTTACGCCATCTCCATCAAAAGAAAGATCCGTTTCAGAGATTGCCATGTTTTTCACTTCTACTGGAGCGATACCACTAAAATCAACAGCAAATGGTAGAGAAACTCCTTTTCCATCCTTTTTAATATGGATGTAACCTAGGAATTCGTCGCCTACTTTAGAAGCTGTTTTAGATGCAGTTAATTTTAATTTTAGTGTTTTTTCTCCATTTAATACGAATGAAGACTGATCCACTGTAAGTTTTGCATCACCGAAGCCTTTTGTTACTACTACAGAAACATCATAAGCTCCGCCATTACCTTTGATATCTTTTACTTTAATTTCTTTTGTAACTTCAATATTTTTCTCACTTACTTTTTGAGTTCCAAAAGTTACAGTTCCTTTTAAATTCTCTACAACTTTACCAGTAGCATCTAAGATTGCTTCATCTACGCCATATGCTAAGATTTCTGGGTGTGCAGCTGCATAAGCATTTACACGACCTGCACCTTGAGAGAATACATCGTATTTTGTTGTATTTAAAATAGTAGCTGTATTAGATAATGCTACTTTTACGTCGAAAGCAGTCCAATCAGGATTTGCTTGTTTTACTAACGCAGCAATACCAGCGATATGTGGTGTTGCCATGGAAGTACCTGTAAAGCGCTCGTATGCAGTATCATATACCGCATCTGGGAAGTCTGCCTTATATCTTGGTACAGATGACATGATATTTGTTCCTGGTGCGGTTACATCAGGCTTGATATCAAAGTTTGGAGTAGATGGTCCGCGTGAGCTGGAATCATTTACTTCGTCACCAGTTGTCATTGTTTTAGTAAACTCTCCAAATGAAACTTTCGCTCCACCTGCAGCGATTTTTTCACGGATAGCAGTACCATCAGCTAAAGAAATATCGAAAGTTGGGATAAATTCAAAAGCATCTCCCAAAGCAACATTGGCTGGTGCAGTTCCTGTGTTGTTATGAATAATTGTAGCAATAGCGCCTTTCGCTCTTGCATTTGCAATTTTCTCAACGAATGCAATGTTACCACGAGAAATTAATGCTACTTTTCCAGCTACATCGATACCTTCAAAATCTTTTGCTTCACCAAATCCTGGGATTGCAACAATATCAAATTCACCTTTTAGTTGTGTAGCAAGGTCGGCACCAAAAGTAGTACCCATCAAGCTATTAACTTTAGAATAGTTATAATCTCCAGCTGTTACATTAATTTTACCTTTATATTGTGCTTCTGGGTTTGTCGTATTACCTACAGCGATACCTAAGCGTGCAGTCGCTGGAGTGCCCATTGTTCCACGGTTTGGACCTGAGTTACCTGTAGCAACTACAGAAATAACACCTGCCATCATCGCATTATTAATTGCGTAAGAACCAGCATCCGTTTCTGAGTTAGCTCCTCCACCTAAAGAAAGGTTGATAACATTCATTTTTTGTTTAACAGCTTCTTCGATTGCAGCAATAATACCTGAATTCGATCCACTTCCGTAAGCTCCTAAAACGCGGTATGCGTAAAGGTCTACCTTAGGAGCAATTCCTTTAATGCCGTAATCATTAGCACCGATTGCAGCAATAGTACCAGCTACGTGAGTACCATGATCAGTATGGAAGGAGCTTCCATTTGCATTAAATTCCGGTGTGCCTGGAGCTCGATCTGCAGGTGATGTTTCTGAAGCATCGTCAGCAGCTCTTGGTCTAGAGTATTTAGAATCGTGGTTTACAAAGTTTTTACCACCTTTATAAATTCCAGCAAATTCAGGGTGACTTGCATCGATACCAGTATCTAATACTGCTACCTTAATACCTTGTCCTTGAAGCCCTTCAGCCCAAAGCTTTTCAATCCCTAAGAATCCAATGCTTGTAGACATTGCAGCATCTACTTGTCCATCTTCTTCAATTAGAGTTAACTCTTCTCCAGATAATTCCTCAGAAGCAGCCTCTTCTTCGATAGCTTCCACTTCTTCTTGAGATTCTTCCGTATTGCCTTCTGTATTTCCTTCAAAAGCATTTACAATAGCATCTGGCTCTACTAACGTAATACCCTCTACTTCTAAAAGCTTCGTAAGATCACTTGCTTTGATAGTAGCAGCAAAACCATTTAATACTGTGTTATAGGTGAATCCTTGTTCGAAATCAACAGATTTTTCAGTTAATTTAGCAACTACTAATTCCTGTTGCGAAATTACTTTCTTTTCTATGTTTTTCGCTTGTGCAGCTGAAAATGTCTTTCCAGCTAATTCTGAAATCCCTCGCTCTAAAGCTACTGGTTTTTCGGATAAGTGAACGATTACCGCTACTTCCTCGTCACCAGATAGGTCTTGTAAATCTGCATGGAGTCTAGGACCACCACTTGCAAGTGCTATTTGCTCAGCAATAGCTGCTTTCAATTCAAGCTTACTCTGATCTTGAGCAGCTTTGAATGGTAATGCCTCTTGCTCGTTTGCAAACGCTGAAAACGGCGATAGCAAGGAAAGAACCATAACGAAAGCTAGTATACTACTAAAATACTTAGAAAACTTATTTCTTTTCAAGCCTTTTCCCCCTCTTTTCTATTTCGCACCTATATATGAAAATTTAACCAAATATAGTGCCTACAATCTAATTTATCACAATAGTAAATATATTAAAATATAAAGTTGTCAAAAATTTTTGTAATATCAATTTTTTTATAGTTTTTTGTATTTTTTGTTCCTATTTGAAAGAAAAAAAGTCTATTTTGTCTTTATATATGACTTGTTATCTTATTAAATCTTCCAATTATATTTTTTGTGCTTCTTGCAACTTATAAAATTATCGAAAAAAAAGACTACCTACAAGAGGTAGCCTTTTTACAATCTTTCTATTATTCAAGTCCTTCAATGAAGTTTACTAGCATTTTCGCAATATGCGCGCGAGTCGTAGGATTTGTTGGCATGAATTGACCATTATCTCCGTCTACAATTTTTAACTCATGTAGCATAGAAATAGCATTAACCGTTTCTTGATCATATCCACCAAAGTCGTTGAATGGCGCTACTTTGCTTACTTCGTATTTCTTACCAGTTTTTGCTTCATACGCACGTTGAATCATTAACGCAAGCTGTGCACGAGTCACTTTGTCGCTTGGACGGAATGATCCGTTGTTACCTTTCACAATTCCATATTTGTATGCAGCAGCAATTTCTGCTTGTGTTTCAGCTGCATACTTGCTGATATCCTTAAATGGTGCAGCTTCGTCTGATTCAAGGTCCAAACCACGTACGATCAATGACACTGCTTGAGAGCGTGTTAAAGGAGCGTTTGGTCTGAATGTACCATCCTCATAGCCCTTGATCATGCCAAGTGCTGCTGCTTTTTGGATATAGCTTGCCGCCCAGTGAGTTTGTACATCACTGAACACCGGTACAGACGGTGTAGGAACTGTTGGAGTTCCTGGTGTTCCTGGTGTGCCTGGTGTTGGTGTTGGTGTTGGTGTCGGCGTCGGCGTTGGTGTCGGTGTCGGCGTTGGTGTCGGCGTTGGATCTACAATTGGTGTATCAGACTTCTTGATTGTAATTGTCTGAGTAGCCTTGTGTCCTACTAAATCCTCTACCTCAAATACAAATGTATTGTCGCCATCTTCTAATTGTAATTCCACTTCAATTTCTTGTTCGAAACCATACATTCCATAAGGCTCCGTTAACTCTTTCAGGAATCTTTCATCACCGTTTACACGAACACGAATCTCGTCAAAATTATCTGTAACTTTTACTACTGCCTTCACTGTTTCGTTAGTTGTAACAGTAGGATAGTTATTTACTACTGAAATAGTAGGAGCTTGTGTATCTACAAAGATTTTACGAGAGATTTGCATCTCATTATCGAATTCATCTACTGCAGCTACGCTTACATCCTTCACTCCATCTTCTAATGTAAGGGTATGAGAGAAGTTTTTGCCATCAAATGAAGCTTCTTCTTCATTTACTGTTACACTTACGATATTTGACGAATCTTCCACATAACCTGATACTTCTACATCTGATGAATCAAATGAATCAAAATATCCTGGAGTGTTAATGAAAATTACTGGCTCATCAGTTTCAGGATCCTTTTCAATATAATATACGCTGCTATTTAGCGCATCATCATATAGTTTCACAGTAAGACCATTATATTGGTTTTCAGCAAGTGCACTGTAATTGAACTCTGTATCTTCTGCGCTTAATAGCCCTGAAACATCAGTACCATTAGAGAAAACCTGCCAAGAAGTAAATCCTGTTCCGTCTCCATCTTCAACATTTGCGATAGATATCACTTTCTCTTCTTTATTGAATGTTACATCTGCAGTTGGAGCCACCGTATCAACTTTCACTGGGAATTTAATAGATTGCCATTCAGCACCCTCAAAGTCGATTACTGCGCTAAGCTGGATAAAATAATCACCATCTTTAGCAAGCTTATTGTTAACTCTTCCGTCCCATCCATAGTTTTGGTTAAAACGATATGGGCTAGTAGAAATATAGTTTTTCGTTAGGTTATTAGCAGTTGCTATTTTACGAAGTACTCTTCCTTCATTGTCTAACACTTCTACCTTAAATTGCTTCGCATTACGGAAAAGAGAGAATACAGGTACTGCTTTATCTCTTACACCATCTCCATTAGGTGAGAATCCAAAACGAGTAGTGTCAAATGCTCCTCCCCCAGTAATGAAAGAACCTTTTTCATCTGCAAGTAACGTACGTCCCCAGTAGGTCATAGGGTCCCAGGTAAAGTAATCAAAAATCGGTGCGTCATCCCATTCACCATTAAATCCATAGAAAGGAACTGTTAATGGAACATTTCCTGTAACTTCTTCTTCAGAATCAGTTAGAGTTACAAATCCATCTATAAAGAAACCGTTTGTATAGATTGAAGAAAACATTTCAGCTATGAAAGATACATCTACTGACACTTTAATATCTGCTGTTCCTTTCGCTGGAACTGTAACTGTAGTAGGAGCTTCTACTTCGATATCTTCTCCATTTTCAAGTACAAATTGACCATATCTCTTATCGTTTGGAACGTTTATAAACAAGCCTCCATCATTAACGGGAACATCCATTTGAATTTGAGTGTTTACATCATAAGTGATCTCTTCATCTGAAAAGTTAGTAGCTTGTAAAGTAAATGTAAATTTGTTATCTTTAATTTCTTTTAATGCTACCTTTGCTTCTCCAGTTGTAGGGTTTGTTACGACTACATCTGTATTTAATGCGTTCGCAAGCTGCATTAACCCGGCACCTTGTCTTCTTGGTGATACATACTCACCTGGGTTTAATTCAACAGGCTTAGATGTATTCATTAAAAGGTTTTTAGCTAATTGAACCCGTTGCTTGCCAGTTACATCAAACTCAGTATCCACGCGCTCTAATACTAGCGCAGTTCCACCAGCAACGTGAGGAGCTGCCATAGAAGTACCACTCATTAGGCCGTATTTATTATTATTTAATGTAGAGAAAATATTTCCACCAGGAGCTGTAATCTCTGGTTTAAAATCTAAGTTAGGTGTAGGACCCCATGAAGTAAATGCACTCATGCTACCTGCATTTCCATTTGGTGTTTCTACAAACTCCCCTTTAAATGCAACAGTTACTTCTTTACCAGCATCAATAGCAGCTTTTAGCTTTAAGCCATCAGCTTGCAATGCAGACATATAAGGAATTTTAATCGCTGGGTCAGAAGCCATATTGATTGTCCCTTCAGCATTGTTGTAAACAATCACTCCTGCTGCTCCTGCTGCTTGTGCATTTAGCCCTTTTTCCGTGAATCCGATAACACCACGGGAAACTAACGCCACTTTGCCTTTTACATCTTTTCCTGCAAACTCCTCTGGTGTACCTAAGCCCGCAAACACAACCTCGGTAGGTTTGCTAAGTGTTTTGGTAGGATCTGCATCGTTTGCAAGTAAATATAGTGCTCTTCCTTCTTCTTCACCAGCAACGTAGTTAAAGCTATACGCTGTGATCATTGTGTTTTCAAATGAAGCCACACCTAATGAAGCTGTAGATACGCTTGGAGAACCTGTTAATCCATAATCTTGGTTTTCAGCGTAAGGATAGTAGGAACCGTTACCAAATAGAGCAGAGTTACCAGCTGAAATCGCTACTAGTATCCCGTTTTCCGTAGCTCTATAAACTGCCTGTTGCTCAGGGCTAGAGCTATCAACAAATCCTGCAGTCGAACCTAGGGACATATTGATCACATCTGCTCCAAGCTTAATAGAATCATCAATTGCTTTAATATAAATATCTCCAAAAGTAGATGCAAAGCCAGGGTCGTTACCGAATACTTTAAGTGCTAGAAGCTGAGCTTCCGGAGCAACCCCAAGAATTCCGCCTTCCTCTTCGTTTCCATTTGCAGCAACTGTACCACCTACGTGCATACCGTGCATAGAAGCGTCTGGTCCTAGGTCACGAATTTCGTAGTTTCCATCCATATAGTTATAACCAAATGGAACTTTGGCAGTGTAATATTTCCCTTTTTCAATCTCGCCAGCTGCTAAAAGAGCTTCTAAATCCTCTTCTTTAATAGCACCTGTTGAGTCATCTGTTAAAACCATATCTCGGTGGGTTGGGTCAATTCCTGTATCTATAATCCCAACAACCATTCCTTCTCCTTTGAAGCCATATTCCTGCCAAGCACGTTGTGCCTGTACAAGCTCCTTCGAATGAATCATTTCAGGTTTTTCAGTTGGTCTTTCGTACTCAGTAGATTCATAGACTGCTTTTACTCCATCTGTTAAAGCAATTTGTTCTACGAATTTTGCTTCAACTTCAGCAGAGAATCCATTAAATACAGTTGTAAAAGTTTCTAAGTATTCAATAGAAGGTGCAGTTTTCGTGATAGATGCTTGTACATCTAATCGAGCTGCATCCACTGTTGCTTCCAAGCTTTTACGCTCTGAAGCTGCAAGTTCTTTGTAAAGTACACCTTTTTTTGTTGCTTTTTCAATAGTCGGAGCATCAGTTAGTTCAACAATAATACGAACTTTTTCTTCCGGTTTTTCCGGATTTACCAATGTTTCCGATATGTTTGCTACAGGTTTCCCTATTTCTAACGTAGGTAAGTCCGGAAGACTTTTCGCTACATTAGCTGAACCTGTCATTCCAAATGCAGCACTGCTAAAGGTTAACATAAATACTAATGTTAATAGCAACGCTCTTTTCAGTTTAACCACACTTTTTCCCCCTCTTAATCTAGTTCGCACCAGATAAATCTAGTACGTAAACTAAATTTATCATATTATTAGAAAATTTCAAACTTATAGACTTTGTATAATATAATAAATTTATTATTTTTACACCAAAAATATCATATATAATTAATACTTTTAGATTCAAATATATGTATTTATAACTACTTTCAACAATTTTCTTTGTCTTCTCTTATGAGTATTTATCTAAAAATAAAAAAAGACCCTCAATGAAATATAAACAAAGAGGGTCTTTTTTTATACTATTTACTTAAAAAATTTACTAGCATTTTAGCTGCATGAGCACGAGTAGTTGGCTGAGAAGGATTAAATTTCCCATTATCTCCGTCTACTATCTTCAATTCATACAACATAGAGATGGCTTTTATTGTTTCAGAATTATAGTTTCCTAGATCATTAAATGGCGCGATAGTAGTTGCTTCGTAAGGTTTTCCATTTACAAAGCTATACGCTCTATGAATCATTAATGCAAGCTGGGCTCTTGTTACTTTATCTTGTGGATTAAATTTATTTCCATCACCTTTTATAATCCCATATTTATAAGCAGCTGCAATTTCAGCTTGTGTTTCTTTCGCATAATATCTGATATCTGCAAATGGTGCTGCCTCGTCTGTTTTTAAACCTAGTGCACGTACAATTAAAGAAACAGCCTGCGTTCTAGTTAGTTCTGCATTTGGTTTAAACGTACCATCAGGATATCCTTTAATCATACCCATTTGTGCAATTTTTTGTACATATTGCTCAGACCAATGCCCTTTAATATCAGAGAAAACTAATACTGGTGTTTCCGGCTTTGGCGTTTCTGGTTTTGGTGTTTCCGGTTTTGGATCTTTTGGTCTAGAATCATCTACTGGTGGCTTAATAACTGTTACCTCTACATAAACCTCTTGGTCTCCATAAGAAATAGTGACAACTGTTTTTCCTACTCCTTTTGGTACAATGTTTCCGCCTTTAGCAGTTACAACCTTTTCATCTGCTACTGTATAGGTTGCTTTATCCGTAACATCAATTGACTCTACTTCATCGCCTGTAACTATTTCTTCCGTTACCTTTAATCGAGTAGTGCTCAAAGTAGTTAGTTCAATTTTATCTCTATCTACTTTTAAAGTTCCAGAAGGTGGGTTTGGTTCAGTATCTTCATCTGTAATTGTAATATTTAGAGATGTGGATAGACCATTGTACTCAATAGTTGCTGTTGTAGTACCTTCCGCTATTGCAGAAATTAAACCTGCTGATACCGTTGCAACTTTCTCGTCTGCCACCGTATAAGTAGCAGCGGACGTCACATCTACCTCTGTTGCTTCACCATTTGCAGGCGTGGTCACTTCTGTTACTGTTAGCTGTTCTGTTTTGCCAGCTTGCAGATTAACAGATGTTTTGTTTACTTTCAAAGTTACTACATCTTCTGCTGGATCCTCTGTAACCGTAACTCCTACCGTAGCCGTATGACCATTGTAGGTAATTGTAATAGAAGTAGTACCAACTGCTTTCGCAGTTATTAATCCTTCATTTACTGTTACAACCGCTTCATCAGCTACTGTATAAACAGCTTCTGTTGTTACATCTGTTTCAGAAGGAGTTCCATCCTTTGGAGTAGTCACTTCTTTCACTGTCAGCTGCTCAGTTGCACCAGGTGCTAAGGAAACAGCAGTTTTGTTTACCTCTAAGCTTACTGTTGGAGTCGGAGCTGGTCCTTCTACTTTCCCTTCATAAACAACCTTTTCTCCCTTGTTTCCAGCAGCATCCTTCACGTATACAGTGATTTTGTAATCACCAGGCTCTAAGCTGCCAGTATCAAAGGAGTATGTTCCATTTTGGTTTAAAAGGAACGGTACTTCAGATCCCGCTGCCCCATCCTTCGTAATTACATAGGATGCAGCTAGCTTTGTATTAATATCGTATTCTAGTTCATACCAATACAGTTCTTCGTTATACTCGATATATTTATCTACTACAACTCCGGCTACATTACCATCCTTTAGAGCTCCACTGATTTCTGGCTTTGTTGTTTTCACAACGATTGGTCCTACGTAGCCACCAACTACAGCTGGGTTTCCAGAGACTGTTAGAGCAGAGAAGTCAAACGTATATAGACCATCTGGAATTTTAGCTGCTACACCTGTATTGCTCCAGTTGCGGTAAGTCCCCAATACATCTAGGTTATACTTTCCAGCGGCAAGGCTATTACCAGCTAACATATATCCAATATAGCCATCCCCGTAAGCTCCACCTTCTGGATTCATAATATCCCAGATTTCTAGGTAATGCGTGGTAACGTTACCCGTTAACTCGAAAGATAATCTTGTAGAATCCTTATATCCATCCCCGTTGAAGGATAAATCAGTTTCTGTAGTTGTAAAATTTTTGAACTCTGTTGCAGCAACGGACGTGCCACCAAAATTCGCTGCAAACGGTAAGGAAATCTCCGTACTTCCACCTTTAATATGAATGTAGCCTAGAATCTCATCAGTGGATTTAGCATTTGCATTTTTGGAAGCAGAAAGTGTAACCTTTAATGCCTGTTCGCCATTTAATGTAAAGGAAGGTTTATCAACTGTTACCTTCGCATCACCAAACGCTTTTGTCACTTCCACGGAAACAGTGTATGCCCCACCTTTTTTCGAGATATCCTTTACTAGGATATCCTTTGTGGTGGATAAAGCTTGATCCTTCACATTCACCGCACCAAAAGTAACTGTTCCTTTTTTGTTATCAACTTGTGTGCCAGTTCCATCTAACACCGCTTTGTCAATTGCATATGCAAGCGCAGAAGGGCGAGCAGCAGCATATGCATCAACACGTCCTGCACCCTGTGCAAAAACATCATATTTCTTATCTAATATCTTTGCCGTATTAGAAAGTGCAACCTTTACGTCAAACGCATTCCAAGATGGATTAGCTTGTTTTACTAACGCCGCTATTCCAGCGATATGTGGAGTTGCCATTGATGTACCAGTAAAGCGCTCGTATGCTGTGTCATACTTTGCATCCGGGAAGTCTGCTTTATACATTGGTACAGAAGACATGATATTCGTTCCAGGTGCTGTCACATCTGGTTTAATATCAAAGTTTGGCGTGGAAGGACCACGAGAGCTTGAATCATTTACTTGATCACCAGTAGTTGTGGTAGAAGTGAAGCTACCGAACTTTACTTTACCGCCATTTGTGATTGCTGCGCGAATAGCCGCTCCATCATTTTGAGAAATATCAAACGTTGGAATAAATTCGAAAGCATCACCTAAGGTTAAATTCGCTGGAGCTGTTCCTCCAGTATTGTTATGAATAATAGTTCCAACTGCTCCGTTCGCTTTTGCATGTGCGATTTTATCCACAAATGCTATAGAGCCTCTTGAAACAAGAACAATCTTCCCTTTTACATCAATTCCTGTATAATCCTTTGCTTCTCCAAATCCAGGAATTGCTACGATATCAAATTCTCCTTGAAGCTGATTAGCAAGGTCTACTCCAAATGTTGTTCCCATTAAGGATGCTTCTTTGGAATAAGTATAGCTTCCAGCTGTAATATCAATTTTCCCTTTATACAGTTTTTCAGGATTGGTTGTGTTTCCAACAGCAATTCCTAATCTAGCTGTTGCTGGCGTTCCCATTGTGCCACGATTAGGACCTGAATTTCCTGTTGCAAGAACGGAAATTACACCTGCCATCATTGCGTTGTTAATGGCAAAAGATCCAGCATCTGTTTCTGTGTTCGACCCGCCACCTAGAGAAAGGTTAATCACGTTCATTTTTTCCGTTACTGCCGTCTCAATAGCTTTAATAATCCCAGAGTTAGAACCACTGCCATAAGCACCTAATACTCGGTAAGCATAAAGCTCAACCTTTGGAGCAATCCCTTTAATTCCATACGGGTTTTTCCCTTGAGCAGCAATCGTTCCTGCTACGTGAGTACCATGCGAAGTATAAAATGAGCTTCCATTAGAGTTAAACTCAGGAACTCCAGCCGCTCGCTCAGAAGGAAGAGTTTCGGATGCATCATTATCTGCACGTTGTCTAGTATAATTAGAGTTGTGGGTTACGAAGTTTTTTCCGCCCTTATAAACTCCCTCAAATTCAGGGTGATCCGCATCGATACCAGTATCTAAAACTGCTACCTTTACTCCCTGTCCTTGAATTCCTTCATTCCAAAGCTTTTCAATGCCTAAAAATGAAATACTTGTATTCATCATCGCTTCTACTTCTCCGTCTGGAGCTTCTCCAGAGGTTTTAAATGCAGAAGAATTTACTTCAGATGCGTAGACTGTCACATCTGGCTCTACAAGGGTTACCCCTTTAATAGTTAACAGCTTTTGCAGGTCCCCTGCTTTCATCGTAGCAGCAAAACCATTTAGCACTGTGTTATATGTGTATCCTTGTTTAAATGCGATTGCATTGGATTTCATCTCTTTAAATACAGAAGCCTGCTGAGCATTTACGGATGCCTTAGCTTGAGATGCTTCTGCAGCTGTAAATTTTTGACCAGACAGCTCTTTAATTCCTTGTTCAAGAGCTACTGGTTTTTCAGATAAATGGACAATCACTGATACTTGGGTATCATCCGCTAACCCTTGTAAATCCTGATGAAGCTTAGGACCACTATCGCTTACTTCCAGTTGTTCAGCAATTGCCTTCTTCAACTCTAGTAAGCTTTCATCTTGAAGATTTTGCTTGAATGCCTTTGTATCTGTGTTTGCAAATACGTTAATAGGAGTTAGCATGGTAAGAACCATCACTAAAGCCATAAATGCTGCAAATATTCTACTGTTTTTATGCTTGGTCATCTAAATTCCCTCCTCTAATCTACGTTTCTCTCTCTGATTTGTCCAACTACCCTTTGTCCTAATAAAAACCCATCCCTTCCCCTTACGTTGTTTTTTTTCCATCATAAAGAATTGGCTTTTTACACCAATACTTTTATATATATGTATAAGATTCATAGATTATGACAATAAAATTTAAAAAATATAAATTTTTTTATTT
>CAKQHO010000060.1 GCA_934234185.1 uncultured Psychrobacillus sp. | reverse complement strand
TTTCCGGATGACCACTCAAGCATCATACAAGAGGGCTATTTTATTTTCAAGACCCCGAAAATCCTTCTAACAGGAATGCTCCTTTCTTATCTTTTCACAAAAGCTTGTGCCGGATTTTTCACCAGAAGCTTTTGAATAATTTCTTCAGATACACCTTCACGCTTCAGCATTGGCATGAAATTTACTATCAAATGATCCATTCCGAAAGTACCGCCGTCGTAAAACTTCATTCGTTTTCTTGTCGTATCTAGTCCTAGAATAATTTTATCCTCATACCCTGCATCTAGAAGACGAAGAATTAAATCTATTTCATCCTCATCAGAATGATAATGGAAACGACCAATTGTATCGAGTTCTAAAAATACACCCGTTGAAGCTACCATTAGCATATAGTCGGCATTTTCCATTTTTCTATCTAGATGGCATATAATTAACTGGTCTGCAGGAAGACCTAAACGCTCATATAGGGTAATTTGTTCAAGCGCATGGTACCCATACTCGGTATGACTCATGATAGGCGAACCAGTTGCAATAGCTGCCTTTGCAGCAGAGCGAAATAAGTCTAAATATCTTCCTGCTGTTCCCTCCATATCAGTCGCAGTCTTGATTAAGCCTGCCCGAACTGGTAATTGTTCCGTTGGCCACCCTTCTTCTCCATCCGCGAACATCCCCTCTGTCAATTCCTTTATAAAAAGTTCAGTAAGATCCTCGGGTTCTTTTGTGAGTATCCAATGGTTCTCTTTATAAAAGGAGTGCTTATGAAACCCAGTGGAAGCAAGAATATTTAAATCCGATTGTACTGCCAGCTCAGCAAGCCAACTTGCATGGCGTCCCGATCCAATTGGCTGTGCATCTACAATTGTTTGAACCCCGAGCAATTTAATTTCATCTACTTCCCGTTTTGTATACTCAAAACTGTCAATACAAAGTGCAGGATCTTGTTTAGATGGCTGACCAGCTTTAATAAATAAATGCTCATGCGCATGTGTAATACCCATCTCTTCAGGTCTGATATCTCCTCTTACAGTAGTAACGACACGCCCTTGCATTAAATCACTCCTCTGTAGTCAGCATTTCAAGGAGATTTTCAGTTGAGACTACCGCCATTCGCTCCACGGCTTCATTGGTAAATGCACCAATGTGCGGTGTAAGTATGAAATTAGGGAGTTGGACAAGGGTGTCTCCTTTGGAAGGTGGTTCCATTGAATATACATCCTGGGCAGCAACTGAAATCGTACCATTGTAAAGCGCCTCGTAAAGGGCCTTTTCGTCCACTAGTTCACCACGTGCAGTATTAATTAAGATTGCACTTGATTTCATTTGTTTTAAAACAGTTTCATTAAAAAGATGTTTGGTATCTTCCGTAACCGGTAAGTGAAGAGTGATAATATCAGCCTGGCTAACGGCTTCTGTAAATTCTTCAGTCCTTTTAATTCCATATTTATCTAAGAATTTTTGATCTTTAAAGTATGGGTCGTATATGGTAACGTTCATTTCGAGACCTCGAGCTCGTTTAGCCACTTCTTTACCTATTAGTCCTCCACCAAAAACCGATAAGTTCTTATTTGTGAGCTCAGTACCAATCGTACGTTCCCAGCCAAACTGTTTAACTTCTTTAATAGAAGAATATAGTCTACGGCTACTTTCAAACATAAGGGCAATTGCAAGCTCAGCAACTGAGATGTTATTTGTGCCTGTAGCATTTCTTACTAGAATACCCATTTCTTTTGCTTTTTCTAAATTAATATTATCCATCCCAACACCGTATTTTGAAATAGCCTTCAGTCCTTTAAATGCTTCCAGAACCTCTGCTGAAAGCGGGTCAACTCCCACAATAATTCCAATTACGTCATCAGATGCAAGTTCAATTAATTCCTGTTCTGATAATGTTTTTCCTGAAGTATTTTCGATTACTTCAAAGCCTGCTAGTTGCAACATTTCATAGGGCTTGTGCTTGTATTTTTGGAATGACTTTGGAGTGATAAGTACTTTTGCCATTAATCTTCCTCCATTCCTTTTCAGTATGTAACATTACTATGTTATTACATTAATATTTTTAGTGAGATACTTCGCTGAATCTTTATCTAGAAATACTTCCAAATTCGGATGTAGTTGAAGGAAAGAGCCGGGTACAGCTGTAGTCAATGGTCCTTCAAAAGCCTTTTTAAGTATTTCTGCCTTCTCTTCCCCTTTAGCAATAAAAACAATTGTTTTTGATTTCATTATACTGCCTAAACCAAGAGTAATAGCAGATGACGGAACTACTTCATCAGAAGGGAAAGATTTTTCATTTACTTTACGTGTTTCGTCAGACAATTGTACAAGATGAGCAGGAGCACTTAACGTTTCACCAGGTTCGTTAAATCCTATATGTCCATTAAGTCCGATACTCAATAGTTGTAGATCAAGTGGTGAATCTGCCTCAACTAACGAGTTATATCTTTTAACCTCCAACTGACTATCAGAAGTATTTCCAAGTGGAATATGACGCTGCTCTAACGGCAAATCTACGCAAGAGAACAAATGCTTATCCATAAATACTGAAAAACTCTGTGGATGGTCTGGTGAAAGACCAATATACTCGTCTAAATTATATGTGGTCATATTTTTAAAAGATAAGATTCCTTGTTGATAAAACTTAACTAAATGTGCATAAAATCCTATGGGTGTCGTACCGGTAGCCAATCCAACTTTAGGTTTTTTAATTTGCTTAACTATTTCTACAAACCTTTGTGCAGCAGCAAAATCAGCATTTTCTGACGTTGAGTATACATTTATTTTCATTGAATGCTCCTTTTTAAACCATCTCTATCATTACTTTCATAACTTTGTCTTTGTTGTTTTCGATAATCACGTATGCTTTAAGATAATCTTCAAATGGAAATCTATTTGTTATTAACTCTTTCATTTTAATCTTCCCTTGAAGTACCATTTCGACAGCTTTTTCGAAGTCAATAGATTGATACATAGCACTTCCTAATACAGTAAGTTCATGATCCTGAACATACCCCATATTTACCTTCGTGAGATCCGAAACAACACCTACCACAACAATCGTACTTCCCTTTCTTGCTACTTCGATAGCCTGGGCAACTGTATAACTAGAACCTACACACTCAAAAATGACATCTGATTTTTCCGCTCCAAAATGACGTAATATACCTTCTTGTAATTGCTCTTCACTGCTATTAATCGTTTTAATACCACATGCTTCTGCCATTTTAAGTCTAGCAGTACTCAACTCGGCTATAACAACTTTTTTTGCTCCTAGTGCTTTTGTTGTTTGTGCAACAAGATTTCCAATTGGTCCGCCACCAATAACAAGTATGTTTTTACCCTCAAGAGTAGGTACGCGTTTTGCAGCATGGACTGCTACTGCAAGTGGCTCAATCATTGCTCCCTCATCCCATCCAATAGAATCAGGGAGAATGGTTAACTTATCCTCCTCTACAATAAAAAAGTCAGAAGCCATTCCAGTTGTTTGGAAGCCCATAACCTTTAGTTCTTCGCAAACATGATACATCCCGCTTTTACATGGGATACATTCACCACAAACGACTTGAGGTTGAACTGTAACTTTTTGTCCTGTCTTTACTTGTGTAACCTCTGATCCAAGTTCTATTATTTCTGCAGAAATTTCATGTCCTTGGACTACTGGGAAAGACGTATAAGGGTGTTTTCCATGAAAAACGTGAATATCAGATCCGCAAATACCTATTCTTTTAATTTTCAGTTTCACTTGTTTTGGTCCAACTTCTGGGACACTTACTTCTTGAAATACAATTTTGGCTGGTTCAGTCATTAGAGCTTGCTTCATTTTCAACTATATCAACTCATTTCTTAATAAGTGATTATAACTTTTTTGTGAGTCTTTCCTGATAAATAATCTTCGAATGCTTCTATAATTTGTTCAAAAGGATAAGTAGTAGAAACAAAGTCAGACAGTGTAATCTTCCCTTCCTTTACCCACTGAAGGATTTGTTCATGACATGCTCCCTCTTCCCTTTTGAGAGGCATTTGTTGGAAATTTATATTCCAATTATATGGAACATCTTCTATATTTAGTTTCAATGTAGTCAATTTAGGTACTCCATAGCAGAGAACCTCACCCCGATCTTTTAGTAGTGTTAAGCCCTCATTTATTATGGTCTCGGAGCCCACTGCATCTAAAACAAAATCGACTCCTTTGAAATTACTCTTTTGTAATTGTTCCTTAACTGAACCTAGAGAGCTATTAACTACTATCTCTGCACCAAACTTTTTAAGTAGTATCTCTTTTTCCTTACTTCTTACAACTGCAATAATATTGTTCATTCCCATAAGATGCATCAGTTTGGTGAAAGCAATAGCCACTGTTCCACTTCCATAAATAACTATAGATTGCCCTTTCGCGATGTTAAAATGTTGAATCGCACTGTATACTTCACGTAAAGTGACTAAAACAGGTGCCTCTTTTGCTGAAATCCAAAGAGGTAATTTCTTTTGTGCATAGGCTGCTTCAGGTATTTCTTCATTAGCTTTATAGCATTGAATATCCTCTACCACGCCATATTCACTAAATGCTCCCCAACCTGACTTAAGAAAAGTATTTTCATCGATATCTGGAGTGAATGGAAGAATAACCACATCCCCTATTTGAAAACTGGTAACTTCTGAACCAATTTCTACTACCTCTCCGACGGCCTCATGACCAAGCATCAAAGGGTATTCAGCTGGAGTAAAACCTTTAAAAGACTGTTCAATAATTGTTGCATCAGTACCACATATTCCGCATGCAAGCGTTTTTACAAGAGCTTGTTTTGATGTAATTTTTGGAATTGGGACTTCTTCTACAGAATACTTTTTCATACTATGGACCACAAGTGTCTTCATAGAAATCTCTCCTTTTAAACAGAGATAATTATACTGTACGTTCTTTTTTACTCGTCGCAATCTGGAGTAAAACTGCTGCGATAATAATAACCCCTTTGATAATATCTTGTGGATAAGATGGAACAGCCATTAAATTCATGATATTTCCGATTAGACCAAGAATCAAAGCACCGGCAACGGTATTAAGTACAAAACCTCGCCCTCCCATCAGGCTAGCACCACCAATGACTACTGCAGCAATTGCATCTAGTTCCTGTCCCATACCTACTGTTGCACTACCTGTTGAAGAACGAGCTGCTATGAATACCCCGGCTAGTGCTGCAAGTGCACCTGAAATGGCATAAGTAGACATCACATATAGTTTTGTCCTTACACCAGCAAGCTTGACTGCTGTCTCATTACTCCCTATTGCAACAATCTTTCGCCCAAAACCTGTAAAGCGTTGAATGATTGTGAAAATAATAATTAACAGAACTGTAATGAATATAATAGGATACATTAAATCTTTGCTTACAAGCAAATCAATGGTGTTAGATTCAATACGTACTGGTCTACCCTCAGTGATAACAAAAGCTACACCGCGTGCAATCGTCATCGTTGCCAAAGTCGCGACGAACCCTTGAATACCTGTATATGCAACCAAAAACCCCGAAAATATCCCAAACAACAGCCCAATTATAACTGCGATACCGATTGAGACTGAAAAATGTAATCCGATATCAGTTATTAATAAGGCTGATACTGTTGCTCCTAGAGCCATTAAAGAACCAACAGACAAGTCAATGCCACCAGCCAGTATGACATATAGAAGTCCAATTGCTACCAGAATAGGACCTGCCTGTTGAAGAAGGATATTCCGAAGGTTCATTGGTGTTAAGAAAGTATCTGATAGCATTGCACTGATAATAATTAGTAAGAGTAAAATCAAAAAAGTATTGTTATTGATAATAAATTCTTTCCAATTGAATTTCTTTGTAGAAGATGACATGAGTTTTAAACCCCCATCGCTAGTTTAATTAGATTATTTTCTGTAAGCTCACTCTTTTTGACTTCACCCATGATTTCACCTTCACGCATAACAATTGCCCGGTCACACATCCCGATAATTTCGGACATCTCTGATGAGACAATAATTACAGCTACGCCCTTTTCTGCTAAATCATTGATAATTTTATATATCTCAGTTTTAGCACCAACATCCACTCCACGCGTAGGCTCATCTAGGATAATAAGCTTTGTATCGATGGCTAGCCATTTGGCCAACGCTACTTTTTGTTGATTCCCACCGCTTAAGCTATCAGCTGGATCTTCAGTTGAACCATATTTAGTAGATATTCTTGCCAATAATTGCATAACATCGTGCTTTTCCTGCCGATGAGATATCCATCCATTGGTTTGATTTGAAACCATAGTGGTGTTTATACGAATAGACTGGCTTAATAGTAATCCCTGTTTTTTCCGGTCCTCCGGTAATAACCCTATGCCTAACTTGATGGCTTGTTTCGGATTCTTTATATCTATTTCCTTACCTATATAATAAGTTAGACCAGAGTCCTTCTTATCCGTTCCAAAAATAGCTCTCATAATCTCTGTTCTACCGGAGCCTACTAGACCACTGAATCCAACTACTTCACCGGCACTAACTGAAAAAGAGACATTTTTTACATAATTACCTACACTAAGATTTTCGACTCTCAGAACTTCCTCCCCAATTAATGCATTTCGTTCAGGAAAAAGAGTTGAAATTTCACGTCCAACCATCATGGTTACCAACTGGTCTTTTGTTATGGAATTAGTCTCAACAGTGCCAACATACTTACCATCTTTTAACACAGTAATTCGATCACTTATCGCAAAAAGCTCTTCTAACCGATGTGAAATATATACAATTGTTACACCTGAATCTTTTAGTTTAACAATCAGTTCAAGTAGCTTTTGAGTTTCAGAGTGAGTCAATACCGCAGTAGGCTCATCGAAAACTAGCACCTTTGAATCTTTAGCAAGGCATTTACAGATTTCGACTATTTGCTGATATGCAACGCTTAGTTCACTTACTTTTTGATTTGGGTCAATATGACCAAAGCCAATCTTTTCTAGCTCCTTTTTCGCATTTTGCCGAAGTTTTTTCCAATTGATAAATAAACCTCCGCTACTTAACTTATCAATAAATATATTTTCAGCAACAGATAAATCGGGTGCTAACATGAATTCTTGATAAATTACAGAAACCCCTAATTCAATCATTGCTTTTGGACTTGAAATGGTGGCTTCTTTTCCATCGATAATGATGTCACCTTCATCCTTCGCATATGCACCAGCCAGAATTTTCATTAGAGTAGACTTTCCGGCACCATTCTCACCAATTAAAGCATGAATTTCGCCTCTCTTAACTTTCATATTTACTTTTTCTAGCGCCTTTACGCCACCAAAGTGTTTTGAAATATCGTTCATTTCTACAATATATTTTGAAGTCAAAATTAGTCCCTCCTTTCACAACAGTGTCAAAGTATATCAGACTTAAAACATTTCATTATGTAATAAGAATCCTCCTTAAAACATGAGGAGGATTCTGAGATAAACAGTATTACTAATACAAATATTAGAATCCAAACTCGTAGAATTCATCTACATTATCTTTCGTAACAGCTGCTGGTTTAGTTAATGTTATTTTTTCGTATTCTTTAGGATCTTTTCCATCTATAATAATTTCTTTAGCAATTTCAATTCCAAGTTTTGCAACTTTATATGGGCTATTTTCTCCTGTTGCAAAATATTTACCTTCTTTGATAAGATCATATGCTTCAATTGCTCCGTCAGCAGCTGCAACTATGTCTACGTTATCTATTCCTGCATTTTTTAAAGCTGTCATAGCACCAAATAACATCTGATCATTTTCACCGAGTACTGTAGTTAGGTTTGGATTAGCAGTAATCAAATCTTCTGCAGCTACTAGGCCATCTTCACGAGTCCAAGCTCCCCAACCTTGTCCAACGACAGAGAATTTCGCTTCTTTATTCGAAGCTTTACCAGAAGATGCAAGTTGAGAATCTAATTCTTTAGCTAGCTTCCAAGCTTCATCTTCATTAACCCCTAACTTACCCTCTAGGATACCTGCAAATAACCCTGTACGACGTTCTTCTCCTGCTACGTTACCTTTTGCACCACTAAGAATTATAGAGATAATTTCTTCATCTCCCATTTTCTCTGCGTAAGCAAGACCAACCAAACGACCATTTTGCTTATTATCAGAGTAAACAGTTGTTATATCTTTCGCCTCTTCGTTAACACCACTGTCTAGGTTAATAACACCAATCCCTGCTTCAGCAGCTTTATTGATGGATGGAACTACAGCGTCTGGTTCAATTGCGTCTAAAAAAATCATGTCCATACCTTGTGCAATAAATGTTTCTATATTCTCCGCTTCTTTTGTAGTATCCCCATTTGCATTTAAAACAGTGACTTTCCATCCTTCAGCCTCCGCATATTCCTTTACCGCATCAACTAGTGAAACAAAATAAGGCGAATCTTGTGTTTTTATTGCAAAACCAACTTTAATTTGATCTCCATCACTAGATTTCCCATCTGCCTCTCCCGAATCAGAACTACATGCTGCTACTGTCAGAATCATGAGAAGTAAAGACACAAAAAGAAATAATTTATTTGCCTTCAATGCTGTTTCCCCCTATAAAATATTAGTTAATTACATCATTTTATTGTAATGTCATTACAATACAATGTTGTAATATGATTCTACTATACATGTAATTGATAGCGTTTTCAATAATATATTTAATTATTCTGTTTCTTATTTTTATAAAATTTTAAACACATTTAAATATTCAGTTAAATAATAGTGAATCCTCCATCAATTACGAACTCACTACCTGTTACGAAGGAAGCGGAATCTGATAATAAATAAATTACAGCACCAACAAGCTCCTCTGGTTTCCCAAGTCGTTTCATCGGAGTTAAATCAGCCCATTGCTTTCTCCAGTCCTCTCTTACAAAGGAAGTAAGTTCAGTAAAAATATATCCCGGACTTATACAATTAACTCTTATATCTTGTTCTGCCCACTCATAAGCTAACGATTTTGTGAGTTGGATGACTCCTGCTTTTGAGGTATTATATGATGCTTGCAGCTGTGGGTAGTTGACAATATTTCCTGACATTGATGCTGTATTCACGATGGAACCTTTAATACCGTTATCAATAAGATATTTTCCAAATAATTGTGCTACATAAAAGATTCCATTTAGATTAACATCTATCACTTTTAACCATTCTTCAGGACTCGATTCAATTACAGGTTTCTGTATAACAATACCTGCATTATTGAAAAGAAGTTCAATTGCTCCCATCTCTTCAATGGAAACTTCCAACGCCTTTATCACTGCATTGTAATCAGTTACATCTACTTGCTGGGAGAATGTTTTAGTGCCATATTTTTGTTCAATTTCTAGTGCTGTTTGTTTAGCAGCATCTCCGCTAATATCAAAAATTACTACATTTGCTCCAACTGCCGCTAAGTGTTCACCAACTGCTTTACCGATACCACGTGCCCCTCCGGTAATCAAAACAGTTTTATTTTTTAGTGAAAATAATTTTTCAAGCATTTCCAAGATCTTATCCCCTTTCTAATCTTTTAATTGTTACTTGTTGAAGTAATTGTTTAACCAATTCAATTGATACATCCCCTGTTTTTTCAGAAAGAGTATTTGCCGCGGAAACTGCAATTGCTAATCTGATTTTTTGCTCCTCATCATCACCATTTAACATAGAACAAGCTAAAGCTGCAATCATTGAATCACCAGAGCCAACTGTATTAATGACATCGAGTTTTGGTGGAGTAGCATGAAGGACACCTTTTTGACTTATAAATAGAGCTCCCTTATCTCCAAGGGATACAATTACGTTTTCAATATTATTGACCATTATCTTTTTCCCACAAGCAATTATTTGTTCTGTTGTTTCCAATTTCGTGTCAAATAACTGTTCCAGTTCATAAATATTAGGTTTAATAACAGTTGGTGCAGATTTCAAGGCTTTCCTTAAATATTCACCACTGGTGTCAAGTAAAACGGGAATATTTCTTTTGCTACACAATTCTATCAGCTGAGCATAAATATCAACTGACATTCCTTTCATAACACTCCCTGACATTGTAACCAGTAAAGCTCCTTTAATCGTTTCTTCAAAGTTTTGAATAAAACCTCTAACAACTTCTGGACTAATTTCTTCGCCTGTCCCTAATACTTCCGTCGATACACTATTTTCATCCACAATGTTAATACATTCTCTTGTTTCCACTCCAGTATCTGTAAAGCAATGTGGTATCTGGTCTCGATTTAATAATTCAACAACCCTTTGTCCGGTGTGACCACCAGTGAGACCGAGTGCCAGGGCTGGATAACCGAGCTGACGAATCACCCTTGCCACATTGAGTCCTTTGCCACCGGCAGATGGAATATTTTTCGCTACACGATGAACATCACCTTTATGGAAGCCGGGCACATAATAATACTGATCCAGCGCTACATTCAATGTAACTGTGACAATCATGGTTATACCTCCTTACATCTCACTTGCGATTAAGATTTTACCCTTTACAGTCCCTGGTGTTTTATACATTTCAAAGGCAGAGGCAATTTCGCTTAGTGGTACTATCTTGTAAAGTAGGGATTCATCTATTTTGATATCACCTGAGCGTATGTACTTCGCGGTTTCAGTCCACTCTTCTCCAGGAAAATCCTGGCTGTACGACATCCAAGATCCTGTCAGAAAAAACTCTTTACGATTGAGATGTTCCCACTCATGGACGGAAAAAGTCAGTGCTTTGGTAGGCGTTCCAATTAGGCAAACAGCACCTTTCTTTTTAACCAATTCAAATGTAAGTTTAATAGTTTCTGTGTTTCCGGCAGTTTCCAATACATAGTCGAAACGACTTCCATTTAACTGCTCCAGGAAAGATTGATTTGCTGAATTAATGCATTCGTCTGCACCAAACTTCTTAGCAAGTGCAAGTCGTTCTTCACTAATATCAAATACTGTCACATGTCCTGCTCCTAATATTTTCAGCCACTGTAATGTAAAGAATCCTATATTCCCAACTCCAAGTATGGCTACAGAACAACCGGGTTGGAAATCTAGCCGACGAATTCCATGCAAAGCAACTGTAATTGGTTCAAAAAAAGCACCTTGCTCAAAGGATATGGAAGAATCAAACCGAATAGCATTCTTTTCAGGTACCACTACATATTCTGCAAAACTTCCTGAACGTCTAGAACCTATGAAACTATAAGCTTCACAGAGGGCATAATCACCATTATTACAGTATTCGCATTCCATACATGGTAATAACGGTGCACCAGCAACACGATCACCAACTGATATTGATCTCACATTTTCCCCTACTTCTACTACTTCCCCTGAAAATTCATGTCCAAGAATGATTGGGTATGAGTGTGCAGCATCCCCATTGACACGCGGAATATCAGAACCACAAATTCCTGTATATTTTACTTTTATTAGAACATCTTTCACACCAGGCTTTGGTGTTTCAACCTCCTCATAATTTATCTTTCCCTTGGCTTTTAATACACCTGCTCTCATATATTTTCCTCCTAACTGTATATCTGTTCATCCATAACATTAGAAAGCTTAAGATATTGATTCATTGCTTTCTTGTAAATTTCAGTATTTTCTTTATTTGGCCAATGTTCTCTACGTATACTAATAGTTTGCTCAACTACCTCTTCAAAGTTGTTATACATTCCAATGCCAACCCCTGCAAGAAGAGCTGCTCCCAAGGCCGTTGCTGTATCGGAGCTCGGAACCCGAATTGGACATCCTGTTACATCTGCATATATCTGAATCCATAACTCGCTATTAGCTGCTCCACCCATAGCATGAATATCTAGTTCTTGAATTGGAACACCCGCTTCTTCTGCTATAAGTAAATTATGATAAACTGAAAACGCGACACCCTCTAGTACTGCGCGCACGAAATGTCCCTTAGTTTTATCAAAGCTCAAACCATAAAAAAGACCATTAGCTTTCGGATTCCATAAAGGACTCCTTTCTCCTGAAAGGTATGGAAGAAATAATACACCTTCTGAGCCAGGTTTTACTTTTTCTGCAAGTTTTGTAAATTCATCAAAACTCTGTATTCCACCAAACTCTTGCTTAAACCATCGTAGGGCACCCCCTCCTCCCACGGTCCCTCCCTGAAGGAGCCATCTTTCTGGAATAACATGTGGCGAAAAAATAAGTTGTGCATGCGTTTTAGGTTTATCGAGACAAATACTCACACCACCAGCCTGACCTCCCTGAAGTTGCGTTTGATTAACATTAACTACTCCGGCTCCAAGAGTTCCACAGGCTGCATCTAGTCCTCCGGCAACAACTGGTGTCCCTACACTGAGATTAGTTAATTTAGCTGCTTCTTCAGTGACAGTTCCAATTACTTCATGACATTCATAGATTGGTGGAAATTTTTCAAGTGGAATACCAAACTTTTTAGCCATTTGCTCATTATAGGTATATGTAATCGGATTATAAAAATGTAAACCATAATTCTGACTGCGATCTGAAGTAAAAACACCTGTCAGCTTTAGAGCGATAAAACTGTTACTCTGTAGGAATTTATAGGTCTTTTCAAACAATTCCGGTTCATACTTTTTGTACCAGAGGAGTTTAGGTGTTGTATAAGATGCTGACCAAGCATTCCCTGATAAAGCAAAAATCTCCTCCACGTTCACTTGAGTTTCATATTCTTTTATGACTCCCCTAGCCCTTACATCCAGCCAAATGGGAGTTTTACGTAGACTATTTCCATCCCTATCAACAGGTATTGCTGACCAACCTTGTCCAGCTATACCTATACCTGCAATTTCTTCGGAGTTAACCTCAGAGTTATGTAAGCAGTAACGTATAGAGCTGACAATAGAACTCCACCACTCATCTGCATCCTGTTCTACCCAACCTTCTTTTGGGTAATAAAGAGGGTATTCAGAAGAATGCTGGATAATTGCGTTTCCTTCTTTGCTAAAAATCGCCACTTTACAAGAGGATGTACCAATATCAATACCTAGTAAATACTTTTTCACTGTGAATTCCGCCATATTGCTTGAGCAACTTGATTACTGCTTCCACAGATGTCCATTTTTTCCATCACAACTTGTTTAACCGTCTCACGTGCATACTTTGTAAACAACTTTGGATCGATAATCTTATCATGGGAAGTAACATACTCTTTTACTGAATCTGAGAAAGCAATACGAAGTTCCGTAGCATAGTTTATTTTACTTATTCCGAATTTCACACATTTTTTTACATCCTCCTCGGAAAGTCCCGAGGCACCATGTAAAACAAGTGGTACAATTACTTTACTTCTCAACTTTTTTAGTAATTCAATATCCAAATTTGGCTTACCTTTATAGACCCCATGGACCGTACCAATAGCTACAGCTAACGAAGAAATACCCGTGCGCTCAACAAACTCTATTGCTTCCTCTACTTTTGTATATCCATCTGCACCATATTCAATATCTCCCGGCTTTCCACCAACCGTGCCTAATTCTGACTCAACTGATACTCCAATTGGTTTACATATATCAACTACTTGAGTGGTTATATGAATATTCTCCTCAAACAAATTTTTAGAAGCGTCAATCATTACTGATGTATAGCCAGCACGGACAGCTTTTAAAGCAAGCTCTTTGCTATCACCATGATCTAGATGAAGTGCTACCGGGATGGAGCTTTTTTCCACAGCAGCTTTAACCATCGCATAAAACATTTCTAAAGAAGCATATTTCACTGTGTTAGCTGAAGTTTGAATAATAACGGGGGATTTTTTCTCCTCTGCCGCTTCGACAACAGCCTGAACCATTTCCATGTTTTCTATATTAAAGGCACAAACTGCATAACCATTTTTCTGCGCGTGCATTAAAATCGCATCACCTGTAATTAAAGGCATTTCATTTCACTCCTTCTTCTGCATGCTTTTGATAAACACCATGAAGAGCATAGTAAAAATCATTGAATTTTTCTTTCCCTTGTTTATACAATTCTTTCATCTTTGGATTATTCGCTTGCGAGTGCTCAATTCGAATAAAGCGATCAATTACATCAAAGTTATTATATAGTCCTACGCCTACTCCACCAATTATGGCTGCTCCCATAGACCCTGCCTCATCTAAATAATTCGGTACTTCAACCGGTACTTGGAAAACGTCTGCAATAATTTGACGCCATACTTGGCTTTTGGCACCACCTCCAATAATCATCAAGCGATCAATTTCAATATGCTCACTCAGAATATCGTAGATGATTCCTAGATTGTATGTAACACCCTCTAAAACACTTCTCTGCAATTCACCACGTGTAGTATCTGATTTAATTCCCACATATGAACCTTTTGAGGCTGAATCCCAGCGCGGTGCTCTTTCTCCTAGTAAATAAGGCAAGAAAAGTACGCCATTTGAGCCTGGCTCTGTTCCCTCAATCTCCTCATTAATTTGATCATAGACAGATTTACCATCCTGAAACTGCTCAGAAGTGGCAATGGTTTCCTTCATCCAGTTAAATGACCCGCCTGCATATTGCATTGTACCGTTCGGAGCATAGTAGCCGGGTATTGCATGTGCCCATGTCACCGTGCGCATGTTTGGATCAAAAATTGGTTTCTTAGATGTCGTTGTTACCCAAGCCGAAGTACCCAGAGAACAATATGTTTTTCCTTCACTCACAGAACCAGCACCAATATTGGCTGTTACACCATCACCTGCACCAATCACTACTTTTGTGCCTACTGCGAGACCTGTTTCTGTAGATGCCTGGTTAGTCACTACCCCTGCCATATATGTTGAGGGTTGTAATTGCGGCAATTTATCTTTATCAATGCCACTAGCCTCAATTATACGGTCGGACCATTCTAATTTCTCCAGGTCGAAACAACCCATTCCATTTCCATCTGAGTAGTCTGTAACGAACTGACCAGTCAATTTTAAGACGATATAATCTTTCGCATTTAGCACTTTATATGTTTTTTTATAAACATGTGGCTCGTTATCTCGTAGCCACATTAATTTCTGAATCCCATATGAAGGTGTATTACGGTGTCCTACTATACGATAAAACTCTTGTTGTGTTATTTTTTTCTCTAGTTCTTTTGATTGAACAGTTGCACGTTGATCTGCCCAAATAATGGACGGGCGAAGAGGATTCCCTTGCTCATCAACCACTAAACACCCCATCATTTGCCCACTGAAACTAACGACAGCTATGTCATTTGAATCTATTCCTGTATCGTTAATCAAACGCTTTGTTGAATCACATACCGCAAACCACCAGTCTTCTGGATTCTGTTCCACCCATTTTTCATTAAAATAATGTGTAGGATACGGTGAGATTCTACTACCTATCATCTCTCCATCCACGCTGAATATTGATGCTTTGTTACCGGACGTGCCTAAGTCATGAGCCAAAATATATGTAGCCATCTTATATCCCCCTTATTTCGTGGCAGTAATAACAATCTCAAATATATTTTTATCTCCTCTATAACGGGCCAGCGAATATTCTATCGGTTCATCTTTATAATTAAAGCCTATAGAAATAAATTGTTGAATTGCTTTCCCTTTAGGCATATTTAAATTCTTCATATCATACTGTTCAGCTTCAACAGCTTCGATAAAACGCCTAATTTTACAAATTTTAGTTTCATTCGATTCACTCAATATTGGATACAAAGACTCCTTAACAAAGTCCCTGCCTAGGACAAACTCGCATTTTCTATAAGGTAAATACGTCTCCACCATCACTATCGGCTCACTGTCTGCAAAGCGTCTACGATGAATATAAATCACTTGTTCACCTTCTACTAAATTTAAATGCATGGCAACTTCCTTAGGCACTTCCATTACTTTAAAATCAAGTACCTCCGTACTAGGTGTCATACCAAGTTCAAGTATCTGGTCATTAAATGATCCAAGCGCCTGAATAAAACTTTGCTCTATTTTAGGTGCTCTTACAAAAGTACCTTTACTTTTAACTCTGTATAACCAGCCCTCCTGTACAAGTTCCGTGACTGCTTGTCTTACAGTAGTGCGGCTGATGTCATAAATGTCACTTAACTCTTTCTCAGTAGGTATGGAATCTCCTACTTTATAAAATCCCTCTTTAATTTGTTGAAGAATCAGTTCTTTCAGTTGAAAATAAAGGGGAATTGGAACAGACTTATCCAATTTTTTCATTATCTTTTTCACTCCACTTCAAATATAAAGGCCAACGCCAGTAAAAATATTCAGACTTGACTAAAAGTTTAAGACTTATTTATGATTATATCATCAAGTAGTAATATCGCAATGTCATTATCTAATAACATTAGAATTTTTGATGGGGGAGACGAAAAATGAAATATGGAGTATATTTTGCATACTGGGAGAATGAATGGGACACTGATTTCGAGCCTTATATTGAAAAAGTAAAGAAACTTGGGTTTGATATACTAGAAGTGGCTGCTCTAGGCTTAATTCATTTAACTGATGAAAAATTATTAAGCCTAAATAAGTTAGCAAAAGCTGCAAATATCCAACTTACAGCAGGGATTGGTATTCCTAAAGAATTCGATGTAAGTTCTGAAGACCCGGAAGTAAGGAGTAGAGGAATTTCCTTCATGAAGCAAGTACTTGATCAATGTCACAAAGCTGGGATCGATCGAATAGGCGGGACTATCTATTCATACTGGCCAGCAGATTATTCAAAAGCAATTAACAAATCAGAGATTCGAAAGAATTCTATTAATAGTTTAAAAGAGCTTGCTGAGTATGCGAAACCACTAAACATTACATTACTAGTTGAAACATTAAACCGTTTTGAACAATTTTTATTAAACGATACTCAAGAAGCCATCAATTATATAAATGAAGTAGGCAAACCAAACGTTAAAGTCATGCTAGATACATTCCATATGAATATCGAAGAAGATTCTATACCTAATGCAATTCTCCTTGCAGGTAGCCAATTAGGACATCTACATATTGGAGAAGGTAACCGTAAAGTTCCTGGTAAAGGTTCATTAGACTGGGAAGCTATTGGGCAAGCACTCCGGGACATCAACTACTCAGACTATGTAGTAATGGAACCGTTTGTGAAAATGGGAGGACAAGTTGGACAAGATATTAAAGTCTGGCGTGATTTAAGTAACAACGCCAGCGAAGAATTATTAGATCAGGAGCTAGCGGAGTCACTTCAATTTGTAAAAAGACACTTTGAAATCTAATGTTAAGAATGCCGACTTAGAATTTTTCTATTTCGGTTTTTTTAGTTTAATAAGATTATTTTCTGTATGAAGTTAATACCTTATTGAGCTTTTCTTATTTAAATTATTTCTTATGCAAAGGCCATTTTATTATTGTAGCTCTATATTTATTTAGGTAATTGCAATATTTCATAAAATACATAGTTCAACTTACTACCTATATATATAAGTCCAAACATTATGTGTTGTTCATTCTCTTGGAAAATATTATTTTGAATCTGTATTAACTATCTCTCGTCCACTTAGCATTTCAGACAGAGTGTAGTACCATCCCCCTGCATTGTTTTTTTCTGGGCGGGGGAAATGTGGTAATAATATATGTTCATCTTCAGCTAGAATATAAAACCTATACGTATCATTTTTCTTGAATCCATGACCTTTTTTCCGTGTATCCATGTATTCTAATAGTCTTTTTTTATAAGGAAGATTCCCTTTAGATATATCATCTAGTACGGAAAGGTTATGTGGCGGTAGCACTAGGGTATCTTCAACCTTGTACAGCTTATCCATAACTCCCCCACCTTTTTGACGAAATGCGATGAAAAGTGAATCTTTGTAGTTATATGAAGGTGTATCAGGACAAGCATGTATATGATATTCGGTTATCTCTTCAAAAGTTTTACCAGCCGGGACAGAAAGAATTTCTCTCTCATAATACCTCATACCTTTATCCACTCCTGTGATGAAATGATAGTAATCTGTTAGAATAGTAGATTTTGTTGTATCTAAACTCTGTTGAAGTGTCTGATGAAGAATGTGAATAATTTCTACCCATGTAAGGGATATGAATTTATCCGTTGTAAATGTTTGTTTATATTTTGTGAGTGCTACGGCAAGTGTAGGTACATGCACATCCTGTGGAAAATAGTTAGTATTAACATATTTCTCCATTTGGTCTTCAAGATTCGTGATAATAGAAGATTTTATACTCTTAGCCTCTATAACTAATAGAAGGGATTTTTTGCTTTTATAGAAAAATGTAAGCGTAATATCTCGTCTGATTTTTTCCTCGCCAGTACTCATCATCTCTGCATCAATAGTTAAAAAATCACTTCTTAAAAACTCTCCATATTCAGTTTGGGTAAGTCTGTTCTTAATAAGCTCATTAATTTTATTCAAGGATAGTAACGCTTTTAAAAACTCAGGGGATAAATTAAACAAATAAGCTAGCCCCTTTGTTTGTTTCGTTTCATGATCCCCGTGTATTAAATCGAAAAAAGAGGATTTATATTTACTGTTATCCGATTGATATAATCTAAATGCTGTTGTTTTCAAATTTTTCATACGACTGAGCCTCCAACTAAAATCCTCAGATACTTTGTCCAAACAAAACTAAAAGTTTTTAGAAGCTAAGTAATGCTCAATTGTCTTTCTATATGTTTTCCAATCTTTATAATGCTCTTGAATTTTCCGTTCTAGGTTAGAATCCATTTGTTTTTCCTCATTATAAATATTATTTCTACGCATACTTTCTAGCCTATTTATATACTGATCGATAGATAGTTCCTTTAATTTTCTTTCTTTAGTTGCTAATAAATGCTTTTGCTTTAAATACGCTTCAAACTCCAATACGGCACCCTCCTAAAAGTCCTT
>CAKQHO010000059.1 GCA_934234185.1 uncultured Psychrobacillus sp. | reverse complement strand
ATACAACCATAGATGGCTGCTTAACTTGAAAGGAGATACAGCCTTTTTTTTATAGTGTACTTTATCGGATGCTTACAAAAAATGCACTATGAATAGAAAAAGGAAGAGGGAATCCATTCGGACACCCTCTTTTATTTTATGAAATTTAGATCTTTCATGTGCATTTATAAAGAAAATCGTAATTACAGATTTAGTAACTGTGGTTTTCTTTTCTTGGGAACTTTCTAAACAAAATTATTACGCAAAATCTTTATCTAATAGATATTAATAATTTTAGATATTCTTTGTTGTTTTCTCGTGTTTGCTTTGCATAACCAATCTTTTCACAAACAGCCTCAATCTTTTGGCAGAAAATATCAGCACTAAGTGGAGACATCCAGAGCTCATTTATAGATGTATCTCTGATTGTACAATGCCATTGGGATTCATCATCTAAAGGATGTTCTGGTCTAAATGGTGGTATATTGAATACTTTATGATCAATTTGTGTAATCCAAGATGCCCCTACTTCAGTAATTGCCCCCCAAGATTGTTTGGTGTTTTCACTGGTAATAAATAGGACAAATATCTTTTGATTAGAATAACTTTCGACAAAGAAATCCCTAAGATAACCATATACAGAATACCCTTCAGGAATTCGGCAGACTTCATCATCACAGTTTGTATATAAAATGTCTTCTTCAGGGACATTGTTGAAAACTAACATTTTATAGACTATATCTGCTAGCGCTTTATCTGGATAGGTTTGACTAATAAGGATTTTCTTTTTTTGTGAATCAACAAGTGATTTTATTCCTAAACTGGGAACATTTTCATTAATAGTATCAAAAATAACTTTCTCAATAACATCTTGTGGGGCATTAGCTCCAATTTTTTGAATATTTTCCGCTGCAAGTTTACTAGCGTTAGTTCTGAATTTATTGATCAGATTTCTTAGTTCTTCCTCATGTTTCTTTTGAGATTCAGTAGCTTCTTGTTTCTTTTGGGCTTTTGTTAAATCGGTAAAAAGTTCTCTTTTTCTTAAGATGTCTGGCAATAGTGTTTTTCTGACATAGTTAATTACTGTCTCATATCTAAGGTCGTCAGATTTGTATCCCTGTCTGTTGCTCAACGCCATATCTGGTAATTCGGATAATTCGAAGAGGTCAACATGTAATTGTCCAACTACATAAACTTCATTTAATTTATTTTGACCTACAATTGGTAAAATATTGAATTCTCCCATTTTTTTATTTGCATATAAAGAAATAAAATTATCAGGGAAATCTGTTATTTCTACTTTCCTTCCACGTGTAGTCTTATACGTTCCTATCCAACCAACTATTTTTAAGGGGTACTCATGTTTAATACCATTATTATCTTCCATTGTGATTGGGATAATATAAGCATCTCTTTGTTCGACTAATTCAGATCTCTTTGATGAGAATAGATTTGGAACTAAATTTGATAAATTGGAATAATTAGTTCCTAAAGTTATCAATGTACTTAACTGCGTCATTATATTCTCGTCAAAACGATCAATAGTTTCATGCTCATTTCCCCTTACTATATGTATTTTGAAATTACTATCTACAAGAGGAAATATTTTAAGTAAATTTCGTTTTACGGCACTTAATGTCTTATGTAATCGATATTGAGGGTTTCTCATAATGATAGATGTTCCATGTTCTTTTATATAAGAAAATGAAATGTTGTTTTCATCTATAGCTTGCAATTTATTACCTTCTAATGGACGACGGGAAAGTATAAAACCAGATTTCTCTCCATTAACGATGGTTGTTATATCTACAGATTCCGAAACAGATAGTGCAGCTAATTTTCCGACTCCTTTTCGTCCCATTTTTCTTCTTGTTCCTGAACGGGTTAATGAATCTTCTTCTCTAGTTCTAGAGACACCGGCTACATTCAAAAATTTTCTTATCTCGCCATTTTCATATGACATACCATGTCCATCATCTTCAACGCGAATATCATCCTTGTTGGATATTATATATACATTTTTGGCGTCTGCATCATAGGCATTTGCTATTAATTCGGCTAATACATAATAGATGTTTGTGTACAGATTGGGCCCTAGTAGTTCTAAAATTCTAGGATCAACATTGAGAGTATATTCTTTCATGGCATACTTTTTTATATTATTTGTTGGATTTTATTTCATCAAGGTGTTTTTTTATGCTTTTAGCTGTAATTTTCCCCAATTTAGGAGGGACGGCATTCCCTATATATCGAGATGCCTTGGTTATGGATATTTCTTCTTTTGGAGAGAAGAATTTATAGCTTTTAGGAAATGTTTGAAACATAGCAGCTTCTCTTAAAGATATTGCACGATTTTGCTCTGGATGTCCAAATCTGCCATTCCCTAGACCAGTGCATAAAGTCGTCATTGTGGGAGCAGGTTCATCCCAGTTCATTCTTCCATAAACACTACCAAATGATTTTCCAGAATCTTTCTTATGACAATCTAATATTAAACTTTCATCCCAGTCTTTCCAACTTCCTTTTATGGGAGTTGATTCAATTCTTCTTAGATTGAGCTCGGATAAAGCTCTAGCTCGATGCAGAGGATCAGAAGGGCATATTTCTCCAGCCTTAATAGGGGGAAGTTTTCCTATTGTTTGCCTAACGGTTTTATATTTATTTTTGGTATGTGTTGGTGGTATAAGGCTTATTTTCCCTAAACGAGAAGCTAATAACACTATTCGTTTCCGTGTCTGAGGGATTCCATAATCAGGGCAATATACAATTTTATAATCAACTTGATATTGATTTTTTTTTAATAGATCTACAAAATCATTTAATACAGGCTTTTGCTTGAAAGATAAAATCTGTGAAACATTCTCCATCGTTACGATGTCTGGTAAAACACCTTCGACAATGCGTCCAAATTCATATAATAAATCATACTTGTTTTTGTCTTTATCTTTTACTTTAAATGCATATGAAGAAAAAGGCTGACAAGGTGCGCAGCCAGCTAGTACTTTGATATCATAATTTGCAAAAAGATTATTTATTTGTTCTATAGTAACAGTTTTAATATCTTGATTATAGAACTTAGACTTATTGTTGTTCTCGTATGCATATTTGCAAGTGTCGTCTATGTCAAACCCAGCAATAATATCAAAACCTTCTTTGAACATTCCATGACTTAGACCACCTATTCCGCAGAATAGATCAATAACTCCTATCGTATTTTGAGTTGACATATAACACATTTTCTTTTATTTGATAAATATATATTGCAAATGTACAGAAAATCTTTTAGATAGAAAGGGAGGGGGATATGTTTCTATGAAAATTAGAAATAATGTATTAGATTTGCATAATAATTATTGAATTAATAATGGATAATCTAGATAAGAATAAACGTTCATGCCTCATGGCCAAGATAAAACAAAAAAATACGGAGCCAGAGATTATCGTTCGACATTTTTTATATTCTAAGGGTTTTCGTTATCGAATAAATTTGAAGTCATTGCCAGGATCTCCTGATATAGTATTACCTAAATACAAGACTGTAATTTTTGTTCATGGTTGTTTTTGGCATGGACATACTTGTAAAGCAGGACATTTACCTACTAGTAATTTAGATTATTGGAAATTGAAAATAGAAAAGAATATCGAAAGAGACAGAAAAAAAAATGAAGAACTTGAAATGCAAGGTTGGAATGTGATTGTGGTTTGGCAATGTGAGGTTAAAACATTGAAAAATAGACATCAGAGATTATTTACTTTAGTTTTAGAAATAATGAATAATAAGATGAAAACCCTGTAATGTTGCAGAATATAAAAACATCCCACGTCTGTTCTAATTGTTTGATGTTAAATCCTTTGGCTAGAATAATTTTATCTTGTCCAGATTTCAAAATAAATTTTTCAGTTTGAAGCAATAGTAGTAAAATGAACTAAATTTTAGTCCCACAATTTATCCACCGATAATATGCTTGAAACGGCTATTTTCTGCTACCTGCCAGAAAAAAGAAATTCCTGATAATGTCTGATTATCAGGGATTTGCTTGATTTTTCTTTTGTTTTCAGTGATCCGCCTGGGATTCTCCTAATAGAGTTACCACACTGATATTTAAAACGTTATATTTTTAGCTTCAAGCATATCCCATGAATTATCCCACTAATTTGCTACGTGCTTTTGCGGTAGTTTGCTCATGGAGAATACTGGGGGTAAAGATAATGAATATTCTGAAATATGACTAATAAGATCAAAAAACTCTTGATATGATATTACCTTGATGTTTTAGTCAATATACAATTTGCAACTTCCTCAATAAGACTTTCCAAACTTTTCTTTTTAATTTCGCACTCCCATATAACAATAATATTCCACTTTAAATCAACTAGTTGCTCTATATTGTTTTTATCTCTATTGATATTTGATGATATTTTATTTTCCCAAAATTCAATATTCGATTTTGGGAGATGGGAGTCTTTACAATTAGAGTGAGCATGCCAAAAACAACCATGCACAAATATTACTGTTCTATATTTGGGGAGTACAATATCGGGTTTTCCAGGTAATTTTTTGTAATTAATCCTATAGCGAAATCCTTTTGAAAAAAGTGATTTACGAATAATTATTTCAGGCTTCGTGCTTACAGAGCCAATATTAGACATTATTTTAGAACGTTTATCCTTTGTGTAAATATCGGTCATTGAATACTATTTTTTGAATATTGTGTCATAATGATACTCTAAGAATACTTTTTCAGGAATGAATTTCTGTGGTAAAGTTATTTTACAATTTTCGTAAGAAAGAAGATTTTTTGACATAAAAGGGTCGTTTAGGCTGTATACTTCTCTTGATAGCAAAATTCTGTAGTCATTTGTTATTGTAAATAGTCCTTGGTCAAATGAATAATGAAGTAATATATTCATGCAAAGACCATTCTGTGGGTTCATCCTATTTTTAACATCCTTATTCCAAGGTTTAATATGACACGCTGATAAAAGAGAAACATAATTACTACCTGTAACACAACACTTATTATTATAAGATGCTAAGATCATTTTTCGGAAAAAAGATTGATTTACTCTTTGTCTGACGATAATCTCCCTTTCTCTCCCTTCAAGGTACAATGGAATATCATATAGTTCATATTCGATAGATTTATTTTTATATTTAGCAAGTATACATTCACTTTCATAAGATAATTGTTCCCAATCATTGTTGAATTTTTCCCAGATAATCTTTTCTCCCTTGGCTCCTTGGGTTAAACCTGAAATATTTCTTGCTTTCAATGCAGGATCTAACCTTGCAAAATTAGCAAGTTTCATAGCGACAGAGCTATTAGAACGATTAATAATTTTAGCCAACTCCTTTACAGGTGGATAATTAGCATTTATCTTGCTGAAAGGAATTTTACAGTAAAGATTAAATGCCAAAATATGCTCTTCATATGTCCAGATATTCTTCATTCGTGTGATATAATTCCTATTCTTGATGCATAATTGGCATATCTATTTCCTATTTGATTAATTAAGTTGTCACTTAACTTAAATATTATTTCATCTAGAATCGCATTTGTTATCTGAAAGCCATATATATATCTAAAATTTAATATGATAGCGAACTTTTCATCATTTAGAAGAAAAGAAGGAGTGAAAAATTTATATTCACCACTAGAAGGTTTAGCTATTGTTGGATCTATTGGATATTTAATACCAAACAAATATTTTAAAGCTCTTGGATTTTGTTGAGCATAATCACAGCTAGCACTAATCTCTACAAATACAGGAATACATTTTTCAATATATTGGAGTCTAATACTCTCAACTTCTTCCTCTTTTTTTCCTTTTATTGAAGGAAAACTAAAGTATTCTTTTATAAGTTCATTTTTCTTTTTCCCAAATATATTTTTGAATAGTGTAGAGGTTTTCTTTACTTTAATAACAACACCTCTCTCATCTTTCTTCAAGTGTGACTTATCATTATCTATATGATAGATAGTATTTAATGCTTCCGTTTTAAAATCGGAAGGAAATTTAAGCTTGGCATCCTGATTTAATGAGGATAATTTGTTAATCCAAACGGAAGATAAGTCTGCTTTTTTTATATTATGTTGTAATATAGGAAATAAAGTTCTTTGAATGGCTATTACAGGTGTCTTTCTTGCAAGTTTTATGCCCATAGTATTAGCTGCCATTTTGGAAAAGATAAGATCAAAATTATTTTCAAAGATAATATTTTCTCCCCATTTGTCATTTCCTCTAGGAATTAATGAAAAAAGGGAATTTATTGTTTTTGAAGCTGCATCATGGGCTTTCTTCTCGTAATCTAACATCGCATTAAGAGTCGAATTTGCCAATACTCTTTGTATTTCCGCTTTTAGTTCATCAACATTGTTGATTAGTGCTTTATTGATGGTATCAATAACTAGCGGACTGGGGATATCATCTTTCTCTCTTTCTTCTATATATTTTTTTATTATTGGTAATTTACTAATATGTAGACTCCAAAAAATAAGAGCATATGGACCATTATTTTTATCCAAAATCTCTTTTAATGCTGATGCTATTATATTACAAAGGAGAGGATCTGCAGGATTGCCTAGCCCTCCGAGATTTATATCAAAGAAAGCAATTCTTATATTTGAATATTTCTCATCAATATTATCACCTTCATTATATAATATAGGGAGACATGGCGTCTTTAATAAATCAAATGCCTTTCTTATTTTATCCAACTCCCTAGAGTCGTTATCAACTGCTATTATTTGAAAATTAGAGTCTGTCATATTCTAGTGTTCTTTTTTAAATTCTAAGGCTAAGACTGCCCCTGTTACAGTGGACGGTATATCGTAATCTCTGGGATCTATAAATAAAAGTTTTCCTCCATACATTTCCATTACTAAACTAGCATAATACAATCCTAATCCCATTCCACCAGGCTTAGTGGTGACAAAAGGGCGAGTTAAATCTTCAGGTGGTAATTTGAATCCATCTCCATTGTCGCCAATAATTAAAGCAGGTCCATTAAACTCTGTTGTATTTGTAGATACATATATATATGGTATATATTCGCTATTTTCTTCTTTTTCTCTTTTTATTCTAGTCCAATATATTGAATTATCAATTAAATTATTAATTGCACTTACTAATAAATTGGATTGCCCAACTAATTGGAAATCTTCAGACTCCTTCGACAATAAAGGTGAAGAAAATACTATTCTATGGTATTTAAAACGGCTTTTAGTTAGTTTGTATACACGTTGGAAAATTGCTGATATATTTTCTGCTGAGCGATTTTGCTGTCTGAGTATTGGAGCAAATCCATCAAGCAGTTGCATAATATTGGTTATTTTAACTGATACCTCGTGCAAGTCACTTCCCCTTTTTATATCTTCGTTTATATATCTTATTTCTCTTTCAACTTCATGGAAAACTAACCCAAGATTCAATCCTGCCATGCCGGAATTTATCATAACATCCCGCATTTCGAGATAATCTTTTTCTACTTTGAGAATCGTTTTTCCTAACTCAGGTTCAAGATTTCTTTTTTGCACCTGTTCTTTAAGTTCATTAATCGACTCTGAAAAGCCGATTTTTTTTATAGGTTTATCTTTTTTTATTGCAAAATCAAGTTTTTCTCGATCACGTTGTGCCTTTATTGCGAAATCATTTACAATATTATAACATAAGTCTTTAAAATGTTCGTATATTTCATTTTCATCAAATCCCTCTCTATTTGTTTTTTCTTGAAGCCCTGTACTCGTTTTTAAATCCAGACTGAATGCACCTAAGATCGTATTATTACTAAATTTTGAACTGGGGTTATTCGTACGACCTATATCTAATCCCATCCAATCATTTCCGGGCTCACCATAATTGTAAACACGTATACCATCTCTATAAATGCGAACTCCTGCATTTTCTTTTAAATATTTTCTGATCGTTTCGGATTGGTTAAACGTATTCAATATATCCGATGATAAATTGAATACATGAAACTCTCCAGCAACTGTTCCTATTTGATTTAAGTCGTTAGCTTTTAATGTTAAATTTTTATTGTTATCAAGTAGTAGTTTATCATGGTATACGGCTTTTTTAGAACATTCAAGCCCAAATACTGAAGGGGGTACAAATTTATATATCCAAGTATACTCTCCATTCTTATTGATGAAAAATTTGAAATGATAAATAGCCGATTCAATTATATCATTAATATTGAATATGTCTTTTATCCAGTTCTCTTGTTCTTCTGGTAATACTAATTCTACAGAGAAATTGTCTTTGTTTTTTTCGAAAGGGCTGATTAAAGTATTGATGGTTCTAGCTAAATTTCTGAAATCCTTTCTTAGCCATGTCTTTCTTCTTAGATTGGATAGAATGACTCGTGTCCCATGTTGTTTATTTATAAAAGTTGTATTGGGACAATCCGAAACAGAAACTTTTGTATCTTCTATATACATTGTGTTTTTTATTAAGTCTTTCCAATTTATAGCAAAAGTATGACCAAATAGAACACCTTCTTCCTTAGTTTCTAAAACTATAGCAGTAGCCAATTTGTGTACAGCTAGCCGTCCCACTCCTTTTTCTCCTAATGAATTTCGTTTATATTTGCGACTGATTTTTTTATTTTTCCCTCTTTTGAAGTCTGTCCCTATTTCGAGCCATGATTTTTCAATTGTTTCGAGAGACATACCACATCCATTATCTTCAATTGTTATAGTTGCTTCAGGAGTATTGATGTTGTCGAAAATTATTTTTACATGGCTGGCGTCTGCATCATACGAATTTTTCACTAATTCAAATATTGCAAGATTATCGCTACCTATTAATTCATCGCCTAATAAACTTAGTATATGACTATTAGCTTTAAAAGAAAAAATATGTTGATTCATGGTATGTCATTTAAAAGAGTTCGTATTTTCAATGCTATTTTTTGAGCCATTAATGGAGGAACAGCATTACCTATTTGTTTAAAAGCAGAAGTTCGATTCCCCACTTCTTTTTCCCCTTCAAAATAATAATTATCCGGAAAAGATTGAATTCTTGCTGCTTCGCGAACAGATATAGACCTAATTTGATCTAAACTATTATATATAAAATGATGTCCATCTTTTGCTATATGAGCTATCAGTGTGTGAGGAATTTTACCTACAACTTTAAATCTATCAAGAAAGTCTTTAGTGTTTTTTTGTGTTCTATGCTGTTCAGGTATTAAATCATTCTTTAAAAAAACACCTTCTTCATACTTACTGATAGCTAATTTATAAATATTCAAATCTTTTTCATTGTGAGGTCTTGCGATATGTAGTGTTAAGATATCATTTTGATTTCTTATTCCACTAGTTTGCAGATATAAATTTGCTGGTTCTGTGTATTCATTCCATCTACTTCCTTCTCCTGGTTTTAGGGGAGGGAGATCTCTAAATAAATCCTTAGAAGTGTATTCATTTTCCTCTATTTCAAATTCCGGATAATTGAAATTTATATCTTCACGCCATCCTATAATAATTAAGCGTTTTCTGTTTTGAATCACTCCAAAATCTAACGAATTTAAAAGTTTATCATCAACAACATATCCAAGTTCTTTGAAATAAGATTTAATATTTTGATAATGTATTCCTTCATCTGATGACTTTAGTCCGGGAACATTTTCAAATACGAATAACTTAGGGCGATAGTGCGATAAAAAGCTACCATATCCAATATATAATTTTTTTCTTGGATCGTCTGTGACATGTTTTAACGCTGCTCGACCAATATTTGAATATGCCTGGCAAGGGGGACCTCCAATGATTAGATCGACTTCATTTTCACCAAGAAGTTTATCTATTTGAGCAAAAATATCGATATTATTATCACTTGATATATATTTGTTTATGACTGATTTAGAAATGGATTCAGGAAGAAGACCATACAAATAATCACGCGAAATTTCGCCTTTGAGATATGAGTTGTATATATCAAGCTGATTTTTAGAAGATAAGTAATAGTAAGCAAGTCGAGTCATTAAGGTAAAACACGCTGCTTTGTCCGATTCAACGTGCGCGATCGGATTAAAACCAGCTTTAGTGAAACCTTCGGAAAGTCCACCTGCTCCAGCAAAGAGATCTATATAATTCATAATATGCAAAAATAATATATTCATTTTAATTAGAACAATATCGTATATGTTTTTTGTTGATTGGTATTGCTTTTTTTGATAGATAGATGCTTTCTACCGTTTGTGAAGTGCTCTTTTTCTTTTTTTCTTGGTTATGAGCAGATTCTCTTCATCTGTTGAACTGGTTTTAGGCAAGAAAAAAGGAAAAAGAGAATTAGCTGAAGAAGTATGCTTTTCATGTTTAGTTGTGATATTGGAAGCCTGACCATCGGTTATATTGTTTTCAGGATTGATAGATAACAAGCTTTCTTGATTGTTGTTTTCCTTGTTTTCTGTTTTTTTTTCACAGATTTGAACTTCTTGTTGTTTAAGTTGCTCAAATATGGAGTTATTCTTCATAGTGTTGTGGTAGTTGAACGATTCGGATTGTTGGCGGTCATAGCCAAATAATTTATTAAAGCCCTGTTCTGCTTGTTGGAATAGGTTCACACGGTCAAAACCACCTGTTACTGCCCCTTTCTTGGTATTCTTGTGGTTGGTAAGCGGTGATAGCTTTTTCTTATTGGCTTGATCTTTCCGACTGACAATCAAATGACAGTGTATATTCAGTTCGTTATCGGAACGGTTACGGTCAAAATGAATCTTACCATAGAACTTTATATCAATTTCAGATAATCCTTTATTGAAGTTCTTGGCATATTCAGGAATAAATACTTTACGAATATATCTTTTCATTGCTTCGGCTTGTTCCTGTTCTGTATTCCCCATTGCTCTAAGTTCTTTTTCCGATGGGCTGACATGGATAGCGTAGAACTTAGCATCTATTTTTAGAAGTTGTCCGATATTGGTATCCATATCTTTTATGACCTTTGATTTATAGATGTTATCCTCCGTCAGATTGAAAAATCCATCAATATAGGTTCCTTTCTCCATCCGTTCCAAATCCTCATGTTCCATATAATTTGCTAGTTGTCGGCTACTACCAACATTATTATATATACCATTAGATGGTGGGGCAAAGTCTATGTGCATAATCCTATGTATTTATCAGATTGTTGATTTCAACTTTCAGGTTCTCTTTTCTTTTGCTATCCATCACACCACAAGCGGACAACTCCGAATAGAGCTGTATTAGGTGAAGCAACTTTTTATAATCCCGTTGGTGTATCTGGTAAAGTGCATTAATCTGTTTGGATTGGTTGTTTATTACATCGGCATGATTGCAGAACTGTTCGCTTAACTTCTTAAGCACGGCTGTTTGTCTCTCCTGGCTGACTTCCAGTTGAGAAAGTATAAGAGTTTCCAGAGTTTTGCCGATAGCATCGAAGCGCAAAGCGATGGAATTTGTTGCCCGTATCATGGGATTCAGTTGTTCTTCCTCATAGTGACGGATGAAACGGATAATATCATCCTGCCTCTTATTTATTTTCGCCAGTTCTGATTTTACCGATTCAGGGGCTTCGGATGGATTGATATGCGCTTTATCTATATACCCGAACGCCAACTTTACAACTTCGCTCTTTTTCAGTGAATAGCGTTTGCATATCTTCTCTACCAAAGCTGCCGTTTCCTTGTCTATGGAAATGGTCGTGAATATCGTTTTTCGACTGCTGTTTGGCATGATAATTACTTTTTTATAGAAATATGAATATATAAATATCTGATAATAAGCATTTCAAAGAAAATACTTATTACAGGTGTCATTACAGCGTGTTTTTGTAACACGCTAAAACCGAAGGCTTTGCCCCGCAGGGCAAGAGGGAAGAACAGGACTTGTCCAGTTCCCTCTTGCTCGATTTAGTGAAATGGGCTGAACCGATAGGTGAAGCGGTTTCTACTAAATCGGGGTGGTTACACAAAGTGATAGCTTAAACACAAGCTTCTTTCCTCTGCTGCATTTTGCTGTCAGAGTTTGTTTTCTAATTGATTGGCTTTTTCAAACTGTTTATAAGTTTGATAATCGGCTCGTTCACGTACAAAAGCTCTAATATCGCTAGCCCGATAGTAGGTTTTATGCCCAATAGTAAAGTAGGGGAGCTTACCTTTTAGTCGATAGCGTTGTAAAGTTCTGAAAGACACTTTTAACAGAAATGCTAAATCCTGATTATCAAGTAATCGTTCATTTTCTTCTAATACCTGATCGGTATTGATAAGGGATTTTAAGTCTTGTCCTATCTCAGTGAGTTTCTTAGATAGCTTCTCCATCCATTTATCGAAGTTTTCGTTGTCTATATACATTTTGCTTCATTTTTTAGTTTAACATTATTGTTCTCAATCGATTGATGAAGCAAAATTCAGTAAAACAATGTAAGAGAAAAAGAGGAGTAGTTACCTACTCCCCGAAAAGATATTTGCAAATATCTGAGAATAAACAGTTTGCACAAATATCTTTTTTGATCTTTATCGGTTCTTACGTTTTCGATCCTCTTTAATGATAGCATTTCGTAAGGCATCCAATGTTTTGGTAAGGTTGTACGGCTTGCGGGTAAATACTTCACCTACCTTATCGTAAATACTTCCGAATTTTAGATTGAAAAGCTGCTCAAAGCCACGAGCTAAACGAACTTCTGGGACAGGTTTTCCATCTTCGCCAACGATTTGCCCCTGTAGAAACAGAGCTAATACGATTTCTGCAATGCCAATAATCCCCAAGTCTTTTGACTTAGGGATTACATATAGGTCGGACTTGAACGCTGTAGGAATAGATAACTTAAATTGTTCTGGATGGTTAATTTTTAAGTTGATTAATTGTAGCTCGGCATCAATTGTCGATAACGCTTTGTGGACATAGAGAATTTTAAGCGCATTTTTCCCCCTGCCCATATTGATATAACTCTTTTAGGGGTACTATCTCAATACGGGTGAGATTTAGCATCCGAAAGATATAGGAATAATCTTCTGAATTGCTAATAGCGACTATGTGCTTGACAAATTCTCCATAGGCATCTTGCATTTCTGTGTTAGTAACTTCTTGTGAAGTTTTAGACAATAGCTCAAAAAACTTCATTTTCAATAACTCATTCATAAGCATAATTTTTAGATAGTGAATAATATTAATTCGTATAATCATAAATTTAATATGCTTATTTAGGTACTATACTTTTTATATCTTCGGTATTAATAGTATCAATTTTAGGAGAAACTATATTTTTGCATTGTACCTATTATATAATAGGTAAATCAGTCCGCCAGAAAGAAAGATCGTTGGTAGAATAAACCAATAGTTATTACTTATTAGAAACTTGGCTACCCAAAAAGAAGGGATAAATGAAAATACATATTGGATACTATCTGTAATAACAAAAGGTATAATTAGTCCAACCATAACTAAAGCAGATACTTTTGCAAGTGCCATACCTTCCACTTTATTTCCCGCGTATGCCAAAATAATCATAGCAGCCACAACGCTTAGTATTGTAGCCAATATTGATATTATAAATGTAGTCCATAATGACATACCTGATACAGAACAAAAAGAAAGCAGCACAAAAGAAACAATAGCTGCAAATAAAACAGGAATAAGCAATCTTGATATAAGATAACCCTTCTTCCCAAGTGGAGTAATTGTGATATACCTGTTGATTTTCATATCTGTTTCATCTAATACCACTAAGGCCGAAGCGAAGCAAATCATGTAAGGACACATAATTGCAAGGAATAAATCCAATATCGGATAATATAGACTGAAATCCTTTAGCATCGGATAATGCTGTACAATTAAGGGGAAAACAAACCTATATATTGCCGCTAATATTAGCGGAATACATATTATTGCAGATAACATACCATCTGAGAATATGTTTCTGATAAACATTTTGAAAGAAATAATATTCTGATTCATAATTATATCGTCATCATTTTTTTTACTGACAGACAAGAAAAAATATACATCGCAATGCACCAAATGCTTATTGCCATTAGAGATATGACACTGATATTTCCAGACATAAGTTCTATCAGACTTATACTTGGATGTAATAGCATAACTCCCGATTTATAGCCCATTGTATAAACAGATATGGGAGCTACGGATATTATTAAAGTGGGAACCATAATCAGCATAAAGTTATTCATGGTTGAAATGAAAGCGGAAAGTGATATTCCAACCAGTGTGAATAATGCTGAACCTAACATAATTCCAACAGCAAGATGTATGTAAGAATGTTCCATGCCTGAGAACAATGCGATGAGAACTCCACTTAGCAAAGAAATTAGTCCAATGGAAATTACCTTTGACAAAATGTATGCGTGTATCGATATGGGCGAAACAGCTAATGCCTGCATTACTTTTTCGCTTTTCTCGAATAATATTATTGCTCCCATAAACATTAATCCGATCAGTACGGGATCTGAAAATATAAGGGTAGTTGTACATAGTTCTTTCCACGGCATAGGAAGAATGCGCAATACTGTAATATACACTAGTGTAAATAACGTATATAGGGCATAAAAACCATATTTGTATTGTTGCCGAATATCGCCTAGTATTAAACTTTTAAACTTCATAGTAATTTCCTCCCTGTTATTTCTGAGAATATATTGTCTAATGTTGGCTCATTGCTATGTATTGATAATAAGGCATTAGCTTGAATCAGAGATTGTAGCTTTTTATCTGTACTTATTTTGTCAAGTGCGATTGTAGTATTTAATTCTTTTTGATTCTCCAAATATGAATATGTTACTTCATTATAACGCCTTGACATGATAAGATTATGAGGAGTGTCCATAGCTTTAATGTTGCCATCAACAATAAATGCTACACGATCACAAAGTTCGGTTGCATCGTGCATATTGTGAGTAGTCAGAATGATTGTTACTCCTTTATTTTTAAGATCAAGAATAATGTTTTTCATCACTTGGGAGTTTGAAGGATCTAAACCAGATGTTGGCTCATCCAAAAATAACACTTTGGGTTGATGAATAATTGATCGGGCAAAGTTTAATCTGGATTTCATACCTTTAGAAAAACCTGCCACTTTCTTATTGGCATGTTGTGAGAGTCCAACCATTTCTAATAATTGTTCGACAGGAATCAGCTTACAGTCATATAAAGAACCAAAGAATTTTAAGTTCTCCAATGCGGTGAATTTCTCATAAAAACTAGGGAATTCAAAATCGACACCAATACTCTCATAGAACTGGTCAGACTTATTTCTAATTTCATTATTATTAATAGAAACACTCCCCTTATATTTAGGGAGCATACCTATTAATATCTTTTGAAGAGTGCTTTTTCCTGCTCCAGAAGGTCCTAAGAAGCCAAATATTTCTCCGCTTCTTACTTGAAAATTCATATTCTCAATAAATGGTAGTTGAGAATAACTAAACGATAAGTTTTTTACTGTAATCATAATTTTTAAATTTTATATCGTATGACTAAAATTGTTTATATAGTCATATTGTAAATTCAAAGTATCGCTATGTAACATATTTGCACATAGTCAGTTGATATTATATAATCTTGTTGTATTGGATTAGTCTTTAAATAGTTGCTGTACTATTCCCCTAACTATAAACTTGAAAACTTCATTGTAAATATCTGTTCCAATTGTTTTCTCGTTTAGAATAGTCAAGAATGCAGCTCTTAAAGCCCCTGCAAATACTTTTGTATCAATTGATTTACTTTCTGGAATAAAATTCAGTAATTCGTTTGCTAACATGACATCATCATCTACGTGTTTTGAAAGTACTTCTTGAGGGAGCTTTCTATTTAGATATTCCACATCACTATTAACGAAGATAGATACAAAGTATGGTTTGTTGTTGATTAGCAAATCAGATATAATATCTGTCAATGTATCAACCGTAATATTATTGGTATGCTTATTTATGGCATTAAGAAATTCTTTTTCCAATTTCTTATGATAGTCTATTATTGTATCGAAAAAAAGAAGTTCTTTTGATGTATAGAATAGATAAAATGCTCCTTTAGAAATATTGGCATATTTAACAAGCTCATCTACAGAAGTTTTACGTACCCCTTGTTGCTGGATAAATAGCAAAGCTCCTTCTTTGAGTTTATCCTTTATAAGTTTTCTTTCGTTGTCATCAAATGCTTTTGCCATACCGTGTGACTATTTTGTTATTATTGGTCACTGCAAACATAAGCGTTATTTTTGAATTGACAAAGAAATATCGGTTTATTTTTCTTTGTTTCTATATGATCTGCCTAAATCAATGAGTATTTCGTCTATAAATCATTGTATTATGTTGCCACGATAAGTACATATTAAGTCATTAAGAACTTTACTTCGCCACTTTCGGACAGTTTTGAAAACGGCTCATGATTCTTCTTTTATTTGCCGATGAAAATAAAATCGACACGTTTTATAAACCTTTTAAAATTGAAAGTATGGAAGTAGTAACTATTGAAAAGAGAACCTTTTCGTATGTCTGCGAGAGGTTCACGGAGTTTGCCAAACGGATAGAAAGTTTGTGCAGCACTCATACCCAGAAAGTAGAAAACTGGCTGGATAGTCAGGAAGTGTGCCTGTTGTTAGGCGTTAGTAAGCGAACTTTGCAGTATTACAGAAGTAGCGGAAGATTGGCTTATTCTCAAATTGGTAGTAAGATTTATTATAAGACTTCCGATATTGAAAGAATTATTGCAGACAGTGAAACGCAAAATCAATCACCCAAACACCCCACGTCTTATGAAAAGAATTAAAAAAGATTATCCGTTTTTCAACCTGTTTTCCATTGTTGGCACATGGGAAAGCATTAATCTGAATCCTACGGTTATCATCTATCGGAGCGACAAAGAGTACCTTCTTTCTATTATATATGTATCGGAAACAACCAAACAGGCTTCACCTGCTACTTATGAGATACAGCAAGATGGTAGCCAGTATTTTATTGCCCCTGCATCCAAACGGCTCTATGTAGATTATGATCCGGCAAAAGACGTACTTAACATTTCGTCTTTGGGTCACTATCTGCGTAACTAACCGGCTATCTAGCCATCTTGAAATCAATATTTCAATAAAACAATCTTTCAATCATGGAACTAATAAATAAAGATACCCCACAAGTCAAAGAATTTATTTCTTCGCTCGATTCGATGCTGAATGGTATTGAATCTATTGTAAAGCACTACAAGCCCCACCTGAATGGGGAACGCTTTCTTTCTAATAATGAGGTTTCCAAGAAACTGAATGTCAGTTTGCGAACCCTGCAAGAATGGCGAGATATAGGACTAATTCCCTTTATCCAGATAAAAGGTAAAATCATCTACCGTCAGAGTGATATTGATAAACTGCTCCAAAAGCACTACTTTGAAAGTTGGAAAGAGTAACCTGCCAAGCCCAAAACATTGTTTTTCGGAATTTAGTTTGAATCATTGACTTTCCCAGTGAAGTATTTAGTCTGTGCAAGTCTTTAGATGAAAATACGCTCGAACATAGTGAGAGGAAGATTTTCATCTAAACCGAAGGCTCGGACTTGAACAGGCTAAATACGGAACTTATCTTTGTCAATGCTTCATATTGAGTTCTGGAAAACTTACTATAAAAGAAAAGGATTGAGAAAATGAAATTCATTCTTCCCAATCCTTTTTCAATATTAGCTACTATCTTTATTATATAGCCAATTCCGACAGGCAGCTATTTACTTTTTGCATATCCTTGAAAATATTCTGATCCAATACCCTTGCATAGTGTTTTGTTACGCTTGTATCTGCATGACCTAACATCTTAGCAACATTCTCCATACTTACGCCATTTGCAAGGCAAATGCTTGTGGCATAGCTATGACGGGCGGTATGTGTGCTAAGATTTTTATGAATTCCGCACACATCGGCAATCTCCTTCAAATAACTGTTCATGCGTTGATTACACAATACAGGTAAAAGTTTTCCGGTACACTCTGCCACATCCTTATATTTATCAAGTATAGAAGCTGCCACAGGCAGCACAGGAATGTTACACATGATTTTAGTCTTTTGGCGGTTCTTCCTTATCCAAAGTTCCCCTTTATTGTCTTTTACCAAGTGTTCGGGTGATAAATCTTTCACATCGCTGAACGCCAAGCCAGTAAAAATGCAAAAGACAAAAACGTCACGTACCTGTTCTACTCGTTTAATTGTAAACTCTTTGGCGAGAATGATTTTAATCTCGTCCATCGTCAGAAATTCAGGATCGGTTTCTTCCAATTTGAAACGGTAGTAAGCAAACGGATCTTTCTTTATCCAGTCGTTTTCCAAAGCAATACGGATAATCTTCTTTAAGTTCTTCAATCGGGTAATAGCGGAGTTCTGCGCACAACCTTTTTCAATCTTCAAGAAAGCATCGAACTTAGAAATGAAGTTGGCTTCCAAGTTATTCAGGGCAATATCAGATAACTGATATTCTTTCTTAATGAATTCCTCCAAATATCGGGTAGTGGTTTCATACCGTTGAACGGTTTTACTAACAAAGTCTTTGCCGATCAGCTTACGACTTTGTTCGTTGTGTTCTCTGAATACTTGCAAAAGGGTTTTGCTTTCTTCATCCACACCATAATACAGTTTTCTCACAAGATCAACGGTGATAACCTTGTCGGAAGTTTCCAGTTCCCTATAAATTTGGTGTATGCGTGAGCGTGTGATTTCTAAGTAGTGGTTCAGTTCCACCGACATACGGTCTTTTCCTTTTGAATTCTCTTTTGCTTGATTCCATAGGTTTACGGGACAACTTCTTTTGATAGAAATATCTACCATACAGCCGTTTACAGTGATTCTCATGCACACAGGTGCTTCTCCGTTCTTTAATAACTTGGCTTTTTTGATAAAGAACAAAACAGAAAATGATTTTCGAGCCATTTTTACATCGTTTTTTTAAGTTACAAAACTATGTATTCTCTTCCAAAGTAAGTCTATGCAAAATACTATGAATCAGTGAGAAAGATGCAAATTCGTGGGACTTTTTAGAATTAAATTTTAGTCCCACGATTTATCCACCGATAATATGCTTGAAACGGCTATTTTCTGCTACCTGCCAGAAAAAAGAAATCCCTGATAATATCTGATTATCAGGGATTTGCTTGATTTTTCTTTTGTTTTCAGTGATCCGCCTGGGGCTCGAACCCAGGACCCCAACATTAAAAGTGTTGTGCTCTACCTGCTGAGCTAGCG
>CAKQHO010000058.1 GCA_934234185.1 uncultured Psychrobacillus sp. | reverse complement strand
CAGACATGACTATGCGTTAAAACCATTCGGACGTACTGCGATGAACGAGCTTCAAGATGCTGGTTATGATGTCATTGCGTTAGGCAAAATAAATGACATCTACAATGGAGAAGGAATAACTTTTACCGAAAGAACAAAGGATAATATGGACGGTATGGATAAATTCATTGCCACTTTAGACAAAGATTTCACCGGTCTATCCTTTTTAAACCTAGTAGACTTTGATGCTTTATATGGACATAGAAGAGATGCACTGGGATATGGAAAGGCATTAGAAGAATATGATGCTCGCTTGAAGGAAGTTTTCCCTAAGCTAACGGAGGACGATTTATTAATTATCACAGCTGATCACGGAAACGATCCAACTATGCCTGGAACGGATCATACTCGTGAATTTGTGCCATTAACTGTCTATTCTCCACGTTTCAAAGAACCAAAAGAGCTACCTTTACGTATGACATTTGCTGATATTGGTGCTACTGTAACAGAAAACTTCGGGGTAGTAAAAACAGCATTTGGAGAAAGCTTTTTATCTTTATTAAAATAAAGGACGTGTAAAATTCATATGAGAATGAATGAAATAATTGAGAAAAAAAGAGAAGGCCTTCCACTGACAAAGGAGGAAATCACCTTCTTTGTGAATGGTTATACAGACGGCTCTATTCCGGATTATCAGGTGAGTGCACTGCTGATGGCAATCTATTTTCAGGATATGAACGATGAAGAAAGAGCTAATTTGACCATGGCGATGGTTAACTCTGGTGAACAAATTGATCTTTCTGCAATTGATGGAATCAAGGTAGATAAGCATTCTACAGGCGGCGTGGGAGATACAACTACTTTAGTGCTTGGTCCTTTAGTGGCTGCGTGTGGTGTACCTGTAGCGAAAATGAGTGGACGTGGGCTTGGCCATACAGGTGGCACAATAGATAAATTAGAGGCGATTGAAGGCTTCCATGTGGAGCTATCTTCAGAGGATTTTGTGAAGCAAGTAAACGAGCTGAAGCTTGCCGTAATTGGCCAAAGTGGAAACTTAACTCCTGCTGATAAAAAGCTTTATGCGCTTCGTGATGTAACCGCTACCGTGAGCAGTATCCCGCTGATTGCAAGCTCTATCATGAGTAAAAAAATTGCTGCTGGAGCAGGGGCAATTGTATTAGATGTAAAAACGGGCGATGGCGCATTCATGAAAACAACAGAGGATGCACGTGAGCTTGCAAAAGCAATGGTTCAAATAGGAAATAGTGTTGGAAGAAAAACCATGGCTATCATCTCGGATATGTCTCAGCCTCTTGGCCGCGCAATCGGTAACTCCTTAGAGGTTATCGAAGCAATCGATACATTAAAAGGAAATGGTCCAGAAGATTTGACAGAGCTTTGTTTAACACTTGGAAGTCAGATGGTCGTAGTAGGCGGAAAGGCTTCTACATTGGATGAAGCAAGAGCAATGCTAGAAAATGTCATCAAAGATGGTTCAGCATTAGAGATCTTCAAGCAATTCATCAAATGGCAAGGTGGTAATGAGGCTGTTGTAGACGATGTATCTTTATTACCTCAAGCTGAGTTTAAAATAGAAGTTTCTGCTACTACAAGTGGATATATTACCTTTATGGAAGCAGACGAAATTGGAACGGCTGCGATGCTTTTAGGAGCTGGTAGAGCAACAAAAGAATCTGTTATTGATTTAGCAGTAGGAATTATGCTAAACAAGAAGGTTGGAGATTATGTAGAGCAGGGTGATTCTATCGCGACCATTTATGCGAACACGGCGCAGGTAGACGAAGTATTGGCGAAGCTACATGAAAATATTACGATAGAGGCAGAAAGAAAAGAAGCACCGCCTTTAATCTATGAAATAATAACAGAATAGAAATTAGGGAATCTCTGGTTCCTAAACTTTCAATAGGCATCTTCTAAAGGTTTAAAAAACTTTTAGGAGATGCCTATTTTTTGATTAGAAATATATAAATAATCCCATACTAGAAATGTATAGCCCCTTGTCGAAAATGAACTAATAAACGATCATTTCTTCTACTTTTGTCAGGCGCAAGGAATTCAGGAATGACGTGTGGAATTGCGCTACTAGAGGAGGCGAATTATATGATACATGAAGTAGAAAAAGTTGGAGACGAAATTATTATTATTCGATTAAAGGGTGAGCTTGACCATCATAGTACAACGAATATTCGCAATGAAATTGTGCCAATGATTAAAAATGGGTCTATTAAAGTGATAGTTTGGAATTTAGAAGATTTACTATTTATGGACAGCTCAGGTATAGGTCTTATCCTAGGTAGAATGCGAGAATTGGCACCTATTGATGGACAAACAATCATTGTCAATCCGTCAGCTACTATGAGTAAGATTTTTCAGTTTGCAGGCTTAAGTCCATATATTTACAGTGAGTCGGAAATTGAAATAATTTCAAGATTAGGGGGAATCGTTTATGGACAATGAAATCACATTAACGTTTGTAGCCAAAAGCGAGAATGAAGCATTAGCAAGAATGGTCATGTCTAGCTTTGTCTCTGCCATTGATCCGACAATCGAAGAGCTTTCTGAATTTAAGACGGTTATTTCGGAAGCGGTAACGAATGCAATTGTACATGGTTACGAGGAGGATGGAAGCGGTAAAATCGAAATGCACGCTCAAAGAACGGACAGAGAGATTATTGTTTCTATCGTAGACTATGGAAAAGGTATAAGAGACATTACACAGGCTAGAGAGCCGTTATACACAACAAAACCAGAGCAAGAGCGTTCAGGGATGGGATTCACCATTATGGAGAGCTTTAGTGATGATGTAGATATATATTCTATTCCTGATAGGGGGACGACTGTAACTATTACGAAGAAATTTGTACCAATTCATGAATCGTGCAGGATAGTCTAATGATGAACAATAAACCAACAATATTACTCACCCAAGAAAGAATGAGAGAGCTCATTGCATTATCGCAGGCTGGTGATAAATTTGCTAGACAGCAAATGATTGAAGGGAACACAAGGTTGGTTTGGTCCATCGTTCAACGGTTTGCTTCTCGAGGAGCTGATTTAGAGGACTTATTTCAGATAGGCTGCATCGGGTTAATGAAGTCGGTAGATAAATTTGATCTTTCCTACGAAGTAAAATTCTCTACGTATGCGGTACCGATGATCATTGGCGAGATTCAGAGATTCTTACGTGATGATGGTATGGTAAAAATTAGTCGTTCCATTAGAGAATTGAATTTTAAGATAAGGCATGCTACGGATGACTTTTTAAAGGTTCACGAGCGTCAGCCGACGATTCTAGAATTAGCAACTATTTTAGAAGTTTCACGAGAAGAAATTGTGATGGCAACAGATGCGCTAAGGGATCCCGCCTCCTTGCAGGAGCAGTTATATGAAAATGATAGTGGGGATGCCCTGACCCTGATGGATCAAATGAGGGATGAACGATCTGAAAAGTCATTTGATCATATTCCTCTAAGGGAACTAGTAGAAAAATTAGAAAAACGAGAACAGATGATTATTTATTTGCGTTATTACCTAGACTGTACTCAGAGTGATATAGCAGAACGATTAGGTATATCCCAAGTACAGGTATCTCGCCTGGAGAAAAAGATTCTTTCACAGCTCAAGACTTGGCTTGTTCCTGTGGGAGCGTCTAATAATTCTAAAGCAAAAGATAGGTGATTAACACGAAGCCATTATTTAAAAGCATGTCAGATGCTGAAACATTTCTAGAAGAAAAGTTTGGAGACAATGAATCCTACGATTTTGGAATGATGCATACACATCTTTACAAATTCCCGGTTTTGTTGGTTTATATCAACGGTCTAATAGATGGACCGTTGTTAACTGATATTTTGACGAATACTCAACGAAAAATGCCTGAGCCCGCTTTGGATGAACAGGAAATAATGCGTCATTATTTTCCTTATTACTCCATCTCAGAATACGACTCCAAGGATAAATGGTTAGTCGCATTACTGAGCGGCCAGGTAACTTTTATCTTAGAAAATGGTTCTGTCTATACACTCGATGTACGAAGCTATCCAGGAAGATCTCCTGAGGAGCCTGATAATGAAAAGGTTGTAAGAGGGTCAAGGGATGGTTTCACAGAAAATATTATTCAAAATACTGCACTGATCCGAAGAAGACTACGCGATACTAACCTTCGTTTCGAGCTCCATCAGATTTCCAAGCTAAGTCAGATGGATGTAGCTATCTCGTATATTAAGGGAATTGCCAATGAAGACAATTTGGCAATGATTCGTAAGCGCCTAAAGAAGATTAGTCATGACGGTTTTACTATGAGTGATAAAGCGTTAGAGGAATGGTTATTTAAGCAAGGCTTTCATCCTATGCCATTCGTACGATTTACGGAAAGACCGGATATTGCTGCTGCCCATCTGTTAGAAGGTCATATCCTATTGGTAGTGGATACTTCTCCTTCAGTTATAATCGTGCCTACAACTCTTTTTCACCATCTTCAGCATGCAGAGGAATATAGACAAGCCCCAGCAATAGGTACGTTTGTCCGATGGATTCGCTTTATAGGTGTATTCTTCAGCTTATTCTTACTGCCTTTTTGGTACTTGCTTTCTAAGCATCCAGAAATACTACCAAAGGCGCTAGAGTTTTTAGGGCCAAATGAAAAGAGTGCTATTCCACTTTTGCTGCAGATCATCTTTGCTGATATAGGCATAGAATTCCTCCGGCTTGCAGCCATCCATACACCAACACCGTTGTCAACAGCAATGGGAATCATAGCCGCATTAGTGATCGGTGATATGGCTGTCAATGTTGGATTATTTGTATCAGAGGTCATTTTATATACGGCTCTAACAGCGATTTTCACGTTTGCCATTCCATCCTACGAGCTGAGTATCGCAACGAAGATCTTCCGGATGGTTTTATTACTTAGTACAGCTGCCTTAGGAATAAATGGTTTCTTTATAGCTGCGGTTATTCTACTATGGTACATAAGTAGCTTGAAGCCTTTAAATGTTCCTTACCTTTGGCCATTAATACCTTTTTATCCAAAAGCACTTGCCCGAACCTTTATACGATTCCCAATGCCTGCTAATGCCAAGAGGCCATTTATAACAAGAGCGCTTGTTCGTAAACGATCTTAGACCTCATTGCATTATCCTCCTTTTCTATGGTAAAGTTCTTATAGAAAATGATGGGAAAGAGGCGAAATACTTGGTTACCGTGTCAGAGCATACTGTAAATGAAAAGGGACATCTAGTAATAGGTGATATAGATAGCATAGAGCTTACAAAAACTTATGGAACTCCATTATTTGTATACGATCTTTCTCTTATAAGAAAAAGAGCTAGAGCCTTTTTAAGTACGTTTAAGGAAATGGAAGTAGAGGCACAAGTGGCCTATGCGAGTAAAGCCTTCTCCAGTGTAGCGATATACCAGGTGATGAACCAAGAAAATTTATCCTTGGATGTCGTTTCAGCTGGAGAGCTTTATACAGCTATTCAAGCTGGCTATCCTGTAGAGCGTATTCATTTTCATGGAAATAATAAGAGCAGAGAAGAATTATTACTTGCAATCGAGCATAATATAGGTTGTATAGTAGTAGATAATTTCTATGAAATTGAATTGTTAAAAGAGCTTACGCAACTAAAAAACCATCAAGTAAATATCCTACTTAGGGTAACACCTGGTGTAGAGGCACATACGCATGATTACATTACCACTGGACAGCAGGACTCCAAATTTGGTTTTGACCTGTTAAACGGACAAGCTGATGAAGCCTTTAAGCAAGTCTACCAGGATTCTTATTTAAATCTGTTGGGTCTTCATTGTCATATTGGCTCACAAATTTTTGAAACAAGCGGCTTTAAAATTGCTGCAGAAAAACTTATCAAAAAAATGATTGAATGGAATCATTCCTATCATTATTCATGTACTGTTTTAAATCTTGGTGGTGGCTTTGGAATAAAATATACAGAAGAGGATACGCCACTTGATCCATCTGTTTATGTAAAAGAGATGGTGCTAGTAGTAAAGGAGCTAGTTGCAGACACCTCTTTTTCTATGCCAGAGATATGGATTGAGCCTGGTCGCTCTCTAGTGGGAGATGCTGGGACTTCTTTGTACACGATAGGCTCAGCGAAGGAAGTACCGAATGTTCGCAACTACCTATCCGTAGATGGTGGAATGTCAGACAACATTCGACCTGCATTGTATGGGGCAGTTTACGAGGCGATGATTGCGAATAAGATGGAATTAGAAAGAAAATACGATTATACGATTGCAGGGAAATGCTGTGAATCTGGTGATAAGCTGATTGAAAGTGTAATGCTTCCGAAAGCAGAACCAGGAGACACGCTAGCAGTATTCTGTACAGGTGCCTACGGTTATTCTATGGCAAGCAACTACAATCGAATTGCAAGACCGGCTGTCGTTTTTGTAGAAAATGAAAAGCATCAGCTGGCAGTGAAAAGAGAAACGTTAGAGGATATTGTTCATCTTGACCTTCCTTTTACCATGGAGAGAGGGTGAATGATACGATGAAAAAATTTAATATTATATTGTTTCTAATACTTTTTCTAACCGGAATTGCCTGGGGAGTAGCCTACTGGTTGTTTATAGCACCTAATGCTGATATTTAAATAACTAGACAACTAAAAGAGATGGTAGTAAAGTTCTTTTAAAGAAATTAAAAGAGGGTTTTAAACATGTTATTTCGTTATAAAAAAGCTTATGAAAAAATTTCAATGGGGCTCTTATCTTTTATGCCTCAGGAAAAAGACGTAAAAAAATTATTAGAAACAATAAATCAATATGAGGTAAATCCAGATTGGCATTTGTTCGTTTGGAAGAAGGCGGAGGATGTAGTAGGAATTATTGGCGTCCGAATCGAGGACTCTGCAGCAATTCTACAGCATATCTCTGTAAACCCTTCTCACAGAGGAGAAGGAATCGGCAAAGAAATGATTCAATGCCTATCCACACAATTGCAGGCGACCATTGAGCCAACTGAAGAAATAAAGGCTTTTTTTGAAAAGTGTCAACAAGCTTAAAATAAAAAAGAGGGCGGAATCTACCAGATTCGGCACTCTTTTTTATGTTCATAGTAGAATCCCAGAACCGATGCTGGGAGAGTAATAAAACTAAGGAGCTTCGCAAGTAAATCACCGAAAACAGCAAGTATTCTACGGATGAAAGCAAGTAACCGAATCACCAGCGCAAGTATCCTAGCCAATATCGCAAGTAAATCGGAAATTTCCGCAAGTATTGCCTTTTTATTTCCAAATAGTCACATGATTATTCAGCTTGGATTCACTGCAAATCCCGGAAACTTCCTTTTCGTGACAACGGTGACTAAAGTGATGTTATGAGTGATCCATGATTAAAAGATTTTAATCATGAACGCTTATTTCTAATATTTTTCTGTTTTTCTCGTTCAGAAAGTATTTCAGAGCGGTCTCGAAGCATATGTTTATGAGTAAGAAATTCTATATCAACGTTTGATTGGTCTCCCTGCTCTATTAGGTCTTGCAGCTCTGGATCCTTTACTAAAATTAGAAAGCGTCGAAACGACTCCTTGTTTTCTATGGAGGACAAGGACTGACGAGCGTCCTCTCTTAACTGCTCAACATCGATAAACTGATTAAAAGGAGAATTGGAAAGGTGCTCGAATCGGCTGACAAAGGTTCGCATCGTTTTGAATGCGCCGGCAAGATTTCCTCTTCGCCAATGGTACATAGAGGTAGAAAGTAGAACTAGTACGGCAGCTGGATGTTCCTTATTACCTGGTGCCACTTCCTTCCAATACTCCTCTAAAAGCTCATGACATTCAAAATAATCGAACGTTCTATTAAACTCTTTCAAAAACTGAACAAAATTGGGATGTAATGTGGGGTGCAATAAAATCACCTTTCCTCTATAATAATGATTAAAATTGAATTTTAGGTGGAGTATTATGTCTTATGAAGTAAAAACGGAAGCATTTGAGGGTCCGCTCGATTTATTATTACATTTAATCAATCGTTTGGAAATAGATATATATGATATAAAGATGGCGGAGATTACGACTCAATATATGGAGCATATCCATGCGATGAGGGTGCTTGAGCTGAATGAGGCAAGTGAATATTTAGTAATGGCTGCAACCTTGCTGTCGATTAAAAGTAAAATGCTCCTACCCATTCATCAAGACGACGAAATGGAAACAGATTTTGAGATTTCCTTAGATGATCCGCGTGACGAGCTCGTTCAAAAGCTGATAGAATACAAGAAATATAAAGAGGCTGCTGAAAGTCTACAAGAGCTAGAGGAAAACAGAACACTCTTTTATACAAAACCACCCACTGATTTAAGTGAATATCAATCAAACCAGCAGTTAGCGCTATTTGAACTTGATGTAAATGTGTATGATATGCTTGGAGCGTTTCAAAAAATGCTACGAAGAAAGCAGCTTAGCGCTCCTTTACATACAAGAGTTAGTAAACAAGAAGTATCAATTAAAGATCAAATGCATAATGTAGTAACTACTCTTCAAAAACACAATGGTAGATTATCATTCTATGAGTTATTTCCAACAAGAGATAAACCTACTATTGTAACTACCTTTCTTGCATTGCTGGAGTTAATGAAACGACAAGTGGTGAAGGTAGAGCAAAAGAATAATTTTGAAGACTTAGTGGTTGAGTTAGGAAAGGAAATAGATTTATATGACACGATTGAAGAGCAAGATTGAGAGCCTCTTATTTGTAACAGGAGAGGATGGTTTAACAAAAAAGCAATTGGCCTTTTTGACGGAGTCTACAGAAGCCGAAATAGCAGAAACGCTTGATCAGATGATGATGGAATATGAGGATGATCATCAAAGGGGGATACAGCTAAAGCAGCTTGCTGGTACCTATCAATTAGTAACCAAGGAAGAAAATATTGATTGTCTTCAAAAACTAATAGAAAATCCAACCTCACAGTCACTATCCCAAGCATCCCTAGAGGTGCTGGCCATTATTGCCTACAAGCAACCAATCACGAGAGTGGAAATCGAAGATATTCGAGGAGTAAAATCCGAGCGGCCTATTCATACCCTCTCCGCAAAAGGGTTAGTACAAGAGGTAGGTCGCGCAGAAGGGACAGGGCGTGCAATTCTTTACGGCACCACCATTGAATTTCTCCAGTACTTTGGCTTGAAGGATTTACAATCACTTCCACCGCTTCCAGAGGATATAGAGGTGGATGAAATGGAAGATACCGATTTATTTATGACCAAGTTTCAGGAAACCTTTGAAGGTTGAAATAAATTAAAGAGGAGTAACAGCAATTTATAAAAAAGCGTCTATTTTATTCATCTTATTTATGTTGGTTTGGAATATCCAAGGAGTAGAGGCTTCCTCCTCCTATGCGGTCATCGATGCAAAAACAGGTAGGCTTCTCATCGGTAGTAACGCAGATCAAGAATTGCCTATTGCAAGCTTAACGAAGGTTTGGACAGCTCTTACCGTATTGGACAATGCAGAATTAGATGAGGTCGTAACGATTTCTCAAGCTGCAGCAGTCCAAGAAGGATCCTCCTTATATTTGAAGGCGGGGGAGAAGTGGACAGTAAAGTCTCTACTTCATGGATTAATGCTACAATCCGGAAATGACGCAGCATATGCTCTTGCTGAGCATACCGGTGGCTCCGTGGAAGGGTTTGTAAAGCTGATGAATGAAAAGATGGAGATTGCCAATTTAGAAAAATCCCATTTTACTAATCCATCTGGCCTTCACCACGAGGACCACTATGCATCCGCTCACGACATGGCAAATATGTTTCGCTTAGCGATTCAAAATGAAGATTTTGTCCAGATTGCCTCTGCAAAGACCTTTATTCCAAAAGAAAGATCTATAAAATGGAGAAACAAACATAAGCTGATGCATTTTAACGAGCATACAGTAGCAGGAAAAACAGGATATACCAAAAGAGCTGGCAGGACCCTTGTTACTTACTTAAAGGAAAAGGATAAAGAGGTAATCGTTGTAACCCTTAACCATTCGAATGATTGGGCAACGCATGTATCCCTAGCTGAACAGGTATTTAATACATACGATACTGTAAAGGTGGTAAGCAAGGGGAAATATCGGCTTTTCCAAAAGGATATTATAAAAGTAGAGCAAGATCATTATTTACTACTGAGCAAAGAAGAACAAAAGAAAGTAAATAATGTCTTGATCATCCCTCGGAAAAACAATGAAAAGAGTCCTTATTTGTGGAAGGTGATGATTGACGAGCAGCTTGCCCTTCAATTTCATGTCCAAAAAATTAAATAGTTTTGCAGGAGACAGTTTTTATAAAAGACTGTCTTCTTTTATTTTTTCCCAAAGTGTGACATAATTCACTTCAGATGAATGGAAAGATTGGACGAGGTGAATTACTTGGAAAGATTACAAAAAGTATTGGCGCATGCGGGAGTTGCTTCACGCAGAAAAGCAGAGGAACTAATTCTGCAAGGAAGAGTAAAGGTAAATGGCAAGGTTGTAACGGAACTAGGTACCAAGGTTTCAGGTTCAGATACAGTTGAGGTAGAAGGAGTAAAGTTAGAAAAAGAGCAAAAGGTATATTATTTACTTTACAAGCCTAGAGGAGTTATCTCGGCAGTTAGTGATGATAAGGGAAGAAAAACAGTGACTGATTTACTCCCTCATGTAACAGAGCGTCTATATCCTGTAGGAAGACTCGATTATGAAACTTCAGGATTACTACTGCTAACAAATGATGGAGATTTTTCTTACGCTCTCACACATCCGAAATTTAAAGTAGATAAAACGTATGTTGCACGCTTAAAGGGTATCCCTATGAAGGAACAGCTACGTCTATTAGAAAAAGGGATTATGCTTGAAGACGGGAAAACAGCCCCTGCTAGAGTGAAACTATTATCTAGCGAAAAAAAAGCGAATAAATCAATTGTAGAGATTACGATTCACGAGGGTAAAAACAGACAGGTAAGAAGAATGTTCGATGCAATTGGATTCCCTGTCCAAAAACTGAAACGTGAAAGATTCGGCTTCTTAACTTTGCACGGATTAAACGCCGGTGAATGGAGAGAGCTTACTACTCATGAGATAAAACAGCTACGTGTGTTAGCGGAAACAGGTAAAATAGGAAAATAGGCGAAAAAGTTCACAAACCCTTCATATGTGCTACTCATCTCCTATTTAATTATTTGGTATAATATTGACGGTATGTTTGAATGGGGGGAAATGAAAGTGGCTCAGTCAAAAAAACAACGCTTTTATATGCGTACAGTTATTTTAGTAATCTTAGCTGCCGCTATTATATTTACAATTGTTTCAAATGCAACTAAAGAGAAAAATGCTGTACTGCAGGTCGGAGATAAGGCGCCTGATTTTATAGTTACGGATATGAACGGAGAACAGCATCGTTTATCCGATTATAAAGGACAAGGTGTTTTCTTAAATTTTTGGGGAACTTGGTGTAAGCCGTGTGCGAAGGAAATGCCAGCAATGGATAACCAATATCAAGTGTATAAGGACCAAGGAGTACAAACTCTTGCCATTAATATTGCAGAATCTGATTTAAAGGTGAACAGTTTCGCAAAAAGGTACAAGTTGTCTTTTCCAATTGCAATCGACCGTAATAGAAGTGTGAAGGAATCCTATAATATTGATCCTCTTCCAACAACCTTCTTAATTAACCCAGAAGGGAAAATTGTGAAGATTATCAAGGGCGAGATGACCGAGCAGGACATTGCCAATTTTATGGACCAAATTAAACCTTCATGAAGGAGTTCTTTTAAATGGAAAAGATAGTATGTGTTTGTGGGAATGTAAACCCGGCAGGTACAGAGCTTTGTGAGAGCTGTGGTCGTCCATTAAGTGAAGAGACTAAGCAAAAAAAGCTCGTAGACATGAGATACGAGGGATCAGCAAGACGGTCCCAAACTCACAACAAAACAATCATAGATAAAATTTGGAATTTTTTCTCAAGTGTAAAAGTAGGTATGTGGATTATTGTGGTAATTTTAGTTGCCGCTGCAATAGGATCTATTTTGCCTCAAGTATTCTACGTGCCAGCCACTGCGGAGGCTGACATAGCAGCATACTATGAAAAAGCCTACGGGTCATTTGGTACACTCTACTATGAACTGGGCTTAGGAGATGTATATGGATCATGGTGGTTCCAATTATTAATTGGGCTGCTTGGTATTTCGCTTGTAATAGCGAGTCTAGACCGTGTGATTCCACTATATAAATCTCTAAAAAAACAAAAAACAAAGCGTCACATTAGCTTTTTAAAACGTCAGCGTGTATTTGGAGTGGGTTCGGTCGAAGCACCAAAGGATTCTTTGGCAAAAGCGGAAGAAAAGCTCCAGACTATGCGGTATAAGGTGAAGCGTGAAGGAGATGCCATTCTAGCTGAAAAAGGACGTTTTTCTCGTTGGGGCCCTTATGTCAATCACTTGGGTCTGATCATCTTTCTTATCGGAGTAATGCTAAGAGTTGTCCCAGGCTTTTACGTAGATCAAAGCATGTGGATTAGAGAGGGAGAAACTCTTTATATTCCAGAGACAGATGGATATTATTTGGAGAATAAACAATTTATCTTCGAAACGTATAATAAGGATGAAGCATCGGATGTCTTCGGGGAAGCGATTGACCGAGTAGGAACTATTGCTTCTAATTATCAAACAGATATTGCCTTATATAAAGGTCCTGAAGATTCTATTGCGAATAACTCGAAGGACTTAACGCTAGAAAAAGAATATTCTATTCAAGTGAACAAGCCACTGAAGTTTGATAATTTCTCGGTTTTCCAAATGGATTTCCGTTTGAATGAACTAAAAACAATGACATTCCAGCTCCAAAATAAGGAAACAGGAGAATCATTTGGTGAGTTTACTATTGACCTTTCTAATCCTCAACCTGTCTACGAATTAAATGAGGGCTATAAAGTGGAGATTACAGATTACTATGCTGACTTTTCCGGATTTGAAAATGGGGAGCCGCAATCTCAATCTCCGTTACCAAGAAATCCTGCATTCTTAGTGAAAATGTTTAGCCCAGAATTTCCAAAAGGGGAAACCAGTTTAGTATTGATTCAAGAAACTGTCGAACCACTTGGAGAAAACAAGCATAAGCTTGCTTTCCAAAGTGTTGAAACAAGAGATGCTTCTTTTCTAGTTATCCGGAAAGATATAACGATTCCGATTCTTGCTTTAGGTGGTTTAATCTTCATGATTGGAGTAATTCAAGGTTCTTACTGGAATCATCGTCGAATATGGTTGCAAATTTTAGAGGATGGTCAAGTAGCTATTGCTGCTCATACGAACAAAAACTGGCTATCTGTGAAGAGAGATATTGACGAAGTAGCAAAAATCACTAGTCTACCACCATATGAAGATCAACAGGATGAGGATGCTAAAGTGGATAAAACGGAAGGGGAAGAAGAAAAATGACTTTGATTTCATTTAGTAGTACTTTATTATTTATAGCATTCATCGCTTATTTAGTTGCTACATTTTTATTCGGAGGTGCTGTAAGAGGTTCAAAATCCTCTGAGAGCAAATCCTTCAAGCGTTGGGGAATAGCTGCGATAAGTGTTACGATTATCGGTTTTGTCTGTAATTTAGGGTATTTTATCATTAGATGGATTGCAGCGGGACATGCTCCGGTTAGTAACCTATTCGAATTTACGACTGCTTTCGGTATGATGATTGTAGGTGCGTTTATACTTATCTACTTTATTTATAAAGCGCCTGCTTTAGGGTTGTTCGCTTTACCAATTGCTGTACTAATCATCGCTTATGCTACCATGTTTCCAAGAGATGTTTCTCCTTTAATTCCGGCTTTAAAAAGTCATTGGTTAACTATTCACGTTATTACAGCTGCAATGGGTGAAGCTATCCTTGCAATTAGTGCGGTTGCCGGTCTTATATGGTTATTAAAAAATATTGACTTATCAAAACCTTCTAAGCAACGTTTTTGGATAGAAGCTGTTATGTACTTATTAATCGTAGTATTAGGGTTCGTTGCTTCCACATCTGCATTTGCTATTGCAGGATATGAGGCTGAATATTCTTATATAAGTAAGGATGGCGAGAATCACAACATTACCTATACGCTGCCTGCTTTATTTGGAATGAATGAATCTCAAGTAATAACAGATGGGGCAATGGACCCGTTAGTGGAAATGCCTGCCTTTTTCAATGCTAAAAAGCTAACAACCGTTGTTTGGTCATTAATTTTTGGTACTGTAATTTACTTAGTGCTTAGATTGGTGCTGCGCAGACGTATAGCAGTAGTATTACAGCCGTTAGCAAAGAAATCTAATTCGCAGCTAATGGATGAAATAGGTTATCGTTCAGTATTAATCGGTTTCCCGGTATTTACTTTAGGAGCATTAATATTTGCGATGATCTGGGCTCATGAGGCTTGGGGTCGCTTCTGGGGCTGGGATCCAAAAGAGGTTTGGGCTTTAATCACTTGGTTATTCTACGCTGTATTCTTACACTTACGTTTAACAAAAGGATGGCAAGGAGAAAAATCCGCTTGGCTTGCTCTAATAGGTTTTATTATCATCATGTTCAACCTAATTGCAGTTAACCTGATTCTTGCAGGTCTACACTCTTATGCATAAGTAGAAGCTATTTAAAATAGTCGAGGTCATTATAATGACTTCGGCTATTTTTATAGCTTAAGGATAGGAGAGCTTTTCTTTCAATTTGTAGTTAGTAATTGTACAATATAGATGATAAGTAGATAGAAGGGTATGATAATAATATGTCAGATATGATAAAGCTATTAGTAGTAGATGATGAAGAACGTATCCGCAGATTGTTAAAAATGTATTTGGAACGGGAAGGCTATGCAGTAGAGGAAGCAGAAAATGGAGAAATAGCGCTACAGATGGCTTTAGAAAATGAATACAGCTGTGTATTATTAGATATTATGATGCCTGAAAAGGATGGAATAGAAGTAATAACAGAATTAAGAGAGCATAAGGAAACACCAGTCATCTTGCTTACCGCAAAAGGGGAAGAGTCTAACAGAGTGGAAGGCTTCGAGCTAGGAGCAGATGATTACATCGTAAAGCCATTTAGTCCTAGGGAGGTAGTCCTGCGAGTGAAAGCGCTATTAAGGCGTTCCTCTGCTTTCTCCACCGCTCAGGGAGTCGCAGTTTCTAAGGATATCGTTGTATTTCCTCATCTAACGATTGATCATGATGCCCATAGAGTTACCGCGGACGGCATAGAGGTTAGCCTGACTCCGAAAGAATATGAATTGCTTTATTTCCTTGCTAAGGCTCCTGATAAAGTATTTGATAGAGAGCAATTGCTAAAAGAAGTTTGGCATTATGATTTCTTTGGGGATCTTCGGACAGTAGATACTCATGTGAAACGCCTTCGCGAAAAGCTGAATAGAGTGTCAGAAAAGGCCGCTAAGATGATTGTCACTGTTTGGGGAATTGGCTATAAATTTGAGGTAGTCAATGAATAGAATTTGGAATAGTGTAGTCGGGAAGCTATGGGGAACCATCTTGCTTCTCGTTTTATTTGTTTTATTCATCGTGACGGTCTTAATGCTAGAATTTTTAGAGGATTTCCATACAGAGCAAGCAGAAGAAACATTAAGACAGGAAGCTGCCACGATTGGAAAAATCGTAGAACAACATGACGACGTAGAGGCATCAATAGATATTATTGAAGATATATTAGGTACAGAAACCAATACATTAATCGTTAGAAATGCAGATTCTGTCTTCCTATCTGTACATGAAGGACTAAATAAGGAAGTCATCACAGAAAAAATATTAAATAACAAAGAGCTATCTAGTATTTATACATCTAGTGATACGATTATTAAGAAAATGCTAATGCCTTCAATGATAGAAGAGGATCTTATGGAAAACTATATCATTTTGGCATTTCCGTTAGAATCGGATAAAGAAATTCATGGTGCTGTTTTTATCTATCAAAGCTTAGACGTAGTCGACAAAACCTCCAATAGCACAACTAGAATCGTCTTCTTATCAGGGTTTATTGCACTCTTATTAACTACCATGCTGACATTTTTCTTGTCCTCCAGAATAACCTCGCCACTAAGATCCATGCGGGAGGCAGCTCTAGAGCTGGCAAAGGGCAACTTTGAAACCAAGGTTCCGATTGTGCAACGAGATGAGATTGGGGAGCTTGGTGCTGCATTTAACCGAATGGGTAAGCACTTGAAGCACCATGTAGAGCTCATCAACCAAGAAAAAGAGCAATTATCCAGTATTTTAACCTCTATGACTGACGCAGTTTTGACCTTTAACAAGGATTATCAAGTGTTAGTAAGCAATCCTCAGGCAGATGAGCTGCTGCAAAAGTGGTATGCAAATAAAGAGTTAGAAGGGGATTCAGACATCCCTGCAGAATTACAACATTTATTGGAGCATGTTTTTTATCTAGAGGAAGAGCTAGATGAAGAAGTGGAAATTAAAGGATATTATTTCTCCGTTTCTATCAGCCTTCTATATAGTAACGAGTCCGTACGCGGTGCGGTAGTGGTCATGCGTGACATGACAGAGCAGCATAGATTAGACAAAATGCGTTCTGATTTCATTGCCAATGTCTCACATGAACTAAGAACCCCCATATCAATGCTTCAAGGCTATAGTGAGGCTATTCTAGATGATATGGTAACGACTGAGGAAGAAAAAAATGAGATGATTCGTATTATCTATGATGAATCAAAGCGCATGGGTAGACTCGTAACAGAATTGCTAGATTTAGCGAGATTAGAGTCCGGTTATTTAAGTATTTATAAAGAAGAGGTACTAATCATACCGACGATTGAAAGAATCACACAAAAGTTCGAGCAAATTGCCAAGGAAAAGAATATCCATCTAAGCCTGGAGCATTCACTTAATCCGGAGCTTTTACTTACGATTGACGAAGATCGCATGGAGCAGGTTTTAACGAATCTGATTGATAATGCGTTAAGGCATACTCCTGAGCAAGGTTCTGTAACGGTTCGTCTAGAGAAATCGGATAAACAGCTAGCGATTTCTGTAGCGGATACCGGATTTGGTATACCAGAAGAGGATATTCCCTATATATTTGAGCGTTTCTACAAAGCAGATAAGGCAAGAACAAGGGGGAAAGGCGGAACTGGACTAGGTCTAGCGATCGCCAAAAATATTGTGGAGAGACATAACGGTAATTTGTCGGTAGAAAGTACATTAGGAGAAGGGACAACATTTTTTATAAAATTACCTTTTCCTGATGTAACGAATCAATAGATAAAACGACTAATTAGTTGAACGGGGGGAGCTTATGAATGACTCCGTTTTCCATCGCTTGTATGATAGCTATCATCAAGACGTATTTCAGTTTTTAATCTATTTAGTGAAAAATAGACAAACTGCGGAAGACTTGGTCCAAGAGGTGTATGTTCGTGTTCTAAAAGCATATAGCAAGTTTGAAGGGAAAAGCTCAGAAAAAACATGGCTTTTTTCCATTGCCAAAAATGTAGCAATCGATCATTTTCGTAAGCATGCGGTTAGGAAAAAGAGAGCATTTGATGCCTTCGATTGGGAAAGCATGCAGCTAGTCTCTGGTGATATGCTGCCAGAGGACCTGACCGTTTTAAATGATGAAATGAAGACATTGCTTGCAGCATTAGATACATGCACAGGGGATCAAAAGCTTGTAGTGATTATGCGTTATTTTCAAGACCTATCGATTGCAGAAACAGCACAAGTACTGGACTGGTCTGAGGGAAAAGTAAAAACTACTCAGCACCGTGCAATAAAAGCACTTCGAGAACGATTATCTGTACAAACAAAGGAGGGTAAAGTTCAACTATGAATACTGACAAAGAGAACAATGAGTTGGATGAGCTACTTAGTAGTATGCCCAAATTTACAGACCATCGCTCCAAAGAGGAAGTGTATAATCGGCTGATGCAGGATATCGCTGCTGATGAAAAGATTGAAAAACAGGGCAAGCTGAAAAGGGCTTCTAAGTGGATGCCAATAGTTGCATCTATTGCTTCTGTTCTATTATTAACATTTTTAGTATCACAATATATGAACAATAGTGAGAAAGCCTCTAACGAGTTAATGGACTCTACACCAGAATCTAAACATGCTTCTCAAGATCATGAGCAAAGAATCATGACAGGTGAGCAGCAGGAAGAAGATGCTGAAACATTGGAAAATGACTCTGAAATATCTATGCTTGGATTCAACGAGCCAACGCTTCATATTTACAAGCAAAATAATATGGATGCGGTGTATGAGGAAGATCTAAAGGGAGGAACTCCATTTCATTTTTCTTTCGTAGAGAATGCTCTATCTGTACCAGTGACTATCGTCATTCCAAAGGAGCAAATAGATGCTGATTTTCCAGGTATGGAGCCGAGCAGCTTAGATTTATATCAGCGATATGCGGAACGAATAGATGAAGAAGCTATGGCATTTATGGACTATCACCCGTACAAGGGGTATTTTTTAGCAGAGGGAGATACCTTGGTTCACTATTTACCGGCTGATCATGGCTATGATATAGCTTCTGGCACATCCTTTCCGTATTGGAATTCTATCAATGAAATCTTTGTGGATTTTCAACAGCTGAAAAGAGTGAATGAAGATGGATCTCCACTGGTATGGGACCAGGTTGGAACGTTAGAGGAGCCAGAATCTTTAAAGGGTCGCTATAATAGGCAAAATTATTTTATCTATAAAGCTGCCAATGGAGAAGAGTATTTAGCTCCCACAGGTAACCATATGTTCAAAACTGCAAAACAGGCTTTCTTAGAAATGAAGGATCCACAAAGTGATTTATACAAAACCGCTATCCCTGCAGGTGTATCCTTTACGTATAACGAGGATAAAACAGGTGCAACCATTACGTTCGAAGATCCCTTAGATTTGACCAAGCTAGACGAAAAACAGTCTACTCAGTTAATAGAAGCTCTATCTTTAACTGCGGCAAGCTTTGGATTAGAGTTGAAGCTTGAGAATGTAGTACAAGAAACATGGCAGGATTATAACTTTACAGAAATCTTACCAACACCAATCGGTCCAAACGGCTATATCATGGAAAGTTAAAAGTGCAGCGTGAAAAGACGATCCTTTGCTGATAACAGATTCAGTTGATGGTGAGAAAAGATGAAATAGGCATACGAAACGGGACACAATTCTCATACGAATTGATGTCCCTATTATAGATTTGAAATAAAGTTATACTGTTTATAAAAAAGTCGTACCGTTTTTAAAAAAGATGTACCGAAATCATCTAT
>CAKQHO010000057.1 GCA_934234185.1 uncultured Psychrobacillus sp. | reverse complement strand
CTATTCCTAGCATCAAGGATGATGCTAACAGAATGGAAGCAAACTTGGACTTTTTCATGTTATAACCCCCGTTTTTAATATAAATACTTGTATTATTTCTATAAATCAAACCTATTAATATCGAAGTAGTAATAGAGACTTTATTAACTTTTCGTCCGAATATTCTATCAACTATTTCATTTGATAAAAAATAGGTTTAAAATAGTTTATTGAAAAGTGAGAAAAATAATTACTTTTTCTTTTCATTTCGTTATACTTTAAATTAGTTCGTTATCCGTAATAACAAGGAGAGATGAGAATGGTACAAGTGAAAGGTATGCTAAAAAGATCAGAAGTTAAACTAGAGGAGACATGGAATCTAGAAGATTTATTTAAGACAGAGGAAGATTTTAAAAGAGCTACGGCAGAGGTAGAAAAGCTAGTTCCAGAATTTGAAGCAATTTATAAAGGAAATCTTAAGGATGCAAATTCCGTTATAAGTGCTTTGGATTCTTATAAGGAGCTTTATGGGAAATTTGTGCTAATTAGTTCATATGCACGTTTAGCAATCACTGTCGACCAATCTAATACTGACTCACAAATGCGCGCCGGACAAATTGGCTCCTTAGAAGCAAAGGTTTCTAGTCAAACATCATTTTTAGCTAGCGAGCTAGTTGAGCTAGCAGATGACACGCTTAAAGAAGCAATGGAGCTTGCACCAGAGTACCAAAACTATTTAGATAAGCTGCTAGATAAAAAGAAATATCTATTGCATCCAGAAGCTGAGAAAGCACTAGCTGCCTACTCCTCCACATTCGACGGACCTTATGATTTATATGAGACAACCAAGCTGTTAGATATTAACTTTGGTGATTTTGAAGTGAATGGAAAAGCATATCCGCTTAGCTATGTGCTTTTTGAAAATGACTGGGAGTTAGAGACAGATGAGAATATTAGAAGAGCTGCATTTGAGGCATTCTCAGCTAAGCTGATGGAGTATCAGCATACAACTGCTAAAAGTTATGATATACATATACAGCAAGAAAAGACTACAGCAGATTTGAGAGGCTTTAACTCCGTAATAGATTATCTTCTCTTTAATCAAGAGGTGGATCGTACCCTTTATAACCGACAAATAGATTTAATTACCAAAGAGCTTGCACCACACATGCAGCGTTATGCAAAACTACTTCAAAAAGTACATGGGTTAGATAAGATGACGTTTGCTGATTTAAAAATTGCTATCGACCCAACCTACGAGCCTACTATTACAATTGAAGAATCAAAGAAATATATTGTTGACTCTCTAAGTGTGATGGGCGAGGACTATTTGGAAATGGTAAATCGCTCGTATGCAGAGCGCTGGATTGACTTTGCACAAAATGAAGGGAAAGCTACTGGTGCGTTTTGCATGAGTCCATATGGAAGCCACCCTTATATCCTTCTTTCATGGTCCACTCGAATGAACGAGGTATTCACATTGGCACATGAGTTAGGTCATGCTGGGCATTTCTATTATTCCAACCAAAAGCAGAATATCTTTAATGCCCGTCCTTCGTTATACTTCATCGAGGCACCATCGACGATGAATGAGCTATTATTAACAAATTATCTTTTACAAAATTCAGAGGACCCAAGATTTAAACGGTGGGTAATCTCCTCTATTGTCTCAAAAACCTACTATCATAACTTTGTGACTCACTTACTTGAGGCAGCATATCAACGGAAGGTATATGAGCGAGTGGACCAAGGCTTAAATGTGAATGCTCAAATTTTAAATGAATATAAGCGCACTGTACTTGAAGAATTCTGGGGAGATGCAGTAGAAATTACAGAAGGTGCAGAGCTTACCTGGATGCGCCAGCCGCATTACTACATGGGTCTTTACCCATACACATATAGCGCAGGATTAACTATTTCTACACAGGTAGCAAAACGTGTCCTTGAAGAAGGTCAGGTAGCGGTTGATCAGTGGAAGGAAGTGTTAAAAGCAGGTGGAACAAAATCTCCTGTTGAGCTTGCGGAAATGGCAGGAGTAGATGTTTCGACGGATGCTCCATTAAAGGATACAATTGCTTATATCGGTTCCTTAATAGATGAGTTGGAAGCACTAACAGAGGAAATAGAAAATAAGTAACTATATAGATAATGAGCTATAGGCGAACTTACTTGCCTATAGCTTTTTTTGACGATTTTTATAAACAGGAAATATTTTAAGATTCTTCTCTACTTTTTTGAGGAGGAAAGTGCCGGTAGTTTATTAGTTAAACTATTAGAAGGTTTGGCTACGAAACGGAAAATTATTGGGAACCAAAAATGGAGACTTTCTGAGTTAAATAATTTGAAAGTAAAAAGGTAATACCTCCCCTTTCATTCCGGATTATAGCGCTGAGTTAAATTCTCGGTTGTAAGTTGTTTCTCTTAACTAATCTCAGGGAAACAGACAATCAGGTAGTTTTGAAGTAAGATGGTTAGCATAACAAATTTTTCAAGGAGGTTATCCAGTTTGGATAAAGAAATAATTGAAAGATACAGATCAGATGAACATATGATGGTTCAGCTATTTGTCCAATGGTGTGTGAATAATGATAAGGATCCTTTTGCGCTGTATGAATTAGCCTATCCTAGTCAGCCGAAAAATTTAGAAATGGAGCAAATCTTTAAAGAGACAGAGAAAAATGACTTACATATTACAGTAGAAACTTTGTTGCATGTCCTACAGTTATTTGGAAATGATGACCTCGCTTTCATTGTTTTCGAACAAGCCAATCGTCAGTAATCTACCTCTTATTTTATACGTAAATTTTGAGAATTTTTAACATATTTCAAATTAAATCATGTACAATATCTTTAAGGAGAGAGGGGGAAATTAATGAAATTTAAATTATCTAAAAACGAAAAAAGCTGGGCTATATATGATTGGGGGAGCTCGGCATATTCGATTATTATTACTACTGCCGTGTTTCCGATATTTTATAAAAATTCTGCGACAGATGCTGGTATTGCACCTGCAGATTCTACGGCATATCTAGGATACACCATCGCTATTTTTACCTTTATACTTGCCTTGCTTGGTCCAATTCTAGGCACAATAGCAGATTACCGCGGGCTTAAAAAGAAATTCTTTCTTTTCTTTTTTATAATGGGTGTTGGTGCTACAGGGATGCTTGCTTTTATTCCCTATGATAATTGGCTACTGCTGCTAGTTTGCTATACATTTGCAGCGCTGGGAGCCACTGGAGCGAATGTTTTTTATGATGGATTTATAGTAGATGTCACTAGCAATGATAGAATGGCGCGAGTATCATCACGAGGATATGCCCTTGGCTATATTGGGAGTACAATTCCCTTCCTCATTAGCATCGTCATCATATTGCTTGCACAAAATGATGTTTTGCCGATTTCATCTTTAATTGCCAGTAGAATAGCATTCCTTATTACTGCCGTATGGTGGCTAATATTCTCTATCCCACTGCTGAGAAATGTGAAGCAAGTACATTATATTGAACGAGAAAAGAATCCTATAGCTCAAAGCTTTAGAAGACTTGGAAAGACATTTAGAGAAATTAGACAATACCGAACCTTATTCCTGTTTTTATTAGCATACTTCTTTTATATTGACGGTGTCGGTACCATTATTAATATGTCTACCGCTTACGGATCAGATGTTGGTCTAAATACTAATTCATTATTGATAGTTTTATTTGTCACACAAGTAGTTGCTGCTCCTTTTGCGATTCTATACGGTAGGCTAGCAAACCGTTTTTCGGAGAAAAAGATGTTATATGTAGGAATTATTGTTTATATGATTGTTTGTAGCTATGCTATGTTTTTGGAAACAATTACAGATTTCTGGATACTAGCTATGCTAGTGGCAACCTCTCAAGGTGGCATTCAAGCATTAAGTCGATCTTATTTCGGCAAGCTCATCCCTAAAGAAAATTCTAATGAGTTTTTTGGTTTTTATAATATCTTTGGGAAATTTGCTTCCATCTTAGGTCCACTGCTAGTCGGTGTAACTGCCCAACTAACGGGGAAGTCCTCTTACGGAGTTTTTAGCTTAATAATTCTTTTCATAATAGGTATTATCATTTTATCAAGAGTTCCCGAGCCTACTAAAGAAGAACAAGCTGCTCCTGTTGATGCGGTATAAATTTCATATATCTACAAGCACCGTTGGATTGTTAAGTCAGCGGTGTTTTTTAATGATTGAAGGAAATAGAGGAATGATATGTTCTAATAAAGAGGAGATTTTTACCAATACTACATGAAAAAGTATTCTTCTTATACGCGAGAAGAATACTTTTATTGTTTATTTTACTTGCAGCTGATTATGGATAAGCCTTCTTTTCGTCCATACGAGGCTGAATAATAATATTAGCTCAAAAGCATTAGTAATGGCTCCGCTCTCGATAAAATCCATTGGTACCGCACTTCCCACTGTCATTAATAGTGCACCGATGAAAAATACTGGCCACTTTGTTTTTATCCAAAGTATAATTCCTGCAGCAAGTAAAACAACGGTAATTAATAACACCATGATTGGCGGACCACTTGCTTCCTCTGTTGATACATAGCTTAATACTCCAAATTTTTCCTCTGCTTTTAACGTGAGACCGAATACTTCTGTGGTAAGTTCCAGTATAATAAGTCCGATTGTATAGATGATTGCCATCAAACTAAGCCATTTTCTTCGTGTCCATTCTATTCCAGCTTCCCTGAGCACTCCAACAGAGTACAAAGTTAGCAACGGAGTAAGAAGAGCATGTGTCCAATATCTAGCATAGCTGAGCGTCTCAAGCGTTTCACCTTCACCAATCCATTTTCCAATACCAAGTATTAAATTATCATAGATTAGGGCCAAGATAATGAGATAAACGAAGCTGCTCGATTTTTTCAAATCCTCTGCATTAATTCCTTTTAGTCCCCAAAGGAGTAACAAGAGATAAGCAGCGGTGTAAAATAAATATAAAAAAGTATCCATTGAGATTCCTCCTTTTTTACTACCTTTCCCTAAATATTGTTGTAAAAACGTAAAAAAACACAGTGAAATAGGCCACTGTGTTTAAGAGATTATTCAGCTTTAAAGGTTTTTGGCATGACAACCGCTACTACTTCCCCATTTGCGCAATGCGTGTCTCCTGCAAAGACTTCGACTGTTATTTTCCATTTCTTCGGATGAATTTCTTCTACTTTTCCAATAGCTTTTAACTCAACGTTCTGTGGAGTCGGCTTCAGGAAATCAACATGTAGACTCCCAGTTACAAATCGTGGCGCTGGCTCCCCGCTTCCTGGTTCAAAGCCATTTTTACGATGCAGAGCTAGGGCTGCTGAGCCTGTCCCATGACAATCTACTAAGGATGCAATCAATCCACCATAGACAAAGCCCGGTATTGCCGTGTGCTCCTTTTTCGGCTGATACACTGTTTCAGTTTTCTCCCCGTTCCAATATGTACGGAAATGATGCCCTTCTTTGTTTAAACGACCGCAGCCATAGCACCAAGCAAAATCATCTGCATAGTCATCTTGAATAGCTTTTATTATTTCTCCCATAATAATTCCCCCTTTACAAAACCATACAAAAAAGGGTCCGATTGGTCAACAAGGATTTCTACCTTATTGATATAGCTCTTCTCTCCTATCCTGAAATACAGACATGCGCTTGCGGATATCCTCTATGACGGACATGTCCAGCTCTACGATTCCAATCTCTTCTGTGTCAATAGCTGTCCAAAGCACCTCTCCCCATGGAGATACGACCATCGAATGACCATTGTATTCATTATCCGGATCCTCCCCCACTCTATTCACCGCTACTATATAGCACTGATTTTCTATAGCTCTTGCCTGAAGCAGAGTTCTCCAATGATCCACACGCTTAGAAGGCCACTGGGCTGGAACAAAAATTACCTTGGCACCTGCTAATGCATGTGTACGGAACCATTCCGGAAAGCGCAAATCATAGCAAATGACACCAGCCATCTGAGCACCCTGTATGCTAAACAGGTTCTTTTCATTTCCAGCTTCAAGGAAAAGATGCTCATTCATTAAATTAAATAAGTGCGCTTTATCATATTGAGAGATAACCTCTCCTTCTTTGTTTACTACATACATTGTATTGTAGTAAGATTCTCCTCTTTTAGTAGAAACAGATCCCCCTATAATATGTACATGCAGTTCTTTCGCAAGCTTGGTAAGAAGCTGCTTGGTTTTACGCCCTTCCTTGTCCGCCAATTCATCTAACTCGTTTAATGCATACGCAGTATTCCACATTTCTGGGAGCACAATGATTTCTCCTCCAAGTGAGGCTGCTTCTCTAATTCTTTTTTCTACCTGAAGAAAATTTTCTTCTGGGTTACCAAATCGAATATCCATTTGAACACAAGCTACCTTCACATTACCCCCACCTTATACATAATATTTAAAAGATTATAAGATTTTAAGGATATATGCAACTAATCAAGGTTGATATGTACATGGAAAATAAAAAGTAATACTTGCGTTTTTCGTTTATTTACTTGCTATTCTTACTCAGTTACTTGCTCTTGCTGAACGTTACTTGAGGTTGCACCTAATGCTCTACATTAGGTGATTTTATCAAATATTTATTTGCGACAAATACCAATTTAGATGATCTCAGGCTCCATTTCCTTTCTTCTCTTTTCATGAAAAGCTATAAAAATTCACCGTATATAATTCTCCCTTTGTGATATGTTCATTGGTGTCCTATAATAAAGGCTATACTAAAAAGTTAGATTCTTTAGAAAAAGAGGTTTTGTCAGATGAAAATGTCGGATCGTTTACATAGGCTTCCTCCTCAGTTCTTTGCGACGCTTGTTCAGAAGGTTGCGAGGGCTGTCAGTGAGGGCCGTGATGTGATTAATTTAGGACAAGGCAATCCGGATCAGCCGACTCCTTCTCACATTATAAAGGCGTTACAGGATGCAGCTGAGCTGCCACTTAATCATAAATATTCTCCATTTCGAGGGACTTCCGAGCTAAAGCAGGCGGCCGCTGATTTTTACAAGAAAGAATACGGGGTTGAACTTGATCCAGATAAAGAGATTGCTATTTTATTTGGAACGAAGATTGGCTTAGTAGAGCTGCCTCTTGCTCTCATGAATGAACAGGAGCTTATGCTGCTGCCAGATCCAGGCTATCCAGATTATTTGTCGGGGGTTAGCCTTGCAAATGTTCAATTTGATACGATGCCGCTACTAGAGGAAAAAAATTATCTTCCTGATTATAGCAAGCTAACTGAGGTCCAAAAGAAGAATGCTAGATTAATGTATTTAAATTATCCAAACAACCCGACTGGCGCAATTGCGACAAAGGAATTTTTTGAGGAAACAGTTCAGCTAGCCAAGGAGCATGACATTGCGGTTGTACACGACTTTGCTTATGGAGCAATTGGCTTTGAAAGAAAGAAACCTATTAGCTTCATGCAGGTACCAGGCGCGAAAGAAGTTGGCGTAGAAATGTACACATTATCCAAGACCTATAATATGGCCGGCTGGCGTGTCGGATTTGCAGTTGGGAATGAAGAAATAATCGAAGCGATCAACCTGATTCAGGATCATTTATTCGTGAGCCTGTTCCCTGCTATCCAGACAGCGGCAGCAGCAGCTTTAAAGGAAGGTCAGGAGTGTGTAGACGAACTAGTATCTCTCTATGAAAAAAGAAGGAATACGCTAGTGAAGGCTGCTGAAAAAATCGGCTGGGAAATAAAAGCTCCACAAGGATCCTTCTTTGCGTGGCTAGCTGTCCCTAATGGCTATACCAGTGAGGAATTTGCTGATTTATTGCTAGAAAAGGCAGATGTAGCGGTCGCTGCAGGAAAAGGCTTTGGTACTCATGGAGAAGGCTACGTGAGGGTCGGTCTATTAGTAGACGAGGATCGGCTGGAGGAAGCAATGGACCGGATTGCAAAATTGGAGCTGTTTTAAGTTGGAGGAATGAAGATGGAGCGTACAATAAATAACGATTTGCGAATAAATAACATGGAAATCGAAAACAGTGGACCTTTACCATATGAGGTGCTTGAAGCATTTGCTAAGCAAAAGCTAGAATCGGGACCCTTTGGCTATATTCATGGCTCTGCCAGCAGAGGAGAAACGAACAAGAAAAATACAGATGCTTTCGCCAAATATTCCATCCTACCAAGGTTCTTAAAGAATGTTTCCACGCTAGATTTACAAGTAGAGCTTTTCGGCAAGACATACCCTCACCCCCTTTTTATCGCCCCTGCTGGGGTCAATAAAATAGCCCATGAGGATGGCGAGAAAGCAGTCGCAAAGGCGGCAAAAAAATATGGCTACAATTATATACAAAGCACTGTTTCTAGCTATTCTATCGAGGAGATAGCTGAAAGCGCACCTGATAGTCCTAAATGGTTCCAGCTTTATTGGCAAAGCAATAAAGAAGTTGCCTACAGCTTTGTTGAAAGAGCGGAAAAGGCTGGCTATGAGGCAATTGTGTTAACAGTGGACACGGTTGTTTTAGGTTGGCGTGAGGAGGATGTTCGAAATGGTTATTCCCCTCTTTCACGCGGCTTCGGGCAAGGGAACTACATATCCGATCCAGTTTTTATGGATTCTTTACATACAAACAATCAGGAAGCAATCATTCAAGGGATCATTGAAAATATTAATCACCCTACGTTAAATTGGAATGATGTAGCAGAGCTAAGAAAACGAACCAGTCTTCCGATTTTATTAAAGGGAGTTTTACATCCAGAGGATGCCCTTTTGGCAATGGAATATGGAATAGATGGTATTATTGTTTCGAATCATGGTGGTAGACAGCTAGATGGAACAATCGCTAGTATAGATGCATTGCCAAAAATTGTGGAAGCAGTAAATGGGAAAATTCCTGTTTTATTTGATAGTGGTGTAAGAAGAGGTATCGATGTAGTGAAAGCTTTGGCGCTTGGAGCTACGGCTGTTTGTATTGGGCGACCAGTGCTTTGGGGTCTTGCATATAACGGTCAAAATGGAGTCGAAACCGTTTTATCACAGCTGTTAGATGAGTTAAAAAACTCGATGACCTTGGCGGGTGTCCGGGATGTTGAGGAAGCTAGCAATCTAACGATACTGAAAGACTAAAAAGTATATGTGCTATGGAGCAATAAAAAAGCCTCCATTCTCGTCGCAAAGTGTCCGTCTAAAATAACTTTTCAGACGGACACCTTTTTATTCCCCTGGCTGCATTGCTATGACTTGAAGAGTTTTGGGGTCTATATAAAAAGTCGGTGCAGCTAATGCCTCAATTATAGTTACTGCATACAGCTCTGAACCATAATAAGCCTCATCTATTACTCTGTAACTTTCATCTGGAATTACCTTTTTGACAGTAGCGCCCTCCCACTCACTTATAGGTGGTGTTGGAATCATGTCCTCTTTTTCCATATAATCTTGAACTGCTTGAATCGACTTGTATTCATAGCTATTTACATCCACCATATTTGTCTCTTTAGAGGATGAACAACCAAAAAGTAAGCTAATTGCAAGAGTTACAACAATGAATCTCTTCCACTTCAACTTATAACACCACCTTTCACAGTATATTATTTTGGTAGCTAACGATTTAAATTTCCACCATCCTATTTATAAGTGGTATCAATCTCCACTTCCTTCTCATTCCAATAACTAGTTAATTCACTTCTTATATATTCTTGTGTTTTAGAAGAGTGATTGTGAATTTCTTTGTACCACTTAAGGCTGTCATTCTCTAAATCAGATTTTACTGTAGTTAATATAGAAGCTAAAATGGAGACATTTTGTTCTAATTCTTTTATTTCTTCAAGTGAAAATTCATTTTCATATTTCATGAAGTTATAAAATTGTCTTTTCAATACATCCATTTGTAGGGCAATATAGTCCAGATTATGTTTGTGAAGAGAGGAAGATAAAAAACTTAGTTCACTAATTAAAGAGTGTAATGCTTCATTTCCTCGAGGACTCTTCATTTGTTCGAGCCAGTAATCTGTAGAAGATTCTTCTTTTAGAAATATTAACGATTGTATGACTAAATTCTCATACTCTGTTCCCATTCGACTTTTCAAATATTGATTTTCTTTATATGTGGTATAAGTGAAAAATACCATTATCAATACAAATGTGATTAAAGCATACTCAATTAGTTTCTTTTTCTTCACATTACTTCCCTCACCTAGTTTGATTTGCACTCATATACTTTCATATTCTAACTATAACAATTTATTCCAAATTTTAAAATTGTATTCTTTATATTCTGAATAAAAACAAAATTGGTACCTACCCTATTACATTGTCCTCCTTTATCATTTTGCAATAAAGGAATTGACTCTAAAGCAAAGGAAGAATTCAGTTGCACACGAAAAAATTTCACGTTTATATAAAAATCGAAAGGAAACTTCCATTCTATTACGAATAAAGAATATAATGCTTTCATTTTTAAATAATCTCAATGTGTAAGGAAAGGAAATCGTGAATGAAAATTACAATTCTAAAAAAGCCATTCGGTCGTGTACGCAAGCTACAGGAAGTTGAATATGAATTATCAAAAAAACCGGAGACGCTGCGAGCATTGTTACGAGAACTTGTAGCGATAGAAGTATCACGTTATAACGAGCCAGATACTGTTCTATCTTTTTTGACAGAGGAAATGAAGCTTGCTGCTACAATTAAATTTGATCATATCGCTGATCGAAACCAAGTGACAGTTGAAGGTAGTATCGCTGTGATGGAGCTTGCATTTGAGGACGGTCTTTTTAAAGTCTTGCAAGGTCAACATGTTTATACGTCTTTAGATGAACCGATTACAAGTAATGAGATGCAGTGGACAATAATGAAATTATCATTTTTAACGGGGAGATAGGAAGAGATGGATCATTTAGAGAATTTTAAACAATGGGATTTGCAAGACGATGATGGTTACTATCACACATTCGAAGCACTTTTACCCGAAACATTAGACGCATTTTCTGGAAATGAGCTAGATTGCTATTTACAGAAGATATTATCCTCGGAACGTTATGTACTTTGGAAAAAGTTGATTACGCTAGTTTTAAAAACACCGTACAGTAATTCTTATTATCATCGTTCCTACCGTGCACCTAATAGCCCCAAAATATATGGTTGGATGTTATGGAAGCTACTAAAGCACTTAACAAAGGAGCCTAAAATTGATTTATATGGCGCATTCCAATCAACAGGAAAAACGGACTATGTAAATGAGGGCTATTATTATGTGGATGAACAGTTACATCCACTTATAGCATCCGATTTGTTTCCCTATTTACTTGCAATTCATTTAAATGAGCAAGATGTACAAATAGAAGAGCAAGTACAGGATATCTTATGGAGAAATGGTGCCCATGCAATGTATTCCAAAAGCTTTGTTCAAGGTATTCTCATGTCAGACAGAGTAGATTTGTACAGGCTAGTAGGAGATGTGTTATTAGCTGCAAAAAATCAAGAAGGAGTAAGACAGGTTATTGTAGAGGCAATCGATGAAGGGACACTACAAGCACAACTTTATTTTATAGAGCTCATTGCAGAAAATCATTTAATTCGCTTTTCTTCCGTTGTTCGAGCAATTGACGTTTGGTTTGGGCTTGGCTATGAGGCAAAAAACTCAAAGGAACTAAACTACATACTAACGGAAAGTCTTGCTGCACTGAAAGACCCAAAACGCGCAGAGCAATTATTAATAAGCAACAGCAGCTTAGATGTATTTATTGGTTTTTGGGTTTTGTCAACACAAGATATTGAACACACGCTTTCAAAAATTGATCTACTAATGAAGCAAAAACCGCATATTCAACAGACGATTTTGTATGCACTGTATAATACCGAACTAACCGGCATAGGACACGACATCTACCCCTATATGCTCAAGACAAAACAGCTACATACTTTTTTATCCGGTTTCGGCTTACTGATTGATTATATTCCTGGACGCTATTACAATTTTGACAACAAAGATTTAAATGAGACTCTACAAGCTTATTGGGATGAAAGACCCTGGCTACTAGAGCATGCCGATGAATGGCTTGAGCAGATTGCCTTATTTGAGGGACAAATAAAAGGCGAAACATATGAAATGGATAGCACCCCTTTCCCCTTTTTACGTTTTCAATTTCATAAACAGCAATTTTACGAGCTACGAATTTTACTTTTATGCAAGCTAGAGCGTATAGAAACATTAGAGCAATTAGCTAAAGAAGTACCCTCATGGCCAGTTAATGCACGTGAATATTTTTATTATGGTGTTTCACAACTGTTACAGCAATATCATTTAGTAATTCCTGCGTTGCAGGACCGTAGTTTAGGAATTCGAAAACAAGCAATCGAAACGTTAGCTGTAACAAAATACCCTTTAGCGAATTTTAAGAGCATCATTCCTAAGCTTCTAGCCTTAAAAACTGGTGAGATTCGCCAAGCAGTGATTACCCTTCTAGCTGCACAGCCTGTTGCTGAATTGGAAGCATTAGCACATGAGTTGCTTTTGAGTAATAAAGAAGATGTACGAGTAGGAATATTAGATTTGCTCATTACGAAGAAGAAAGAGTTAACACAAGATTTCTCAAATGTGATTAAGCATCCTTCGGAAAAAGAGCAGCAGTTAATTGCTAGGCTTATATTCGATGAGGAAAACTTTGCTACAGCACCTATTCCTCCTATTCACGAAAAAATGAAGCCTTGTAAAGAAATTACTTTTACATTTAAAGACTTGGCCAACTTTGATTTTATAGCCCTTAAAGACAAGCTAATGGATCTTTCAAAGCTCATTGAATCACATCAACATGTAGCGTATACCATTAAAAATTATGTAGATGAGCAACAGGAACGATTAATTGGTGAATCGTTAGGTATAGATGCGACAAAGCCAGTCACAAAGGATTCTATTGACCATTTACCATTAAGTGATGTATGGACGAAATGGCTCGTTGAAAGCACATTAACAGAAGAGGAAATTTGCGTTTACCTTTATACAACTCGCCTATCAGACTCCTATTTCATGTCATCGTTAACAGCAAAAGGAAAGAAATTTTTGCAAGATTACTTTGGTGATGTAAATCTCTCTACACTTATCAATCCCTTAAGAGATATTGCTTTTTATCATCAAATAAAGGTGGTTATGCTCTATACACTTGCACAAGGAAACGCCCCACTTCAGCAACAGGTAAATGGGCGCTTTAAAACGATTGATTATGTGCAATTTTGTTCCAGTATGCTAATGGACTTCCATTCAAATGTAAAAATAGAAGAAGATATGGTGGACTATTTCAACGGTAATACTACCCTCCATATATATTGGTTTTACACAGCCTTTGAAGAAATGAGAGAACATGTAAAAACGGTGAAACAAAGCGTACAGCTACTACACACCACCGCCTTATTCTTCGAAAAGGATGTGGAGAAGTTTCAATTCTTGCCCTCCCATGCTTTGACCGAACTGTTTGATAAGGGCATTGTTGATGCACATCACATACGTCGCTTACTTGTTTCAGATCCATTCTGTCAGCTATTATCAGGAATCGAGCCAGGTTTAATGAAGCAACCACGCTTTCATGAGCTTGAAGATATTATAAAAGAAGTGTCAGAATTTATTGTAGAACAAGAGCTAGCAAGAGGCGATTTGGAAACACCGGTAACCCAGTATGTCACTAACCTATCTTCCATTGATGCAAATAAATACTTCGTTCGTCTATTAAAAGCGCTAGGAGGTGAGAAATTAAGTAGACAATGGCTTTACCGTGCACAAACACGGAAAGAAAGCTTATCGGTGCTTTTACAGAAGCTGCATGTAAACCAAATAGATTCATCTGTTTTTTTTGCACAATTAGATGAAGCGAATTTTGAGCCTAAGCGTTTAATCGAGGTAATGCTTTATAATACTTCCTTATTACCATTATTAAGTGAATATCTAGGATGGTCTGGCTTAGAGCAAACGGCTTGGTATTTTGTAGCACATACTTCAGAACGTACCACCGATTATGAAAAAGCCAAAATCGCAGAATATAGTGCAATTGCAATAGAAGACTTTCAACGCGGAGCATTTGATCGTAATTGGTTTATACAAGCTTATAAAGCTATGGAACCGAGTCAATTTAATATTGTTTACGATGCGGCAAAATACAGTACTTCAGGTGCGAATCATCGACGAGCACAGCTTTACTCACGGGCATCGCTTGGCGAATTGGATCGTACGACATTACGAAACGAAATTGAACAGAAGCGTAATCTAGATAAGCTTCGTGCGTACAGTTTATTGCCAACAACGATAGTAGAAGCAAAGGATAGTTATTTATTTTTACAGGTATTTTTAAAACAATCGAAACAATTTGGTGCGCAACGCCGAGCAAGCGAAGCGGCAGCAGTAGAAATGGCCATTCAAAATTTAGCCGAACAGGTTACAAACGGGAATGCCACTCAGTTTATGTGGAAAATGGAAGTCGAGCGCTTCTTAGAGCTCGAGCAATACTTCTCCCCTCAAACAATTGACGATGTTAGACTTCAGCTCGTTCCAAAAGCAGCCGGAAAAATTCAATTATCGGTACAAAAAGCTGACAATTCGCTAAAATCAGTGCCAAAAAAAATCGCAAAAAATGAGCGAGTTGTTTCAATGCAAGGGGCACGTAAAGAACTTATGGAGCAATATAGCCGTACTCGCTTGCAATTAGAACGTGCAATGTGTGAAGAAGTATTATTTGATAGTGAACTGATTTATACGCTTGCTAAAATTTCGACGTTTGAACAATTATTTTCAAAGCTGGTTTGGATGCAAGGAGAGCAGTTTTATATGCTAAAGGATGGTGCATTTATTTCTGTTAATAACGAAGAAGTAAAAGTTAAAGGCAACGTCCAAATAGCACATCCTTATCATTTATATCAAGCAGATGTTTGGCGAGCATGGCAGCATTTTGCGTTTACAGCAAAGTGGCGGCAGCCGTTCAAGCAGCTATTCCGTGAGCTGTATTTAGTGACCGAGGATGAAAAACAAAAGAGCGCAACCAATCGTTTCGAAGGTTTTCAGGTGCAACCGAATAAAGCTATTACACTGTTAAAATCTCGCGGTTGGAAAACAGGTTATTACGAACCCATTAGGAAAATCTCTTATCGCTATAACACTCTAACCGTTATAGACTTTGTTTATGATTACTTCACAGCGGCAGAGGTGGAAGCACCTACCCTACAAGAGGTGGCATTTGTAGAACGTTTAACACATAACCCTATTTTGCTAAAAAATGTACCAGCATTTCATTTTAGCGAGATTCTTCGAGATATAGATCTAGTCGTCAGTGTCGCTCACGTTGGAGAGGTTGATCCAGAGGCGAGCCACTCGACTACAGAAATGCGGGCAGTCATTATCGAACAATTGACAAATCTATTACAGCTTGAAAATGTCCAGTTAAAAGCACCCCACGTATTAATCAATGGAAAGCTTGGCAATTACAGTATTCACTTAGGTAGTGGTAATGTGTATAAACTAGGCGGAGTTCAGATTCCAGTACTTGCTGTCCCTTCCCAACACCGCGGCCGCGTATTCTTACCATTTGTTGATGAGGACCCAAAGACAGCAGAAATTGCAGCAAAAATATTACTGTTTAGCGATGATGAAAACATCACAGACCCAAATATACGGAAATACATTCAATGATATTGCCTCACCAAAAGGGATCGAGCATTAACCTCTACATCCCTTTTGGCTTTTATTTTATATAGTAAGATCGCTTACTGCATAACAAGGTCTACTATATAGGGAATTGCTTCTAATTCCTGAGCTTAATTGAAATTTGATAATCTATCTTTCTTATTCCACAAAAAAAACACCACTACAAAGTGGTGTACCCATCCTTTACATTGTCCACATCAGTCTTTTAGCGATTGCTTGATATTCTTCAGGTCCAATTCCTGGAGCAAATTCCTCTGGAAGCTCTTCTAAATCTGGAATTTTATATCCCTTCGGACTTCCCTCTTTCACGAATAATTGATCTCCGCTTGTTGGATTTTGACCCTTCCAAATTTTATCTATGTCCTTGTAGTCTCCAACGTTGTTCCATGTAAATAGTACATTTCCATAGCCACGGTCCTCGTATTTCTTCGCTTGATCAAAAGCCCGGTTGTCTAGGCTTGGAATCGGAAGCATTTTTGTCACGTCTGCTCCGGTAGCCATCTCTAAAGCCTTAGCATATGCAATGATATGAGTCCCTCCACGAACTAGTAAATAGCCAATCATTTCTCGAGCTGTTGGATGCTCCGTCATTTCATATACTCGCATCTTATGTGTTCTTGCACCGCATTCCAAAAAGAAGTTATGGAGTAGATCAAGGACAAGGTTACCGCTTGAAAATACATAATCTCCTCTCCAAGGATTACCCATAGAGTCTCCAGCTAAAGCTGTTTGAGCGTTGGCAATAAATGCGTAAGTATTCCGTTTATCCTTCGCATCCTGTAATGGGGCTATATCCGGATCACCCGCAAAGCTGGTTCCTTTATGCAAAAGATTTATCGTGTTTGCCACTAATTCCACATGTCCGAATTCCTCGGCAGTAATACTTGCAACCAAATCATAAAATGGTTTTAGCTTTGATTTTCCTCGAAAATTAAATGATTGGTACATATAATTATTCAAGGTGGACATTTCTCCAAACTTTCCGCCAAGGAGCTCTTGCACGGCAGAAGCCGCATTTGCATCACCATACACTAAATTTGGTAACTCGATGAGCAACTTATCTACTCGATTAAACAATTAACCATCCCTTCTTATTTTGCAATAGTCGGAGAGATCCATACTATTTGTTGAACACGAACATAAAATGGTACACCTTTTACATCTAACACAATATGATCTGGGGTAACAGATGTTATTTTACCCTGCAATACACTTCTAGTTGTTTGAACGGCAACATGGTATCCAATCATTTCCTTAGCTGATTTACTTAAGTAACCTTCAAAAAGACTTAAATACCCTACATTTGATTTTTTATCTGCCAAGATCATCATCCCTTCTTTGCAATCCCTATAGTTTATGAGAAGATAATAGAGATGGTCACTTATTCAAAAGAGAGTTGATATGATGGTAAAACGACTATTAGTTACTGGATATAAGGCACATGAACTAGGTATTTTTAATGATAGCCACGCTGGTATTCCAATTATTAAAAAAGCTTTAGAAAACCAATTAAGACAATTTCTAGAAGAAGATTTAGAATGGATCATTTTAAGCGGCCAGCAAGGTGTAGAAACATGGGCAGCCGAACTTACGCTAGAGCTTAAAGAGGAATACCCTCGTTTAAAATATGCGATTATCACTCCCTTCCTGGAGCAAGAGAAAAATTGGAATGAGCAGAAACAAGAAAAATATGAGAGATTAGTCAGCATGGCTGATTATCACACATCACTTACGAAAAAGCCTTACGAAGCTCCCTGGCAATTTATTGAAAAAAATAAGTTCTTAATACGTAATACAGATGCAATGCTTCTGGTGTATGATGAAGAAAATGAGGGTTCTCCACAATATATAAAAAAATTAGCGATTCAATATGGTGAAAAGAATGAGTATCCTCTTTACATAATTGATGCCTATGATTTGCAAACTATTGCCGAAGAAGAAAGGAACGATTATTTTGATTAAAAAAACACTAGCCAAAAAAATAAATGAAGCGACAGAAATAATTTTTTTGACTAAAGAAGAGAAGGATTTTGCTGAGCAACACGGGTTGTTAACAGCTGAAGTAAACCTGACTGTATTTGAGCAAGGTAAAATTTCTGAAAGCTGTGTAATTGAGCGTTTGAACAAGGAAACGGAAGAATTGATATCCAAAGAAAAAGCGGAATTCCTACAAAATTCGCTAAGTCATTTTATGCAACATCCTATTGAATTTATGTATGTAGAATCCGACAGCTTTTCTGTATTTCAAACAGATGCGATTACTATAGAGTTTGATGAGGTATTTGACGTTTATACAGCTTTATTTGGCTTATCTGTTCAAAAAAAATATGGACAAGCTATTAGAGACTATTTGGATGCACATTTTACGAGCGATAAAATGAAATACAGTATGATGTTTTCAAACGGAGACGGACTGTGGGAGATAAATCTACCTCTTAATTATACAGAGGGCTTCGATGAACATTTCACCATTCTAGAAGCGTATCAATTTCTATATAGCCTACTCTTCCAATTGGTTGCTTCTCTTGAAAAAGAATAATTTTAACAACTAGCCTTCCTTTGTCGGAAGGCTTTTTTTCTCGATAATTTATACATACTTCTAGCTAATTTCGCTCAAGCTAGATATGTTTCATTACATTTTCAAAAGGAGGAAAACAATTTGGATCAAAACGCATACAGCCAAAACCACAGTCAAACAATGAATGGTCAAACAGTTGTTCCACATTTTAATCATGGTGCCCACGAGTTATTGGATGTACATGAAGTATTATCTGCCATGATAGGAGCTCTTAACCAAAAGACAATTTTACGTCCACATGTGCAAGACCAAGAATTGTTAAACATTTTAGATCGTCAGTATGCTTTCGCATTAGATGAGTACAACTCATTAGTAGAATGTTTTCAAACTGGGAAGGACCCTTCTACTACGACTACCTCATATAAAATGCAGACGGATAACGATTCAAAATATGGTTTGAACCCATCTCAGCCTAAAAAACCAATTCAAACTGCAAATGAAATTACAGATGAGCTTATTACAGGGTTCTTATTAGGTTCAGCTAAAACAGCTGCTACAGGAAAAGTAACAGCTGCACTTGAATCTACAAACCCAGTAGTGCGTCGTGTTTTACAGGATTCAATCCCTAACTGTATAGAAATGGCTTATGAGCTTTCTCTATATGCTAATAAGCACGGTTGGTATCAGGTCCCTCGTTTTGACGACCAAACGATGGAACAAATCTTTAGTAGCTATGGAAAAGCAACAGGTCCTATGTACAAGCAATAGTTTTCTGGGGGTGTCCATCTAAGGACACCCCTTTCTATTTTCAACATTTCTTTCCCCTATCCCAGATAAGCAAATTGGGGACAGCTATATCAATTCAAGTCGGATAGCAAAGTACGTACTAAGGACTTTATCACAACCAGAACGTCAACAATTACCAGCAAAACATAAAAATGGTTGCAGTGTTAGAAAGCATTCACCCTCAGCGAAATGAAGTCACTATCAAAGAATTGATAAACTTTTTTCTTTATTAATGGGGAGGGTTGGGAACCTGTAAACTTCTTTTTATTGATTTCTCTCCTATCATCTTTCCTTTTCTGGAGTGTTGATGAGTTTCTAAAGTATAGAAAAGCTAAACAACTTGTATGAGGATAGATGATATGAAATTCCAGTAAATGATAGTTGAAT
>CAKQHO010000056.1 GCA_934234185.1 uncultured Psychrobacillus sp. | reverse complement strand
AATCTTCTTGCATCCATACTCTCTCCAATCCTTTTTTTCGCCAAATTAAAGGTAACAAATAGAGAGTATTGGATGTTATTTTTTTAGATTTTTTTAGAAAATTGTCACACTCTTGATAGTGCTGACCCCACCACCACATTCAGTATAGAGCCTTTTTTATTTTTTATTTAATTAAACAAAAAAAGGAAGAAAAACTATTTGTTTTTCTCCCTTGTTAAATATTGTGTTTCTGGTTATTACAGTGATTTTCCAGGTAAAGTGATTGAAGTGATTTCTGGTTTATCATTGAAAGCAATCTCATTACCATAAGAAGTTGTAGCAACAAATAAACCTATAACGCATAAAACACCAACAAGTAATTTTTTCATAATAATTCCTCCCAAGTAGATACTTTTGATAATTTAAGATAATACTTAAACCCTTGTTCATAAAAAATAGTTGCTTGTTTATATTGCTTCTCTGAAGCTAGCTTTTTACCTAAAATATAACAATAGATAGAGCAATATTTATATTCTTGAACACTTTCAAAATAGTCTATTACTTTCTTAAAAGTGGGAATAACATTTTTTTCATTAAATAATATTAATTTATACACTATAAAATGATTAGAATAGAATGTTCTTTGTTTTTCAGGTAATTGATCTAGTAAATTCAGGCCTTTTTCTAACCATATTTTCGCATTATCGAAGTCTTGATATTTATGATACTCAAATAACAGTGAAAATATTGTGATCATTATATCGCTAGGTGTGTTTTTGATTGTTAGGCTTTGTTGAAAATGAAAGAGTGATTTTTCTTTATCTTTAAGGAGTGAATAGGTTTTTCCTAAATTATGTTCAATCTTACCAAGAAATCTTGAGGATTCAATTTTAGAGCTTATTTCCTTTGCCTTCTTGTAAGTAGCAACAGCCTCTAATAAAACTCCATTATCCTTTTGTGCAATACCTAAGATTATTAGACACTCTATTGAGCGTTCTATTAGGATTTCTTGATTAAAATAAGAAAGAGCGGACTTAACATAATCAATAGCAAGTATGTAGCGGGATTCTGATAATAAAGATAGGCTAGAAATATAATAGAGTTCTGCCATTTCCCAGTCTTCCATACGATAGCTTTTAATTAGAGTAAAAACCTCATTAAAAATATCGGATGCATTTCTAAATTGATTGTTCATATACGCCAATATTCCTTGAATTGTATGAAGATAGAATAATTGTTCGGTATTCATTTCCTTTTTAAATTCTTCCAATATCGCAACATGTGATTGAACTTCTTTTCTTTTAGCGGGAATCATAAGCATAAGTCTGGTTTCCATCAATAGGAGGGTAAGCCTATTTGGTTCCATTGGATGTGCTTCAATATAAAAAGTAATTTCTTCATATAATTCTTCAGCTTTTTCCTTATTTCTTGTGTTAATTACTGTTTTAAAAAATGATTTAAAGTAAAAAAGACGTTCTTCACTTAACTCATTATTAAGTTTCTCTTTAGAAATATTTAATCTTTTAAGGAGGTGTTGCTGTATATCCTCACTTGGTATGACTAAACCATTTTCAATCCTACTTAAATAAGAGGGAACACAAATACCAGAAGCGAGTACTTCTTGCTTCATATTTTGTCTTTGTCTTTCTAATTTAATTAGCTGCCCTATATTCACCTAAATTCAAACCCCCTCGAGTTAGGATTCAAATAGGAAAACAAAAACCAATACTATAATAAAGATAGCACATATAAGAGAAAAAACCATATTTTTCACGCAATAAGAAAGTAATAACGGAAAGTGTATAAAAAAACGCAAAAAACACATAAGACTTTCTTACTGCTTTGTGATTTTAAATAGAAAAAAATGTAATTAAAATAATTCTATTAACCCCTATTGTTAGTGTGAAAGAAATATCTATAATAAAGTATTAAAAATTATACTCTTTTATCTAATAGAAAAGACATACTTTATGGTTACTTTTATTAAGTCTCTCTTACTATTTATTATAAGGTGTTAGGAAAGTTCCCTTAAAATATTGCTTTTTGCTCTCGAAATGAATCTTCATAACGTATTTGACTAGTCGAAAACTTAAAAAGTTACAAAACTTATGAAAGTCCCTGACCAATTGTAAACTCTTTATATAGCTGATGTAATCTCATTAATTCTGCATGTGAGCCAGCTCCCGTTATCATACCCTTTTCTAAAAAGAGTATGTTATCTGCATGTGTAATAGTAGCTAGACGATGTGCAATTATTAGTGTGGTACGTCCTTTCATAAGACGCTCTAATGCTTCCTGTACTAAATTTTCAGAGCCACTGTCTAGATTGGAGGTTGCTTCGTCTAAGAGAAGGATTCTAGGGTTGTGTAGTAGAGCTCTTGCAATTGCAATCCGCTGTCGTTGTCCTCCTGAAAGCTTCATGCCCCTTTCCCCTACTAATGTATGATATTTTTCTGGAAGCTCATCAATAAATATTTCTGCATTAGCAGCTCGTGCTGCTGCTTGAATCTGTTCTAATGGAGGTTGCTCTGCCATTCCATAAGTAATATTGGAAAGAATGGTGCCACTCATTAATGGACTTTCTTGTGATACATACCCTATTTTAGAACGCCAGACATCTAAAGGTAACTCTTTGATAGAAAGGTTGTTGAAAAGAATATGCCCTTGGTTTGGTTCATAAAACCTTTCCAAAAGCGAAAAAATCGTAGTTTTTCCTCCACCGCTAGGACCAACAAAAGCTGTTACAGTCCCAGGCTTTGCTTCAAATGAGACACCGCTTAATATTTTTTGATCAGGACTATATGAAAAGTGAACCTCTTGAAAGCTCACAGTTCCATCTTCTAAAAAGTTAGAATCTGTTTTAGTTGTACTTTCGCTATCCATTTTAAATATTTCTTGAATACGGTCTGTGGCTCCAACTGCTTTTTGAAAAGAAGTAAAGAAAGTTGCCATCTGGGCAAAAGGAACAATAATATTTACCAGATAAAAAATAATAGCTACTAACTCTCCGGCTGAAAGATTACCGTTTGATACTTGCAATCCTCCGTACCCCAATATTAAAACCAGTATAGCCATCATCATAAGTGTCATAAAAGGAGAAATTATAGCTTGGATCTTCGCTTCTTTTAGACCAAAACGATAAAGGCGTGTAATGGCATTGTTGCCTCCTTCCATTTCGGCTTGTTCAGCTCGATAGGATTTGACTAATCGAATCTCTGTTAATACTCGACCGAGAAGGCCTGAAAGACTTGCCATTTCCTTTTGTGTAGCTTTGGCCACCTTATGCATAATTGACCCAAGAGGCATCATAATGGCAATACTAACCGGAACACTAATAAGCATGATGAGAGTCATTTTCCAATCAATAAAAAATAAAATAATCACGGAACCGATGATAGTGATAATGCCAGTTACAAAGTTGACTAAGTGGTCTGTAATAAGAGACTTTAAGGTAGAAGTATCCTGTGTGATACGACTCATAGTTTCTCCGCTTTCATTTTGGTCGTAATAGGTCACTGGTAAGTGTAGTACCTTACTCCATAGCTTGCGGCGCAGATCTGCTACAATTGACTCTCCCATGTAGGACAGAAGATAATAGGACACGCCTCCCGTTATCGCCTGTAGGAGAAAAACCACTAACAAGAGGACAATCATACCCCAATTAAAGCTGGAGGTTGTTAGTTTATCCACTAAATCACTTGTAATTAAAGGAACTATTAAACTAATAACAGTGCTAATAAGAGATAAAACGACGGCAAAGATAGTTACCTTTATTGGCCAATGTAATCCCTTTAGCAAATTGAAAAAACCCTTTGTCGACCCCTCCATAAATACCTCCTAAGTAAATTTTACAAACGAAAAAAGAATCGTGCAAAAGGAAATATGCACGATTTTTACGAGGATAAATTTTTCGCTTCTCTAGCTTTACGCTGCAATTCCACTAAGACTGGATCAGCAGTTGTCTCTAATAACTCCGTTTGTTTATGCTGGAGCTCCAAGCGTAATCTTTCCGTTTCTAATAGGAAGTTATCATACTTTAATCTTTCTAACTCGATTTCTTCCTTTAAAAAGTCACCCTTCATCTTATGGACTTTTCTTAAATGAGTAGTCCAAATTGCTGAGAGAGGAATTGAAAATATCATTATTACTGCTACAAGTCCAATAAATAGTCCAAAAAAATCTTCCATATATAACACCCCAATCCTTTTATTCTAGTATATACGAAAATTAGAAAATATAGTTCCAAAAAGTAGAATAGTTAATCGTTGAGGAGGGGGGAGGTAATATTCTATGAAGATTTTTTGAGAAGAAAAAATAAAAAAGCTATCCTTCAAAAAAGGATAGCATAATTGTTATTAAGCTGGGTTTAATTCAAGCTCTACATTGATTTTGATATCTTCTCCAACAAGCACACCGCCAGTTTCAAGAGCTTGGTTCCACACTAGGCCAAATTCTTTGCGGTTAACTTTTGTTTCAGCAGAGAAAGCTACTACCTCTTGGCCCCAAGGGTTTTTTCCTTTTCCACCGTACTCTACTTCAAAAGTAACTGGTTTAGTTACATCTTTTATAGTTAAATCACCTGTTACTTCATATTCGCCAACATCAGTAGTTTGAATAGATGTTGCAACAAACTGAATGCTTGGATATTTTGCTGTATCGAAGAAATCTTCAGAACGTAGGTGGTTGTCGCGATCCTCGTTATTTGTAGTAATAGAATTCACATCGATATTAAATTTAATAGCTGCTCCTGTTAGGTCTTCTGCTGTGCCATCTAATTCTGCTGAAAAACTAGTGAAGCTTCCTTTTACTTTAGATACCATCATGTGTTTTACAGAAAAATCAATACTGGAATGTGCTGCATCAAGGTTAAACGTTGTCATTTTATTTCCTCCTAATATTTGTTTTTTTTAGTATAAAACAAATTTATCTCGAAGTAAAGATGTTTTATTTTGAGATAAATAAGTAACCATGAGTTACTTTATGTAAGTAACTATATATTAATAACAAAATTACGTCAAGTAATTAAATTACTATTTTTTGCAAATGTATTGAAAAGGGTCTATAATATCAAGTTATAGAGGTGAGTACTATGAAAGAGATACCATTATGTCCACGCTTATCAAAAGCGATGGAGTTGATTGGTAAGAGGTGGACAGCCTTAATTGTCTACCAGTTACTAGACGGTGCAAAAAGATTTAATGAGATAGAGTCTTCCTTGCCAATAAGCGGTCGGTTATTATCAGAGCGTCTGAAGGAACTGGAAAAAGAGGGAATAGTCGATAGAAAGGTCTATTCTGAAGTTCCTATACGAGTAGAATATAATTTAACAGATAAAGGTTTAGCGCTAAAGGGAGTCGTATTAAGTATAGAATCATGGTCTAAAGAATGGTTATAGTAATTTTCTTGAAAAATATTCTGGAAGAACGCATACTATGTAAGGTGACAGGTTAATGAAGAAGGGATTGTCTTTTTTGAGTAAACAAGAATGGTATGTTGGTTTGACTACAAAGCTAGACCCTAATAACGTAAAAGTAGATGAAACACTAAATTTGCATACAATGACTAAGATGGGCGGCAAGGCTGATTTATTTGTTACGCCAGCAACAGAAGAGGAAGTTGCTTTTGTTGTTCGTTATTCCTATGAAAATAATATTCCGCTATTGCTTTTAGGTAATGGATCTAATATGGTAGTTCGAGATGGTGGAGTACGCGGTATCGTCCTTTGCTTAAAACATTTAAATACAATTACAGTTGATGGTAACCGAGTAATAGCAGAAAGTGGAGCAGATATAATAGATGTTTCTAGAGCTGCGGCGAAGGAATCACTTACTGGGTTGGAATTTGCTTGCGGGATACCAGGTTCCGTTGGTGGAGCTATGGTGATGAATGCAGGAGCATACGGTGGCGAGATTAAAGATGTGATTCGGTTTTGTACAGTATTAACTCCATCTGGTGAAAAGTTAGTTCTGTCAAAGGATGAATTAGAATTAGAGTACCGTAAAAGCATTATCTCAAAAAAAGGCTATTATGTTTTATCTGCTGAATTTGAGCTTAATGCTGGGAAGCCAGATGAAATTCAAGCGAAAATTGCTGATCTTACTTTCCAAAGAGAGTCTAAACAACCACTTGAATATCCTTCTGCTGGTAGTGTATTCAAGAGACCGCCTGGATATTTCGCTGGGAAGTTAATCCAGGATAGTGATTTACAGGGGAAAGGCTATGGTGGAGCAGAGGTTTCTACCAAGCATGCAGGTTTTATTGTAAATAAAAAAAATGCAACAGCTACAGACTATATTAATACCATTAAGATGGTACAAGAAAAAGTTCACGAAAAATTTGGTGTAGAGCTTGAGCTTGAAGTAAAAATAGTTGGAGAAAACGAAAAATAATATATAAACCGACCTATGAATAGAATGATTCATAGGTTTTTTCTTTAGACTCACAAAAAATATTGGAAGGAAAATCCAGGCCGCTGTCGAATATTGCTATAGTGGAAAAGGAGTGTTTTGATGAAAAAGGGATGGAAAATAACAGCTTGGACACTGGGGAGCATACTAACTATTATTCTTATTGCAGTGATTGGTTTAAATGTATATTTGTCTAGTACAAAGCCTGTTATAGAGGGCGAACTTGCATTATCCGTGCTTGATAGAGATGTACGAGTGACAAGAGATGAAGATGGAGTACCACATATTCAAGCTGATTCTGATGCGGATCTGTATAGAGCACAAGGCTTTGTACAAGCACAGGATAGACTTTTTCAAATGGATTTAGCAAGAAGACAAGCAAGTGGTCAGCTTTCAGAGGTTGTAGGGGAGGGAGCGCTTAATACAGATAAATTCTTTCTTACCTTTGGATTAAGAAATGCAGCTGAAAAGTCATATGATGGATATGGGGAAGATGCTAAGGAAGTATTGAAGTGGTACACAGAGGGAGTTAATGCTTTCATTGACTATGCATTAGAAGAAAACAAGCTTAGTTATGAATTTAAGTTGTTAGGGTATGAACCATCAGAATGGACGCCAATCGACTCACTAACCATCGGAAAGTATATGGCATATGATCTTGGTGGAAACTGGTCTAGTCTCGCAATTAGACACTGGGCATTAAATGAGCTAGGAGAGGACAAGGCAAAGGAACTGTTTATTACTTATCCAGAGAATTCACCTGCTATTATTGAAGCGAATAAAAAGAACCCTGTAAATGTAAGCGGTTACTTTGATGCGGATATTTTACCAAATGAGTTTAATGGCAGTAATAACTGGGTGGTAAGTGGAGAGAAAACAGAGAGTGGCATGCCTTTGCTTTCTGATGACCCTCATTTAGGGTTGAGCACTCCCTCTATTTGGTATCAAATGCATCTGCAATCACCGAGTCAAAATGTAAGTGGTGTTATATTTGCGGGGATACCGGGAATTATTTTAGGGCATAACGATGATATTGCTTGGGGAGTGACAAATGTAGGTCCTGATGTACAGGATCTTTATATTGAGACACCAAACCCAGAAGAAAGAACGCAATTTTTATATGAGGGGAAATGGGAACAGGCGGTGGTTCGTAATTATAGGGTGAACGTCAAAGGTCAACAGCCCGTGCCTTTCGAGGTAGTTGTAACAAGACATGGTCCTATCATCTCAGATGTGCTATTTAAAAATGAAGATGCACCAGCATTGTTCTCAATGGAATGGACTGCTTTAGCGCCGACTTTAGAGCTGCAAGCAATTCTAAAAATGAACAAATCCACCAATTGGAAAGAGTTTGAAGAAGCTTTAGAGGACTTCCATGCTCCTGCGCAAAATTTTGTTTTTGCGGCTAAAGATGGAACAATCGCGTATAAGGCAAATGGAAGAATTCCGTTAAGGAAAAATGGAGATGGGCAATTACCGGTCCCAGGAGATTCCGCGGATTATGGCTGGAGAGGGTACGTGCCTTACGATGAGCTACCGAAAATAGTAAATCCGGAGGAGGGCTTTATAGTCACCGCTAACAACCAAGTGGTAGATGAATCATATCCATACCATATAACCGATTTTTGGGCTCAATCGTATCGTTTCGAGCGAATAGTAGAGGTGCTAGAAGGTAAGGATGATTTTACGAAGGAAGATATGATGAATCTTCAAATGGATCAGGAAAATCTATATGCTCGTGAATTTTTACCTGCTATGATTGACTCGTTAAACAAATCCAATAACTTAGAGGATTATCAAGATATTATTCAAATACTTTCTGATTGGAATAAAATTGATGATAAGGAAATGGCAGCACCTTTAGTATTTCACAAGTGGATGAAAATGCTACCAGTAGAGATGTTTGCTAAGAAAATGCCAGAGGATGTCTATGAAATGCTACCGGGAAAAAGTAATATCACAGACCAGCTTTTACGCAAGGGATATAATAGTGAAAGCAGCATTTGGTTGGAGGAGTACGGTGGAGTAGATTCTTGGGTTACCAAGTCATTCATTAAAGCGGTTACGGAAATAGAAGAAGACTTTGGCACAAACGAAGAGAAGTGGAAGTGGGGAGATTACCATCAGCTGACGTTTGATCATCCGATATCAACTGCATCTCCTATCCTTGCTTACTTTTTAAATGCTAAACCAGTACCGGTTGGGGGATCTGGTATTACAGTTCAAGCTGCCGGATTTGGAAAAGATGGAAGAGTCAATCACGGAGCTTCCTGGCGTTTTGTTGCAGATCTTTCTGATTTAACAAGAGCCTACCATATTGTAGGGCCAGGCCAAAGTGGGCATATAAAATCAGCATGGTATCAAAACCAAGTACTAGACTGGGCGGAGGGAAATTATCATACCACGATTATAAATGGCAGTATGGAGGATGGATATGAGCTGACTCTTAAAGCAGCAGGAGATTAGGATTATTTAAATAAGCTTCTTCAGCTCAGACACGTAATGAAAACGATATGATAAATAGCTCTAGAAACAGGTCGATCCAAAAATGGGTACGGCCTTTTTTCTTTTCCAGCACAAGGCCTCGTCTCCGTAGCCAAAGCTTTTCGTCATCCCCTGCGATTGATAATTATAATACATCATTATTAAAAAATGTAAAAAAACACTCAAACGCCCATTTGAATGAGTTGTATTTAGAATAGTTTAAATATATACTAAATATACAATCAAATAGTCATTTGAATGAGGTGGGCAAATTGCAGGAAAAAGATATTTGTGAAGTTACTATGGTTAATGAGGACGCAGTAGGAGAAATAAAAAGACGATTGCCAGAGCTTTCTAAGGTAGCTTTAATTTTTAAAGCGTTAGCAGATGAAACAAGGCTAAAGATAGCCTATGCATTAACTATTGAAGAAGAGCTATGTGTGTGTGATGTTAGCGAAATAATCGGTTCCTCTACAGCAACTGCTTCTCATCATCTCCGATTTTTAAGAGATTTATCTTTGGCGAAATCAAGAAGAAAAGGAAAACAAATTTTTTACTCGCTAGCGGATCATCATGTAAATGAACTGGTCAAGGTTGCGTATGAACATGTCATAGAAGAAGGTGAAACCGGTGGAGAAGAAGGAATATAGATTAGAGAATCTCTCATGTGCTAATTGTGCTATGAAGTTTGAAAAAAATATAAAAGAGCTTCCTAAGGTAAAAGATGCATTAGTTAACTTTGGGGCTTCTAAAGTGTCTATTGTTGGTAATGCATCGGTAGAGGAGATTGAAATGGCCGGAGCATTTGATGGGATAAAGGTAGTCCCACTCGGTAGAAGGAGTATTGAGAAGAAACCATTTTTCCAGCAGAAAGAAAATATACTTACGATGATTTCCTTCTTGTTTTTAGCTGCGGGAATTGGAACTTCTATTATATTTGCCGAAAATCACCCCCTTGCAATTGGATTATTCCTCATTTCAATTTTAGTTGGAGGCTTTGATTTATTTAAAAGTGGCTTCATTAATTTAATGAAATTAGAGTTTGACATGAAAACATTAATGACCATTGCTATTATAGGAGCAGCTATTATTGGAGAATGGCGTGAAGGAGCAGTAGTAGTTTTCTTATTTGCTGTTAGTGAAGCTTTGGAGGCATATTCTTTAAACAAGGCTCGCCAATCTATTAGTGACTTAATAGATATTGCGCCAAAAACAGCGACTATTAGGGAAGGTAACAGCTTAGTAGAGTTGGAGACAGAGCATATCAATATAGATAGTATTTTAGTGGTAAAGCCAGGTCAAAAAATAGCTATGGATGGCATAGTTATCAAGGGGACATCGACTGTTAATCAGGCATCCATCACCGGGGAATCTGTTCCAGTATCAAAAGCTCTTGGCGATGAAGTATTTGCTGGCACATTAAATGAAGAAGGATCACTTGAGGTTAAAGTAACCAAACGAGTGGAAGATACAACGATTGCTAAAATAATTCATTTAGTAGAGGAAGCGCAGGCAGAAAAGGCTCCTTCTCAACGGTTTGTCGATAAATTTGCGAAATATTATACGCCGATCATCATTGCTATTGCCTTTTTGGTGGCGGTCATACCTCCTTTATTTGGAGCTGATTGGCATCTGTGGGTGTACCAAGGGCTTGCGGTATTGGTAGTGGGATGTCCGTGTGCATTAGTTGTATCTACTCCGGTGGCAATTGTAACTGCAATAGGAAATGCTGCAAAACAAGGAGTACTTATTAAGGGAGGGGCCTACTTAGAGGAGATTGGGAGAATAAAAGCCGTTGCCTTTGATAAAACAGGTACTTTAACGAAGGGATATCCAGAGGTTACGCAGATAGAAGCGGAAGACATTATAGAATTCGTGCAGAATGTTATGTCTATAGAAACCTATTCCCAGCATCCTCTGGCTCAATCTATTGTTCAATATGCTACCAAAATCAATATTCAGCCCCTTGAGGTGGAAGAGTTTCATTCTATTACCGGTAAAGGTGCAGAGGGTATTGTAGGGGGAGTTAAATGGTCTATAGGAAGTGTGAATTGGATTACTTCTTCTTGTGAGATATCCCAGGAGACTGTTCATAAAATAGAGGAGCTGCAGCTACAAGGGAATACGGTTATGCTTGCTATGAAAAATGGTATATATAAAGGATTTATTGCAGTGGCAGACCCTATTAGGGAATCAAGTCATCAGGTACTATCTGACCTTCAAGGGTCTGGTATTAAGCATACGGTTATGCTTACAGGTGATGATAAGCGTACTGCAGCTGCAATTGCTAAAAGACTAGGGATGACTGATGTGGAAGCGGAACTTATGCCTGAACAGAAGTTAGCTGCTATTAAACTATTAAAAAATAGGTTTGGTGCAGTAGCGATGGTCGGCGATGGAGTAAATGATGCCCCAGCATTAGCGGCTTCCTCAGTTGGAATTGCCATGGGAGGAGCTGGAACTGATGCTGCTTTAGAAACAGCAGACATAGCTTTAATGGCTGATGACTTAGAAAAGCTACCTTATACCATCCGTCTAAGTAGAAAAGCATTGCATATTATTAAAGAAAATATTATGTTTGCATTAGGATTAAAGATTATTGCGTTGCTGTTAATTATCCCAGGATGGTTAACCTTATGGATTGCTATTTTTGCAGATATGGGAGCAACTTTACTAGTGGTACTAAATTCATTGCGATTATTAAGGGTGCAAAAGTAAGAGGTACGGAGGGGTAAAAATGAAGCTTACAGAATGGACAATGGAGGAGCAAGAGCTGCTCATTCATTTCTTAACAACAAATACATGGCCATATCATGGGAATTCACATCCCGCGAGAGAATTGGTAGAGAAAACGATAGAAGAGGGCGGATACCAATCGGATGAAGTCAAAACCTTTTGGGTAGAAAATGAGGAAGAGGAAAAAGTTGGAATTGTTAAGATTTACGACCTGAGAGATGAGATACCACTTTTTGACCTTCGAATAGCAGATGAAAAGAGGGGGCAAGGCTATGGACCTCGTGCTCTAAAGCTAGTAGCTGAATATGTATTCCAATTGCCGGAGGAGAAAATTCGTTTGGAAGGTCATACTAGACAAGATAATTTTGCAATGAGAAAAACCTTTGAACGAGCTGGCTTTGTAAAAGAAGCTCAGTTAAGACAGGCATGGTTTTCCCCTAAGGAAGCCTCTTACTATGATGCTGTAACTTACGGTATGACTAGAGAGGACTTTTTGAAGGGAACGGCTACTCCTGTGAATTGGGATGACGGCTTCCATGTGAAAATAGAAGAATTAGATGATAATCAATACTTCTCTGAGGTTTTTGAGTCGGAAAGATTAATTATTAGAGCTCCTAGAGTAGAGGATACAGAAGATGTATGGAAAGCAATTATTAATTCCCATACCGCTTTAAAGCAGTGGATGCCTTGGGCTCAAACTCAACAATCCTTAGAGCAAACTACAACAAATCTTCGTAAGGCAATAGCTAATTTTATAACAAGAGATGATTTGCGACTTCATTTGTTTCTGAAGGATACAGGAGAGTTTGTAGGTTCTTCAGGTCTTCATAGAATAGATTGGAAGGTACGTAAGTTTGAAATTGGCTACTGGATTGATAGCAAGTTTGAGGGAAAAGGGTATATGACAGAGGCAGTAGATAGAATCACTCAGTTTGCCTTTGAAGAATTGAAAGCAAATCGTATAGAGATAAGATGCGATAGTGATAATGTTAGAAGCAGATCGGTAGCAGAAAGGCTTGCCTTTAGATTAGAAGGAATACTTCGGCATGACTCTCTATCACCAGATGGAAATAGCTTACGAGATACTTGTATTTATGCCAAAACAAGATACTAAAAAAGAAGTCGCTTCCTAAAGAGGCGACTTCTTTTTCTAGCTTTGAAAGTATAAAGCCAAGTTATTAGATTACTAAGAATACATATTTCAAAAGATTAAGTTTAGTAATTAGTTAAAGGGCTCGACGGCCAGTAACCAGCTGAATTACAAAGATAATACCAGCAATTATTAATAATGTGTGAATTAATCCTCCACCGATTTCTAATACTAGACCTAATAACCAGAGTACAATAAGAACTACGATAACTGTCCATAATAATCTACCCATTTTTCTCATCCTTTCTTCTTTAAGATATAAATTCGTGTTATTATTATAAAGTTACCCTGAATTAAAAGTGGTTAAACATCAGAAGCTTAATGAAAGAAGAGGTTGATTTGTTAGTTAACGTAATGGAGGAAATCGTACAAGGGATTGTAAGGGTCCTAATGCGTGGTCCTGAATATCAAACCTTTTGTAAATGTAGCCAATGTGAAAATGATATTATAGCCCTCAGTTTAAATGCCATGCCATCTCATTATGTAACAACAGATAAGGGCAGAAAATCGGTTTTTGAGCGAATGAATACGAATGAAAATAGAGAATGGATTAATAAGCGAATAATCCATTCCATTCATATAGTGGGGAAATATCCTCATCGTCAATAAAGCCTTGTCTATTTTTAGATAAGGCTTTTCATATTTTGGGTAAAGTTTATATACGTATTTGAGGTAAAAGTATGGTTGTAGTAAAATAAGTGGGAAGCAAGAAAGGAAGATAAATATGCCAACACCTAGCATGGAAGATCATATCGAACAAATATACCTGTTAATTGAACAGAAAGGGTATGCTCGTGTGTCTGACATAGCAGAAGCTTTATCTGTTTTGCCGTCATCCGTGACAAAAATGGTGCAAAAATTAGATAAAGATGGTTTTTTAGTCTATGAAAAATATAGAGGATTAACCCTAACTGCAAAGGGGTTAAAGCTTGGAAAAAAACTTGTTAAGAGACATGAGCTTTTAGAGGAATTTCTAAGACTTATTGGTGTGGAGGAAGGAAATATTTATGGAGATGTAGAAGGGATCGAGCATCATCTTAGCTGGAATTCCATTGATCGAATAGCTGACTTAGTTATTATATTAGAAGAGAATCCATCTCTCCAAGAAAAATTATTAGAGCTTCGTAAAGACTTATAGCTTCTTGGATCCAAACCACGGGGTAGAAGATAAGGAGATATAAGCTACATACATTTCTTTCACTCTCGTTAATATGTAAATATCCTCATTAAACCCTCAAGATACAGTAGAAAAAAGACAGAAGCTCCTAGAAAATAATTCAACTGTGCTGAATGGTATTGAAATTCACTATTTAAGAAAATAACAAAGTATTAGATAAATGAATTTGTTTGGAGAGAATCTCATAATATACCATTAGTTGTTTATGATGCAAATGAATCGGTTATAAGGGAAATAGCATATACTGTATTAGAGGATAGAAGAGAAAGTAACTCATCGGATTAGCATAGTGTGAATCTTCTATAGCAAAGCAAAGAAGAAGAAACTTTTTCGAATGAAGAAAGCAAATGAATCATTATATAAATGAAAACAAGAGGGTAAAGGCCAGTATTGGTCAGAAGGAGAGCGGTAATTATGGCAGAATTAGCATCAGGTGAAATTATTAAAGCTACTGTACAAAGTCAGGAAGGATCGAAATGGTCTCTTTTATATGAAGGAAAAGATATTCCTTTAAACGCATCGGAGGCACCCGAAAATTTACAAGAGGACGATTCGTTAGAAGTATTTCTTTTTGTAGACAGAAGAGGAAATATAGCAGCCACTACTCAGTTACCTTTTATTCAAAAAGGAACATATGGATGGGCGAGAGTAATTAAGGTGGTCGATCGAGAAGGAGCTTATGTAGATATCGGGACTTCTCGTGAAGTATTAGTGAAAGAGGAAGACCTTCCAAAAGTGAAAAAGCTTTGGCCGCAAACTGGAGATCATCTTTACATGACACTTCGTACAGATAGAAATGGAGAATTATTTGGCCGATTAGCTACGGAGGACCGAGTAGAAGAGATGTATATTGATGCTCCTGCAACCCTATTAAATGAAAATCTAGTTGCAAGACCCTACAGATTGCTTCCCGTGGGCACTTTTTTACTAAGTGTACCAGAGCATTATCGTATTTTTGTTCACCAATCTGAAAGAGAAGAAGAACCACGTCTTGGACAAGAAGTAAATGTTCGTATTATTGATACTAAAGAGGATGGGTCATTAAACGCGTCAATGCTGCCAAGAAAGCATGAAAGACTTGGTGATGATGCCGAAACCATCTTCCGTTACTTGAATGACGTTGGTGGTAAAATGCCTTTTACGGATAAATCTAGCCCTGAGGAAATCCAAGAAATGTTTACAATGAGTAAGGCTGCGTTTAAGAGGGCTCTTGGAAAACTTATGAAAGAAGGAAAAATTACCCAAAGTGAAGGCTGGACAACTATAAAAATGTAATATTAATTAGGAGTAAAAAGAAGACGAATTAGTCTCGGAACTTTTTGCTCCTTTTTACGTACTAATGTGTGTAACGTATAGAAAGGGGTTACAGGGAATGAAAAAAATAACAAATATTATGTTAATGCTTGTTCTTTTTGTTGGTGCCATGTTAGCACCACTAACGGTATTAGCAGATTCTGATGGAAAAACAGATGCAATTGACGAGAAATTTGGTGCACCAATTGTAGTATATGGTGGTAGTTTAAGTGATACAGAGAAAAAGAAAGTAAAAGATAGTCTTAACATTACGGAAAACTCAGATGTGCAAGAGATAATAGTGACAGGACAAGACTTAGCTAAATACTTAAAGGACGGCGATGCATCTGCCCGGATGTTTTCATCAGCTAAAATTACTCGTAAAGAGGCAGGCAAGGGTTTAGTGATTGATATAGTTACTCCTGACAATATCACTCAGGTTACAGCTGATATGTATGCAAATGCCATGCTAACAGCGGGAATTCAAGATGCCGTTGTTGAGATTGCTGCCCCAAAGCCTGTTACAGGACATTCAGCGTTGGTAGGTATTTATAAGGCATACGAAGTGACAGGGGGAGAATTAGACCCTGAGAGAACTGATGTAGCAAACGACGAGCTATCAGTAGCTACCATTCTATCTAAAGACGCTGGAGTAGATGAGGCGAAAGTTAGCGAGCTATTAACGGGAATTAAGAAGCAAATAGCCGAGCAAAATCCCGCTTCAAGAGAAGATATTGAAAAAATTGTATCTGAGCAGCTTTCTAAATTAAAAATTGAGCTTTCAGATAAAGACAGACAATTACTAGTAGACTTAATGGATCGCATTCGCCAATTGGATATCGACTTTAGTAAATGGTCTGATCAATTAAGTGATCTTAGTAAAACGATTGAAGAAAAACTGAGCGGTATTAAAGATAATGAAGGCTTTTGGAAAAGTGTAAAAGAATTCTTCACAAATTTAATAGATTCCATCCGCTCCATATTTAGTTAACATTTAAAACAATATTGTAAAAGGCTTATAGAGTATCACTCTATATAGCCTTTTTTTGGTGGAGGGTAAATCTCGGAGGAATGGAATGGTAGATACCATCATAAAATACAATGTGCCTCTATCACTTACTATTGTACTTAGGAGCTAAATTTGATAAGCTATAGTAAATATCTTGAATTCGAGATAATTAGGAGGTAGAAAGTATGAAGCTTGCAGGAATTCACCATGTATCTGCGATAACTGCTGATGCTAATAAAAACCACGACTTCTTTACACGGATATTAGGAATGCGATTAGTGAAAAAAACGGTCAATCAAGACCATACGTCCTCTTATCACCTTTTTTATGCAGATGCAAAAGGATCTCCCGGTACAGATATGACTTATTTCGATATACCAATGGCAGGAAGAACTTATCCTGGTGTATCAAGTATTAGTAGTACAGGATTTAGAGTAAAAAGTGAAGAAGCTCTTCATTTTTGGAAAAAAAGATTTGTTACCATGGATGTGCCTCACGGAGAAATAATGGAAAGATTTAATAGAAAAACATTAGCTTTTGAGGATTTCGAAGGCTCTAGACTAATGCTCGTAGTCGATAATGGAAAAGGTATTCCCTACGGTGAGCCATGGGAAATAGCTGATATCCCTATAGAATTTGCAATAGTCGGTTTAGGCCCCGTCAAATTGACTCTACGTAATACGGAGCAGACAGAAAATGTTCTACGTAAGGTATTAGGTTTTAGATATGTGGGAAGCTATATATCTGAGATTGAAAATCAACGAGAAATATTAGTTTATTCAACAGGAGAGGGTGGTCCTGGGGGAGAAGTGCATCTGGAAGAAAGAAATGACCTACCAAGAGAAAGGCCGGGAAGAGGGAGTGTTCATCACGTAGCTTTTAGAATTCCTTCTTTAGCTGATTATGTGAAGTGGAATGATTTATTAATAGAGCATGGCTTTACTACCTCTGGTCTAATCGACCGTTACTATTTTAAAGCAATCTATTTTAGAGAGCCTAATGGAATTTTGTTCGAGCTGTCTACAGATGAGCCAGGGTTTGCCACGGATGAGCAAGTTGAGAGTTTAGGTACGACATTAGCACTCCCTCCATTTTTAGAGCCTAAGAGGATGGAAATAGAGGCTAAGTTACGTCCGTTGTCAATTAGTTAGTGATTATGATAAGATTCTAAAAAGGAGCGTGGGACAATGGATTTTCAATACAAAGAACTTGGTAATGAAGTATATGCGTTTCAAGTAGTCGAAAATGGAGAAAGATTGGGAGAAATTACTTGGACATTACTAGGTGACGTAATGGTAATGGATCATACATTTGTATCTCCTAAACTTAGAGGGCAAGGGGTTGCCAAGAAATTATTGGACACAGCCGCTAGCTTCGCAAGAGAAAAGGATTATAAAATGGAGCCAGTATGCTCCTACGTCGTCGATACTTTTAACAAAACAGATGAATACAATGACATAAAAGCATAATAAAAGGCAATCCGCTGTTTCACATAAGTGGATTGCCTTTTATATTCTTATATAGATGTAAACAATACCAAAATACCTGTTAATACGGAAGCACCTGCCAATGTATAAAGGAAATCAGATTGGTTAAAGATTAGTTTTTTTTCCATGTCAATCAACCTTTCTTATTATTGTGTTACTTTCTAAATACCCATTCACTCCTACTTATAAACTCTTTTAATGGAACTTTTGACGGGATTTAATAATTAATGGAACTTTTTACGGATATTATCGTAGAATAGGAGAATATAGAAAATAGGAGGTATATTATGTCGAGAACTGGAGAATTAGTTTTAGGGGTAATAAGTGCAATATTTACTTTTTTATCTATTATAGCAATGATTATTTTTATAGTAGCCGGAAGTAGTATGTTTAATGATGAGCTTTTTATTACTGAATTTGAACAAGAAATTTATAACGATCCAACACTCTCTGCGACTGATGCAGAACAGACAATTGAAATAATGAATGTGTTTTTTGATCTATTTAGTGTATTTGGATGGGCATTTGTTGTAACTTTGCTAATCAGTCTAATACTAAATATAATTGGGATTGTATCAATTTCTAAAAATAAAAAGCCAAAGCTTGCAGGTATTATGTTTATCATAGCAGGACTGTTTGCAGGGATTTTATCTTTAACTTCTATCCTATTATATATTGCTGCGGTTATGTGCTTTGTCCGTAAACCACCAGTTAGTCTAGAGGAAGAATATTACACATCTAACCAACCGTTATAATCGATCTGTCTCTGAATCATGTTGAGCTGGTTATTAGACTTAACATTTTCTAATAGTCATGTAAAGTGATGGGCTAAGCTGTTTGGACGATTCAAAATAAGACACCAGTCAATAGACTGGTGTCTTTAATAAATATACATATTTAGCTGTGTTTATTAAATGACCTTCCATATATTCTTCAAATTCTTCTAGGTATTCAAATCCAAAGTCTTCACAGAATAAGCGAGCCTTATCATTGTCGCTTTCAACATAGATGAACAGCTGTTTTCCTTCAGGCATTTTTGCTAGTCCTGCTTCCATAAGCTGCTTTCCGTATCCAAGCTGCTGATATTCTGGAAGTATGTAAATGGCAGTGAGTTCTGCATCCCCATCTTCATCTACTGGAGTGAAACTTGCGAAGCCTATTGGTTTTTCATTATATTCGGCCAACAGGAAAATTGATTTCTCAAATTGTTTGGCTAGCATCATACTTGAATAAGCTTTCTCCAAGATTGTAGTTTGAACATCTTTTGGGAATATATTTCGGTAAGTAACACTCCAGCTCGCTTTTGCAATATGTTGCACTTTTGATATATCTTGCATTGTCGTGGGTCTAATCATATAGAAATCACCTCTTCCATGCTTTTTGTAATCATAACAAAAAAGAGTGTAATCTTCTATATTTAATTAGGATATTATAGAAAATAAATACAATTACATAGGAGGTAATTTATGAGTTGGCAAATAAAGCAATTTAATCAGTTAGATATACACGAACTTTATAACGTATTAAAGCTTAGAGTAGAAGTGTTTGTAGTGGAGCAAAATTGTCCGTATCCGGAAATAGATGATCATGATCAACAGGCATTACATGTTATATATCAAACAGAAAACGGAATAGAAGCATACTGTAGGAT